>JBKPDY010000104.1:0-30109 GCA_046728155.1 Actinomycetota bacterium
CTAGCTGGCAGCCCCCGCCCCCACAGTTGCAGCCGCCCCCGCCTCCACAGTGGCAGCAACCCCCGCAGCCAGTCGATCCGAACCGCGGCCTTCGCCAAGCGGCGACGGTGGCCATCTGGGTGTGGATTGTTTTGGCCGTCGTGCCGATCCTCGGCTGCATCGCTTTCTGTCTCATCGGCGGGATTGGCGTGGGGGTCGGCGGGTCGAGCAATACCCCCCAGCCGTGAGAACCGGTACCGGTGGTGGTGATCGGCCGACCGACATCGCTCACCGATCGGCGTTCCTATGGACTCGTTTGGCGATGGTGTCGTAGAGGTAGCTGAAGCGGTACGAGATCTCGTTGAACCGCGATCCCGCCGACGAGCATGCGATTGTCGCCTTCCTTGGGCGCACGTGGCCGACAGTATCGCGAGTGTGCGCCCGTACTTGACGTACTCGGCACCGTGGTGCCATGAACGCGCTGGGGTTCGGTGCCGGGCTGGTTCGAAGCCGTCGGCACGGTTGGCAGCTTCGCATTCATCGGCTACGGCCTGCTCCGCGAAATCAGGTTGCCCTCGGATGGGCTTGGTTCGGGAGAGACGGCTCCGGCACGAGGACGACGAGCGGCGACGCATAGCGGATGAGCGTGCTGCCGCGGAGCGCCGCGACGCCGAGGCCGATCACGTCTGCCTTGTTAGCAACGGCCACGCGGTGATCCGCTCTCACCCGCGAGCGCGCCGGGTGTCAGCTCAGCTGGATGCCAACGGCTTCTCGGCCACCGAGGTCCTGGCGAAGACCACCGCTGGTTGCGCGGATCGGCGAGCATCTCGGAATCTGGGAGCCGTCGTGACCGGTCACCCTTGCTCTGTTCACTGTCGTTGACGATTGCAGTAGCCGGCGATGTGTTCGACCATTGTTCACATCGGCTGGCATGAAGCTGGCATTCGACGTGCTATCGAAGCGGGATCTTCCTCAAACGCCGGTCCTCAAACGCGTGTCATGAGACAATTTACCGAGCGATCTCAACGGCGAAATAGGCGGCATGGCTCGTACCTTGAAGCGTCGTCTACGCACGTGACAACAGCTGCGCAAACGACTCGGCGAGCCCACGAGTCGCGAACCCGGTTCGTGGCAACGGCGCTCACTCTGGCCGGCGTACGACGGTCACGGCCGGCTCGTCGGCCAGCGAGCAGACGAGACCGGCGTCGGTGAAGGCCAGCACGTAGATCTGGGACGGCACGGTCATCGAGCCGGTCTGGCGCAGGTTGCGATCAAGCATGACCAGTTGGGCCGGGTGGTTGTAGGTGGCCACCGCGACCCGGCCGTCGGCCATCGCCGCGGCATTGTTGACCAGGATTCCGTTGGTGTGAGCCAGCACCGTACGGTTGGTCAGGTCCAGCAGCGTGAGGGAGGACTCCAGCGTGCTGCCGATGAGCAGGTCGGTGCCGGTGCGGACGAGCATTGACGGGTCGTCGACCGTCAGTTGGCCGGACGCCTTCAGGGTCTTGGCGTCGACCCAGGTCAGGGTCGAGTCGGTGACGCTGGCGATGACGACGTCACCGGCCGATGCGGCGAGCGAGTAGGGGCCGCGTACGGTGCGCACCGATCCGACGGTCGTACCCTTACCAGCGTCGAGAGCGACGACGGCATCCAGCACCGGCAGCGAGGCGAATACGCGCGTGCCGACCCGGACGGCCGACACCGGCACCGAAGGCAGGCTCGCGGTCCAGACGGCCGAGTAGCCCAGCGGGGTCGTCTTCAACGCGACCAGGCCAGGCGGGTTGGTCGTCGTGACGTAGACGACGTCGGTGTCGGCGATGAGCTGGATCGGCGTGGCGGTCAGCTTCTGCACTGTGGTGGCGTGGCCGGACGCGTCAATCGCCACGATCGTCCGGTGGCCGGCGTCGGCGACCAGCAGAGTGTTGGTGCCGGTGGTGACCAGTCCGGACGCCGCGATGCGGGACACAACATCGCCCGGCACCGGTGGCAGTGGTGCCGACGGCTCGACCGCGAAGATCTGGCCCGAGAGGATCAGCACCCCATTGAGCACCCACGGAGCCAACGCCCAGAACCGTCGCCGGGCCGCGCGGCGGCGAGCCTTACGGGGCACCGAGACCGGAGCCAGCCGGGGTTCGTTTGGATCCGGCTGCGCCTGTACCGACACCTCCGGTGCGCTCACGGTGGTGGGCTGCCGGGCCTGGACCTGGGCTGCGGCGCGGTCGATGGCCGCCTGGTAGGACAGGTCGTCTCGGCTGTCCCCTAGGACGAACACCGGGTGGCCGATGGCGTCGAAGCTGAGGGCCAGCAACCGCCGCCGGGGCTGGTAGGCGGGCTGCAGCAGATCGCGGCGCAGGTCGAGCGCCTGCGTCACGAAGTCCAGGCGCTGGCGCAGTTCCCGTTCAGTCACTGGCGGAAAAACGAAGATCGTCTTAGCCAAAGCCTGGGCGGCTCGGATCATGCCGATCTCATCCACCACCGATCTGGTGCGCCCGGTACTCATCACGATCAGCCCAGCGTGCGGAAGCTTGTCCCGCACGATGTCCTCCCACTGAGTTCCGGTCGGCACCGAGACGCGGGCGGCGCCGAGCGGCGGGAGCCAGTCGTCGCCGAGGGCGACCACAGGGCCGAACCGCCACAGGGCCCAGGCGAGGATCTCCTCGAAGCGTTCAAACCGCCGCAGCGTCAGGCGGTCGAGCACCGACTGCCGGCCGGTGCGGTGGGCCCGTATTGTTAGGCGATCGTCCATAAACGACCGGAGAAAGAGGATCTCGGGTCGGCCGTCGTGGGCGAGGATCCGCCGGGCGCTGCGCAGGGCTAGCCGGCGGCCGAGCAGGTTCACCAGATCGGCCAGACCGATCACGAGAAGGCCGGCGGAGAGGAACAGCAGGGCAGCCTGCCGCGTCTGGAACGGTGTGTAGCCGGCGGGCACAAGGCCGCTGGCGACGATCGGAACCAAGAGCAGCAGGCAGGCGAAGGCGAACAGAAAGACGGTCACAGTGGTGGTCAGCATCCGGGCAACCAGCGCTGCCGCACCGTATGCGGCCCGCAGCCCGTTGCGATTGCTGAGCCGGGCCGCGGCCAGCTCGACCAGGCTGGCCAGGAATCCCAGCCCGGCGATGATTCCGACCTGCCATGCGGCCGACCAGTTGTAGGTCACGACGACCAGAGCGGCCAGGCCGGAGTTGCGGAGCACCACGCCGTAGCGGTGCCGGCGGCGCAGCACCCTGGCTGCCCGGGTGACGTCGATGACGCCGACCCCGGAGACCAGCGCCGGGGTGCGGCGCCGCAGGACCCACCGGACCAGCCGCTCCCGGATCGAGCGGTCCCGTAGGACGGCGATCAGCGCGGCCAGCACCTGAAGCACGACCAGGAACCACATAATTCCTAGCAGCAGCATGTAGTGCGCGGTCATGACCGACACAGTGGTGCGCTCGGTCAGGTTGACCGAGTCGAGCATCGAGTCGTATTGCGCGTCGGCGACCTGCCGGGCCAACGCCCGGGCCTCGTCGACCGTGCCTGGGCGCCCACTGTCGCCGGTGTGGGCGATGATTTCCGCAACGACCCGACCCCGTGTCTCAACGACGTAGACGCCGAAGGTGCCGTTGCGCGTCTGTTCGGTCACTCCGAAGCCGTCGGGCGCGTGCAGCGGCGGATCGAACTGGAACCGGTCGGTCTGCTTCTTGCCGATCGCGGTGGCGAAGGCATGATTCACGTACTCGGTCACACGGATCTGGACATCGCGTACTCCGTCGAAAGACACGAAACTGCGGCGGTGCGAGGTCCGGATCGATCCGTTCCGTATTTCGTCGAAGAAGGTTCCGCTGCCGCCGACGATCTTGGTGACGGGGACCTGAACGTCGGCCGAGACGCCGAAGCCGGCCAGCCGGTCCGGACCAACCAGTTGCTCGCGCAGCCAAGCGTCGCCACCCTCAGGCGCCGCACCGGCGGGGGACGCCGCCAGCGCTAGGACGGTCAGCGCCCCGGTTGTTGCCAGCAGCGGTGCGGCCCATCGCGAAAACCACGCTGGCCGACGACGAACCATAGCAGATCGTTCCCTTGTGGACAGACGGCAAGTCTCGCGTTCAGGCTAAACAACGCCGATGCGCCCGGTAGTCGGACATTCGGACGGCTCCGCTGACCCGGCGGTCCGCCAACCCGGGCCGAACCGCGCGGAAGAATGAGCGTTCGTCGGTGAACTTCCGATTGCTGTTTCCGTCTGGAGAACGCCGACAAACTATCTCTGTGTCGTGCCCCGCGGGCCGATCAGAAATCCGGACGGAGACAATACTCTGCGCGTACAGTCGCGGCTCCCCGCCCAACGAGCGTCGGGTTCGGACCGCTGCCGATCGCGCCCGGGTCCTCGTACGGCTTGGGCATCCGGCAGCTGCATGGTTGCCGAGGAATCGCTGTACGGGCTGGGGACGACGAACACTATGTCGTGGCCAGGCTCGACCAGCCGAGCTGCGACCGCGACAAGTGGACGCTCGATGCCGACGGAACCAACCGACTCACGAGGCCGAATTGACAGGTATTGCGACGACGCAGGTTGGCACGCGTTGACCAGTGCCGTGCCGAAACTCCCTCATCAGCCCGGTCTGTCGGGCGTCTCGGCCGGTCGGACTCCTGAGCCAGCTCGTGTCGGCCATCAGGTCCGCGTATAGCTGGTCGATCGCCTCGTCCGTGGCGTCGCCGCGCAGCCTCCCCATGCGCAGCTCCGTCAGCTCGGGCTCCACTTGTACGGGTATACGTTCGGCCCGCTGGACCCGGCAATCCGCGCGGATACCTTGGGTGTCGTGAGAACACTTAGGGTTGTGACGGAGAGTTCCGAATTCGACTCCCCGAGTTGGGTAACGGGCACGATCACCCTGGACGAGAACGCCGACATGGTCTTCTCGGACCGCACCGACATGGCGCTGATCGGCCGGTTCTACCGGTTGAGGAGTGTGGAGGTTAACCAGACCGACCGGCAGGTGTTCGACCCGCAGTATGACGGCGGCGGCTACTCCAACGGCTATGTGTCCGTGGTTACCCGGGCCTTCGCCGCCGTTTTGGAGCTAGCAGAAGCGTTGACCGGCGTGGAGGCCGTAGCAATTGAAGTCTGGAACGCTGCCAATGAACTGGGAGCCAACTTCGACACTCCGAGCGTTCATCCCCGTGGGCTGGCACAGCTCGCCGCATTTCTGGGCTTCCACAACGCGGTGATGTCGGGCGGTCTGGCATTCGCGCTGGACGCATACGACAAGGGGCGTAACGAGGCGGCGGCCCGCGCGTGCGAGTACCTCGAGTTGAACGATGTCGCCGAAGTGATCCGACGCGCGGACAACATCGATCGCGATGCGGACCTGCCACAGAGCTTGGAGCAGGAATACTACGTCAAGACCGGCGAGACCGGGGTCGCCGGCAGCCTCGTGGAGGCGGCATTCGAGCGCATGTTTGCCTTGGCGCCGCAAGATTTCAGTCAGCCGCCGTTGGCTTTGTGAGCCGGCCGCGCATGTCATGAAGGCGACGATCGGCAGCGACCACTCAGGAGCCAGTCGGGCGTCGTGTTGCGGAACGGATCCGTACTGAAAACCGCGTACGCTTCGGTGGTGCCCGTGAGGCGAACCGGCCCGGCCCTTGCACCGGGATCTCCCGGAGACCAATTGCTTGGCGCGTATTGCCCGTCGTAGACCAGGAAGGCCCTGCACCCACTCGGGCAGGAACGAGCGCAGGACCTCCACGTTTGTAAACGCACGAATGGGATATTCGTCGCGATCTTTCTGAAGATCTTGGCTCAGATTGGCTCCCGGCGGGCACAAATAAAAGACCCCACTGTCCATGTCGGACAGTGGGGACCTTCTGCGCACTTACGGGGTTGTTCCCATGCTGCCGGAGATCCAGCCGTGGTCGCCGGGACCGGGATCAATTCCGCGTCGGCCGTGCGGTGGTTGGGGTGTGCGGGCAGCGTCGTCGAGGACCCTGTCGAGCGCGCCGCGCAGGGTCCGGGCCTGCCGGAGGGTGAGGTCGACGCGGAGCCGGTGAGCGTCGTCGTGGTCGCCGACGACGAGTTCGACGAGCGGCTCTGCCTCGCCGGTGCCGTACAGCCGAACGTGGAGCCGTGTGCCGGCGCCCCGGCGCTGCCGGGGAATCGTGATCGGAGCGGCGGAGTGGTACCGACCCAAGCTCGCCTCGCAACGACCGGGGACGCACCAGGCGGGGTGGTTTACCGTGTTCATCAGGCAGACCTCCAGTGTCTGCTCAGGGCACGGTTTGGAGGGTCAGATCTCCTGCCGTGCCCGCCTATCGGGCCGGGCGGCCCGGGCGGTGCTGAGGCGAACACAACTCGTCTCAGCACCACCCCGGTTACCCGGATGGTTTACCGGCCGGCGGGTGCCGGGCTCACCGGTGCTGCATTGGTCAGCGCCTCGATCTGCTGGACCGGGGTGCGCCTGCGACGCGGCTTCGGCTTCGTCGCCGTATTCGCCTTCCTGGTTACGTGGCCGCGCTTCGCGGCTTCGCTGCGCTTTTCGTCCACTGTGGGCGGTGTCTGCTTCGCCTTCGCGGCCACCCTTTCGGAGAGCAAGATCGCGGCGACGACGAAGACGTTCGCCAACTTCGTGACGAGCGAGCCACCCTCGCACCAGTTCGCTGCTGCGCTGACGAGCACCGCGACGGCCAGGGTCTGTAGGGCGGTCCGGCGAGCGGCCGGGTGGATGCGGTCTGCGTGCACCGTCGCGATGGCGACGATGCTCAACAGGTCGACGGACAGGGGAGTCGCCGTGGCCGTGTACAGGTCGGCGCTCCAGGCCAACAGCAATGTGCGCTGATGGGTGTAGCTCACGATGGCCGCGTTCAGCATGATCAGCATGCTCGCGAGCCGGATGACCGTGATGGTTCTGCTGTGCATGACCCCTCCCGGGGTGGTAACTGCCGCGATCTACGGCAGCCCCCGCGATTGCCGGATCTGCGGGCTGCCCGGCGCTCCCGGTCGCGCAGTGCGCGGTGTCGGTGTGCCGCTCGGGCTGTGGTGGTGGGCCGCGGAGCGTCGCTCGACGCGGCCCGTGGTGAGGTGCGACCATCTCGGTCGCGGGTTGTTCAGATGGAGTTGTCAAGGTGCGGATTCGCCCGATAACTCGGGGAACTAGACACCCTGACTCACCGCGTTTTACGTGGTTAGCAGACTAGGTTGTGGGTCGGCTCCCCGAAGATGCCGGGCGAACCGCCGCGGGTCCAGCCGAGCCGGAAGAACCCGAAGAACTGGGAAACCCAAGATTGAGCTGGGCCGTCAGGCTCGCGTCACTCTCAGGCTGGTCATGCCTGCATCGACGAAGATCGCCGTCGAGCCGGATGCCTGCATCGACGAAGATCGCCGTCGAGCCGGATGCCTGCATCGTCGAAGATCGCCGTCGCGCCTGTGACGAAGATCGCTGTCATGGTACGGCCGGGAACGGTACGCGTCGTTGTGGTGTGACGGGTCATTGGTGACACCGATCTGTCATGACTTCGGTAACAGTACTGTCTTGGGGGTTTGCAGGTTTGGTGGTGGGGGCGCTGCCCCCACACCCCCGGCCCTTCCTCGGAGATAGGTATTCGGGTCAGACATCTCCTGGGTCGGGCACCGGAGGCGTACCTGGAACCCCGACCGGTGGCAAGGGGCGAGCCTCGCGTTGATCGGTCGCTTCGCGACCCCGTGCCGCCGGTCGAGAACCCAGGTTCGGTCGGGGACTGCCCGACCGAGGAGATGTCAGGTGGCCGGGTACTGGGGGTGGTGTCTGCGGCCTGGTTCGAGGGTGAGGATCCGCACGGGCGTGGTGCCGTTGAGGATGACGACGCGGTTGCCGTAGCTGACGACGGTGAGGTCACGGCCGGCCCATGCCACGCCGAGTCCGATGCTGATACGGCGCACGTGCAGGCTCCCGGTGGGTGTGACGCGGCGGGTGGCGATGCTCAGTGTGGGTGGGTGGGGCAGGTCGATGGGGGTGTCGGCCGGCCGGGCGGCGGGGGTGGCGTGGAAGCGTTCGGCGGGGGTGGCGCCGCCCAGCGCCCGATGGGGCCGGTGATGGTTGTAGTAGGTGCGGAACTCGTCGAGTTGGCGTTGCAGCTCGGGCAGGCTGCGGGCCAGAGGCTGCTTGCGGAGCCACTTCTTGAGGGTCTGATGCGCTCGCTCGAGCTTGCCGCAGGTTTGGGGGTGGTAGGGGCGGGAGTTGGCCTTGGCGATGCCCAAGGCGGCCAGATTACGGGTGAACGTGCCGCCTCCGTCGGCGTTGGACCCGCCGGAGAAGCACAATCCGTTATCGGAGAGCACCTTGGCCGGTGGGCCGATCTCCTGCGCGGCGTGACAGAACGCGTCCCACGCGGCCGTGAGCGTGTCGCCGGCGACCGCGTCCGCCGCCGGCATGTACCGGGAATGGTCATCCAGCAAATCCATGATCCACGCGATGCGGCCGCCGCGTAATTCCCACTGAGTCGCGTCGATCTGCCAACACGCGTTGGGCGCGTCGTACTCGAAGCGTAGCCACGAGCTGCGCGGACGTTTCTTCGGCTGCGGCTCGACCAGGCCGGCGCGGACGAGGACCCGGTGGATGGTCCGCACGCTGGGCAAAGGGGTGAACCCGGCCCGGCGCATGTGGTAGAAGATCGCCAACGCCCCGTTGTCGAGCGGCAGTTGCTCGCGTAACCGCACGATGTGCTGCTCGACCTCCGTCGGGGTCTGATGCGGCGAGGCCAGCGGCCGCCGCGAGCGCGGCTCCAGCCCGACCTGGCCCTCCTTGTCGTACCGCTTGCGCCATTCGTAGAACGTCTTGCGGGAGATACCCAGCTCGGCGCATAACCCCGAGACCGTCACACCGGCGAGCTGCGAAGCTGTGATCGCCAACAGGCGCTTGTCCATCGGAACCGTCTTCCCCATGAGGCATCATCACCTGCCCCATGTGCCGGGGTGTTACCGATGTCCCGTCACATCCGTGTCACCGAACTACTGACACAAGAGAGAACGGTACGCGTCGTGTTGTGTACTGCGACAGTGATCTTGACTTCAAGGGCCACGATAGATCCGATATATCCGCCCCCAAACCCCGGCGCCCGAGGCTACCTCGGAGGGCAGGTGAAGCCGGCCGGCGGAACGGCGAGGTTGACGAAGTAGTTGTCGACGGCGTCACGGACGCAGTTCGTCGACAGGTATGCCGTGTGGCCCTCGCCCTGCCACGTGACGACGGTTCCGACGCCGAGCATGTTCGCGAGCTTGGCGGTCGACTCGTACGGGGTCGCCGGATCTCCTGTTGTCCCGACCACTACGATCGGCGGAGCGCCGACCGCCTTACCGACCGGGTACGGGTCCTTCGGCGTGGGCCATTCGGCGCAGTTGAGCAGTCCGGTCGCCAGCGACGCACCGAAGAGCGGGTACTTCACCCGCCACTGCGACTGTAGGGTGCGGATCTGGTCGACACCCGGGTACGTCCCATCGGTGCACTCGACCGCGTTGAAGGCGTCGGTCGTGTTGCTGTAGTGCCCGTTGTCGTCGCGGTCGGCGTAGGAGTCGGCCAGGAGGAAGAGGATCCGGGTGTCACCGGTCTTCAGGTTGTCGATCGACTGCGCCAGGTAGGGCCAGGCCTGCTCGTCATAGAGGGACGACACCAAGGCGAGGAAGACCCATCCGGAAGTGGCTTTGCGGCCGTCGGGACCGGCCACCGGGTTCGCCTGGGCTGAGTTGACGGCCCGGACCACCTCACCGCGGGGGTCATCGGCGATCGGACAGTTGGTCGCGTGGGCCTTGCACCAGGTGGTGAAGTCGGCGAACGCCCGCTCGAAGCCCATCGCCTGGCCCTCTGACGCCGACGTCGGACTCTGGGTGGGGTCGACTGCACCGTCGAGGACCATCGCCCGGATCTTCTTCGGGAAGAGCTGGGCGTAGGTCGCGCCGAGCAGGGTCCCGTACGAAAAGCCGAGGTAGTCGAGCTTGTCCGCACCCAGCGCGACCCGGATGGCGTCGATATCGTGAGCCGCCTGCTCGGTCGAGAAGAGGGGGAGGTCCGGGCCCAGCGCGCTGGCGCAACCGTCGCCCATGTGCTTGTCCAGCGCGACGAGCGCTTGGTACGACGAGTCGCTGACCGGATCCGGGTCGAAGCCGAAGTACGCGTCGAGGTCGGCGTCGGAGATGCACTTGACCGGATGCGAGCGGCTGACGCCGCGTGGGTCGAAGCCGATCACGTCGAAGTGGCCGAGGAGGTTGGTCATCTGCGATGCGATCCTGATCGCGAAGTCGAAGCCGGAGCCACCGGGACCACCCGGGTTGATCAGGACCCCGCCCTGCGGGTGGGCATTGCTGTTGAGGTGGACCCGGACCAGCGCGATATCGAAGGTGCGACCGTTGCGGGGCGACTTCCAGTTGGCGGGAACCGCGAGTGTCGCGCAGGACGCGGTCATCGACCGGGGGAAGCCGGCTGAGACCTTCAGCGCCTCAGCCTGACAGGACTTCCACTCGAGTGTTCCACTGGCGACCGCCGGACCCGTACCGGTCGACGGTGGGCTCCAGGTCGGGCCGGGCAACGCATCGGTCGTGCATGCGGCGACGAGGAGCGTGGCCACGAGGATCACGGACAAGGCGACTCGGCGCACGGCGCACTCCCTACCGACGGGGACGGGTCGACCCTACGGGCCGAATGCCAGCACCTCGTCCAGCACAAACGGTATCCGAGCGTTCCGGCGTAGCCCCGTGGGCGTGGTCGCCGGCGGTCGGTGACACTGGAACGATGGACCTGCCGATCAACCCACCCGTCTCGCCGATGCTGGCCAAGCCGGTCACCGGGATTCCGCCTGGCCAGATATACGAGCCGAAGTGGGACGGCTTCCGGTCGATCATCTTCCGCGATGGCGCCGAAGTTGAGATCGGGAGCCGCAACGAGCGCCCGATGACCCGCTACTTCCCCGAGGTCGTGGCCGCGGTGCTCGCGAACTTCCCTGAGCGGGCGGTGATCGACGGCGAGATCATCGTCGCCGACACCGACCGGAACACGCTCGACTTCGAAGCCCTGCAGCAACGGATCCATCCGGCCGCCAGCCGGGTCAAGCTGCTCGCCCAGCAGACACCGGCGAGCTTCGTGGCCTTCGACCTGCTGGCGCTCGGGGACGAGAACCTGACTCAGCGTCCCTTCGCCGAGCGGCGCGAGTTGCTCGAACGGACCCTGGCGCCGGCGAGCCCGCCCATCCACATCACGCCGGCGACGCGTGACTTCGACACCGCCAAACGGTGGTTCGACGAGTTCGAGGGCGCGGGGCTCGACGGGTTGATCGCCAAGTCGCTGACCCTCACGTACCAGCCGGACAAGCGGGTCATGACGAAGATCAAGCACAAGCGCACCGCCGACTGTGTCGTCGCGGGTTACCGGGTACACAAGTCGGGTGAGGACTCGATCGGATCCCTGCTTCTCGGACTGTACGACGAGCGGGGCGTACTGGTCTCGGTCGGGGTGATCGGCGCCTTCCCGGCCGCCATGCGCCGGAAACTCTTCACCGAGATGCAGCCGCTGGTCACCTCGTTCGATGGTCATCCATGGGACTGGGCCAAGCAGATGGAGGGCGAGCGCACCCCGCGCAAAGGGGAAGGGAGCCGGTGGAACGCGCAGAAGGATCTCAGCTTCATACCCCTACGTCCCGAGCGAGTCGTCGAGGTCCGCTACGACTACATGGAGGGCGAGCGGTTCCGGCACACGGCCCAGTTCGAGCGCTGGCGCCCCGACCGCGATCCGCGCAGCTGTACCTACGAGCAGCTCGAGCGGCCGGTGCGGTTCAACCTCGCCGACGTTCTCAGCACCCGTTAGATTCGCGCGAATGATCGAACGGCCATCCGCGGGCCGAACCGCGGTGCCGTGAGCCCGGCGAGTTCGAGCAGCACACACACCCGACCGCGGTGTCCTCGGAACGGCTCCAACAGGTCGAGCATGCGTCGGTCGGCGGGACTGAGGGCCCCCTTGCGTGCGTCCGGCCCGGCGTCGCGCGCTCCGGCGCGGACTTCGCCGGCGAGGGCCCACGAGACGATGTGGGGGATGTGGTAGTCACCCACCGACACCGCGTCGGGGTCGCCGAACGCGATGCGGGAGACCTCGGCCGCGGTCCATGGCCCGATCCCGCGGATGGCGGTGAGCCGAGCGGTGAGTGCGGCCGCGTCGGTGCAGGCCTCCAGCTGGTCGGCGACCGCGGCCGTCCGGCAGAGAGCGTCGGCCCGCTTCTGCTCCACCCCGAACGGGTGAAAGGCCCAGTACGGCGTGGCGGCAACGGCGGCCGGGTCGGGCGGAAGGAGTAGTCCGGGGAGCGGACCGGGTACCGGCTCGCCGCCGGCGATACGGTCGAAGTACCGGACCGCTGCGGCGTAGCCCCGGTAGGCCTCCTTGCCGGAGACCTTCTGCTCCAGGACGGTCCGCACCAGGCGCTGGAAGACGCGACCGATCGCCACCAGCCTTATTCCACTGTGGACCCTCGCCACGCGGGCGACGACGGGGTGCGCGCCAGCCAGCTCGGCAAACCCGGTCAGGTCGTCGCGCAGTCCGGCCACCGCGTCCGCCCGATCGAGCACCCAATCCTTGCCTGGGCCGTACCCGGTCGCGTCGAGCCAGAGCCCGTCGCGGCGCAAGCTCAGCGTCGCCGGTCCGGCGGGGGTACGGGTCGCCCACCAGAACGCCCCGTGGTTGATCCGGAAGCAGGGGTCGTGCCGTCCCATCGGCAATGCACCGATCGTACGAGCGAAGTCGTATCCGGCCGGGAGCGGCATCCGCCTGGTCGTCACGCTATCCGCCAAGAACCGTTCGCAGGCTGCGGGGTTCGCTGCCGCTCACTCCTCGCGCTCACGCTATCCGCCCGCGCTCACGCCGCGGCCGCGATCAGGGTCCGGACGAGAAGTCGCGGGTCGCCGAGCATGCGGCGGAGCCTACCCTCCAATCCGGCGATGGGAATCAGGTTCTGCGGCGCCCGCGGGTCCTTGTACTGGCTGGAGGCGAGGAGCGGCAGCGTCACCGTCGACCGGTCGGCGAGGTCGACGACGGCGCGACGGGTCAGGTCAGCGCTGGCCTCGACGCGGACCACACCGGCCCATGGTGAACCCCCAGCGCCGGGGAGCTTCACGTACCAGGTGTAGTGGTTCCACGTGGTGCCGAGCAGAAATACGGGCGTGCGTTGACCCGCCGCCAACCGCCCGACAAGGGTGGCGAGCTCAGCCGGCAGGTACTGCCGATGATGGGTCTTGACGTAGCCGAGCGCCCGCGGCAGGTGATTGCGGTCGCGCAGCGGCCCGTCGATGACGAGCAGATCATCGTCCTCGCGGTCGGTCGCGGAGACCTCCGCCTCCAGCGTCTGCAGGTACGGCTGAACCGCGGCGCTGAGCTGGGCGGGATCGGTGCCGGTGGCCCGCCGCACGGCGTAGCCGGTGATCCCGCTGCCCAGATCGGTCGCGTCGGTGCTAGCGGTGAAGAGCCCTCGGCGTACCTCGGCCCGTACGACGTCGGCGGCCCCGCGCCCCAGGTCGCAGCGGACCACCCCGGCGGCGTACGACGCGGCAAGGCCGGGCAGCAACGCACCGGTCGACTCCTCCACCCAGACCCGGGTGTCGATCCGTCGCACGCCGTCCACCAGGCGGACCACGACAGGTGGACGGGTATCTCCGGGCGGGCTCAACGGGCGCCAGGAGTCCGCCGGCACCTCGACGTTGAGGTCGAGCTGTGCGGTGCTCGGCGCCGTCGGCCCAGCGTCGGCCGCATCCAGGGCCGCACCGTACGACGGATCCCAGCTGTCCACATAGAACTTGACCGCGGGCACAGATCACCCCGCGCGTTCGATATGGGCGACGCCTCGGGCGTCCTTCGTCACCTCGTACCGAACCGGGATGCGCTCGGCCAAGGCCACGACATGGGTGACGACGCCGACCATCCGGTCCCCGCGGGCGGCGAGGTTCTCCAGCGTCGCGGCCACAGTGTCCAAAGTAGACGTGTCGAGCGTGCCGAAGCCCTCGTCCAGCAGGATGGACTCCAAGCTTGCCGCGGCGGTCGACAGACCGGCGAGCTGCTCGGAGAGGGCCAGCGCCAGGGCGAGCGAGGCCTGGAAGGTCTCCCCGCCGGAGAGAGTGCGCACACCACGGCGCAACCCGGCCTCGGCGTGGTCGATGACGAAGAACTCCCCCTTGTCGTGGTGGAGGTCGTACTGGCCGCCGGAGAGCTCGCGCAGGATCCCGGACGCTCCGCCGACGAGAGCGTCGAGCGCCTCGGCGAGCAACCATCGCTCGAACCGGTCGGAACGCAAGTGCAGCGCGAGCGCCTTGGCCACCTGTGCCTCGCGCTCTTTGCCGGCAATCTGGTCGGCGAGGCGCTCCGCTTGCTCCCGCCACTCGGCGACCCTCTCCAGGGTCGTCGTCGCCCGCTCCAACGCGCGGGCGGCCGCGTGGCGGAAGTCCGATGCATCGGCCGTGGCGGGAGCATCGGCCACGCCGGCGGCCCGGAAGAGGCTGCCCAGCCGATCGACCCGGTCGGTGAGCGCGGCGAGAGCCGCCGCGGCCACATCAAGCACCGCGTCGCGGGTGCGAGCCCGGTCGGCCCGCGCCTCGTGGGCAAAGCTGGCAAGCGCGCCCCAGGAGCCGACCAGGTCGTCCCGGTCGGGGGATGGCGGCTCGAATGCGGCCAGCCGATCCCGGGCGACGTCGTATTCCCGCCACGCTCCGCGCAAACGGTCCTGCGCCCGCCTGGCCGCGAGAGCCCGGTCCCGAGCAGCCTGGCGCGCCGCCCGGACGTCGTCTGCCCCGGCGGCGAGGGCGCGTTCGGCGGCGTCGACGGCGGTGAGCTGCGCTCGTACGGTATCGGCGGGCGGCGCCGTCGCGAGCTGATCGTCGATGGTGTTGAGGCGCCCAGCCGTCTCATCGTGCTGTGCCCTCGCCGCCGCGAGTCCGCGGTCAAGCTGGCGGAGCGTCCGGTCCGCGCGCTCCGCCGTCGTCCCCGCCGTATGAGCGGCCTTCTCCGCCGCGGCATGGCGCTTGCGGACGGCCACGAGCGCCGAAGCCCTGGGCATCGGCGGTACTTTCGGCACAACCTGCTCGCAGACCGGGCACGCCTCGCCCTCGACCAGGTGGACCCGGAGCGTTGCTGCCCGGTCGGCGGCCTGCGCCGCGTCGATGCCGGCCTGCGCCTGGCCGACGGCCGCCCGAGCCGCTTCGGCGGTGGCCCGGGCTTTCTCATAGGCCGCCATCGCTGCGTCCTGCTCAATTACCGCGGCGGCCAGACCGGCGGCGAGCTCGTCGACCCGCGCCGCGAGTCGCCGCCGCTCGGCGTATCCGTCGAGCAGTCGCTGCAGTCCCGCCCGGTCTCCAGCCGCGGCGAGTTCAGCCCGAAGCTTCTCCTCCCGCTCTTCGGCGGCGAGCACCGCCCCGTCGGCGAGCTCGGCGGCCTCGTGTGCCGCGGCTGCATCCCGTCCCAGACGCGACAGGCTATCGGGGACCCGGACGGCTCCCAGCACTGCCAGGTCGCGTTCGACCGCCGCCAGTTCGGCGCGCGCCGCCTCACCGGCGGCTGAAGCTTCCACAAGGGTGGGCAGCTCGGCCTCAACGGCCCTCACCAGGTCCCGGCTCGTGGCGACGGCCTGCTCGGCCGCCGCGAGGGCGGCATCATCGGCGCCGGTCAGGTGGGCGAGCAGACTTCTCGCCGTCGCGGCCGCGATCTCGGCGTCGCGCTGGGCGACGCCGGCGCGTTCGGCGACCCGGCGATAGACGTTTAGCCCGAGCAGATTGACCAGTATGTCCTGGCGCTCCCTCGGTTTGGCGTGCAGGAAACGGGCGAAGTCACCCTGCGGCAAGAGGACGCTGCGGGTGAACTGCTCGTAGGGCAGGCCGACCGCGTCGAGCACCGCGGCCTCCATTTCAGCCGGGGTACCGGCGAGGACCGTCCCCAGGGCCTCGCCGCCCCGCTGGCCGGGCGACGTGTCCAATATGGACAGATCGAACCGCGCCGGCAGTTGCTCGAGGCCGGCGTGCACGGTGGAGACCTTGCCCTTGCCGTCGCGGCGCAGCACGCGGGTCGCGACGAATCGTGCGCCGCCGGCCTGGAACACCAGGCGCACCCGTGCCTCGGCGGCCGACGGCGCCAGAGCGTTCTCGATACTGCGACGATCGTCCCACCGAGGGACGGTGCCGTACAGGGCGAAGCAGATCGCGTCGAGCACAGTGGACTTGCCGGCGCCGGTGGGACCGACGAGGGCGAAGAAGTCGGCATCGGTGAGGTCCACAGTGGTCGGTTCGCGGAAAACGGTGAAACCGTGCAGATCCACGCGCAGCGGCCTCATGGCGCGCTGACCTCCTCGAGCAGTGTCCCGAAGAGCGACGCGACCGCGTCGTCGGCGGTGCCCCGCGCCGACAGGTACTCAGCGAAGAGTTCGCCCGGCGAACGGCCGGCCTGGCTCGGCCGTCGGCTCCCGGGATCAAGCTCGGGCAAGGTCTGCGGGTCGATGCGTACCTCGATCGCCCGGGGAAGCAGAACCTGAACGTCCTCTCTCAACCCGGCCCGCTGTCGCTCACGGACGTACACCCGCAGCCATGCCGTCTCGTCCACGCTCATCGCGGCGAGGTCCGCGAGGCTTCCCCGTACGGTGCGAAGTTTGACCGCGGCGGTGACGGGCACGTCTCGTACCCTGGCCGCTGTGGTGGGCGTCAGCTCCACAATGGACACCGATGGCGTGTTCTCCTCCTCGCCGAAGTCGATCGCGAGCGGGCTGCCGCTGTAGTGGATCGGGCACGGGCCGGGAACCCGCTGGCGGCGGTGAAGGTGGCCCAACGCGACATAATGCGCGGAGTTCGGGAAGACCGACGACGGCACCGCGTACGCCTCGATCGTGTGGGCGTCGCGCTCACCACCGCCGAGCTTCCCACCGACCACCGTCACATGGGCGGCGACAAGGTTGACCGTGGCGGTGCCGTCGGCGAACGATCCGGTCAGGGCGGCCAGCAGCCGGCTGACATGATCGGCGTACGTGGCGGAGGCTTCGGCGGAGGTCAGGTCGAACATCTCCGACGCGCGTACGGCGAAGCGTTGCGAGACGAAGGGCAGCCCCGCGACCCGCCACGCCTCCCCGCCGGCGGTCACCCCGGCGATCAGGTGGTCGTCGGCGCGTCCAACGGTGCCGCGTAGGGTGATCCCGACGCCATCGGCCCAGGGGCGCAGCGCGTCGATCTCGGCACCGTGATCGTGGTTACCGGCGATGACCACCACCGCGCCGGCGTGGCGCCGCAACGCCGTCAGCGCCCGGACGACGAGCTTCTTGGTATCGGCCGTCGGAGCAACACTGTCGTAGAGGTCGCCAGCGACCAGTACCAGATCCGGCCGCTCATTTTCGGCGATGCGGACGACCTCAGCCAGGACCGCGATCTGCTCGTCCATTCTGGACTGTCCCTTGAGGACCTTGCCGACGTGCCAGTCGGAGGTATGCAGGATCTTCACTCGGGCCTCACGTCAGAACGGGATCTCGTCGTCGGGGACCGCGCCGACGACCACGAACGGGTCGGTGCTCTGGATCAAGGAGCGCAGGGTCGCGGTCGGAGGGACGCCCGCCTCACCCGGCCGGGTGGCCCAGGCGGGGAAGGGAAAGTCGGCCGCCAGCGGCACCGGGATGTCGGGCTGGCTCACGAACATCGTGCCGGGCTTGACGATCAGTGCGCGCTGGCGTTGCGCCTGGGGGAGGAAGCCGTACTCGGGGCGACCGGCCTCCGCGGCGTCCAGCCGGCCCACGACCTTCACCGCCGAGTTGACGATAATGCGCCGCTCCACCTCGCTCGCGGTCTGCTGCGCCCCGATGAGGATCACGCCGAGTGAGCGGCCACGCTCGGCGATGTCGAGCAGCACGTCCTTGATCGGTGACGATCCCTCCCGCGGCGCGTACTTGTTCAGCTCGTCCAGCACCACGAAGAGTAGTGGCTTCGCCGAGCCCGTCCTCTCCTTGCGCTCGAACTCCGACCGCAGGATGACCCCGACGACGAACCGTTGCGCCCGGTCGCCCAGGTTGTGCAGGTCGACGACGGTCACCTGGGCGCTCTCCGCCGTGTTCACCCCGTGCCGTCGGTTGCTCGGCAGGTCTCCCCGGACGAGCCTGGCCAGGTCACGCATGCTGGAGACCAGGCGGCGCAGGAAGGCGTTGACAGTGCCGAGTCCGATCGCGGAGCCGGCCCACTCGGCCCGCGTCTCCTCGTCGGAGAGACGGTCCTGGATGAGCTGAACCAGGTCGCCGTACGAGTTGATCCTTACCCCGTCGACGACCACGCCCGCGTCGGCGGGTGCCGCGTTGCGGGCCAGGTACGCGGTGACCGTATGCACCACCATCGTGTACTGCTGGCGATCGTCGTCGGCGTCGGCGAAGACGTACGGCAGCAGCCGGTCGGCGCAGAACTCGGCCAGGGTCCAGTAGAAAGCGTCGACCCCGGTCAGCCGGCTGGTCACGTCGGGCGAGCCGGCCCGGTCGCCGGCCCGCGGCGGCGCGTAGACGCAAACGTCAGGGAAAGGGCTCGCGGCCAGGCCCAGCCGGCCGTATGCCGCGCGGATCCCGTCGTCGAGGCGGGTGTTGGCGTGGTCGAGGAAGAGCAGGTCCTCACCCTTGACGTTGAAGACCAGGGCCCGGGTGTTGGCTGTCTCGCCGCTGCCGCCCAGCACCCCGCAGCCGAACACGGCGTAGAGCAGCCAGGTGGCGAAGCTCGTCTTGGTGGCTACGCCGGAGACACCTGAGATCGAAACGTGCGCGCCGCGCGTCCCGTCGAGGAAATCGGCGTTGAGGTAGAGCGGCTCGCCGTCGCGCCCGACACCGATGGGGACCCGTCGCTGCATCCCGTCGAAGTAGAGGGCCGCGTCGCGCTCCTCGCCCGTGGCCCTGGCCACCGGCGCTCCAGGAGTCGGCGGCACGTAGATCTCCGGTTCGACCCGGGTGGTCGTGATCTCCGCCGCCTCCTGTACCTGAGCAGGGAGCATGCCGTCGGCGATGGCGAATACGTCCGAGTCGAAGCTCGCACCCTCGTGCCGAGCCCGCACCTGTGTGACTACTCCGGCGATGGTCACCCGTCCATCGCCCACCTCGCGGATTGTCGACACGACGTCGTCGAGCTGGAGGTAGGCACCCGGCCGCAGGGCGACCCAGAACTGCAGTGGTGTGGCGTCGAGCGTGCCGAGGACCCGACCCACGGACGTACCCTCGACCATCACGCCTCCCCTGATTCCAGTCGCCTCCGCGCTCGCTCCGCTCCGCGGGCCTGGCGGCCCGCGATGCTCCCTCGCTGTCGGCTCCCTTGATTCCAGTCGCCTCCGCGCTCGCTCCGCTCCGCGGGCCTGGCGGCCCTGCGATGCTCACTCGCTGTCGGCTCCCTTGTCGGGACCTGTCGCATCCCCATCGCATCGTGCCGCACCGGTACGACGGCGTGGTGGATCCCGCTCCGCTCCGCGCGTCGTGCCCGCGTGCCCCGGTCCTACGTCCTGGAGTACCGCGTGAGCAGCGTGTCGCCGGCGACGATGACGTGGACGAGACGCATATCGGCGGGCGTGTTCCGCCGGCCGTCGGCGACGATCCGGCCGGCTCCCGAGCCGGCGAGCTTGGCCGAGATGGTGAGGCACATCTCGTCGACCAGATCGGCGGCGAGCAGCGTGCCGAACAGACGAGGGCCGCCTTCGCAGAGCACCTGATCGAGACCGCGTTCATGCAGGGCGCGCATCGCGTACACGGGATCGACAGCGGTGTCGCCACAGATGACCACGTCGGCGACCTTTTCCAGATCTGCCCGCCGGTCGCCCGGCGACGCGGCGATGGTCAGCACCACCGGCCGTACGGGAGCCAGCGCGAGGGCGTCACTCGACGGATCGAGCCTCAGTGAGGCCGAAACCACGACGAGTGTCGGATCTGGCGCGAGGCCGGCCCGGACGGCGTGGTCGGCGGCGGTGAGCCTCATCGGCCCGTACCCCTCGTGTCGCAGTGTCCCGGCGCCGACCATGACGGCGTCGGCGTGCACACGTAACGCGTGCAAGACCTTCTGGTCGTCCTCATTGGACAGACCGCGGGAGTACCCGCCGACCTCCACGGCGCCGTCGAGGCTGCACACGAAGTTCATCCGCAAGCGGCGTCCGGCCGTGCGGTCGATCGTGTACGCCGCGAAGAGTTCCGTGTCGTCCAGGAGTGAGTGGTCGGGCCATATGCGCTGCATAGGGTCACTCGCCCGGCCGGCCGGTAGCAGGCGCCGGTGCTGCCGGCGGCCGGTGCTGGCAGTCGCACCAGTTACCCCCCCGGCACCTGTCATGCCGCTGGTCCCGACACGCCCGGCAGATCACGAGTCCAGGGTGGCGGCAAGGGCGCGCACCGGGCAAGCCGGATCCCGAACGATCGCCCGTCGGTGCCCGCGGTGGTTGCGGAACCTTGTACCCCCCCTGGTGGTGTGGAAGGTTCCAAGATCTAAGAACGAGGGCCGACGACGGGTTCGGGCGGGCCGTCGGTAACAAAATGGGAACGCTCCCACTGGCCTGTTGACATCCGCCACGCCCAACCGCGACCCTATGGGAGCGCTCCCGGACCACTGTGGTCTCCGCCACAGACGGATCGGCAGATGTGGTATTCGGGCTGCTCAAAGGCCAGGGTAGGCGATCCGAACCTCCTGCCCGCGCCCAGACGGCACGGCGCCACCACGTTCATTTCCGCACGACGACCTGAGAGGGCCCGGCATGGGTGTGACGACGCATCACCTGCGCAAGGCCAGTCGGCCGGGTCGCCTCTTGATCCGCACCATCGTCAGTCCGGACGCGCCCGGTCGTGTCCGGCCACCAGGGAGGAAACATGCGCAGGGCAGGAAGGAAAGGTGTCGCGCTGATCGGCGTGCTGGCCACGGCCATGCTGCTCGCCGCGGCTTGCAGTAGCGGCGGCAATTCGGGCAGCGGCGGCGGTCAGGTCACGCTGAAGGTCCGGCTGTTCGGCACCTTCGGGTACAAGGAAACGGGCCTGTTCGACCAGTACCAGAGAGAACATCCCAACATCAAGATCGACTACAGCACGGTCGAGCAGGAGGCCACCTACTGGACCGCCCTGCAGACAAGCCTTTCCTCCGGTGCCGGGCTCGGTGACGTCCAGGGCATCGAGGTCGGGCGCATCGCGCAGGTCACCGCGAGCCTCGCCGACAAGTTCGTCGACCTGAACACCCTCGGCGCCGCGTCGTTGAAGGACAACTACTACGGCTGGAAGTGGCAGGAGTCGATGGCCGGCGGCAAACAGTTGGGGCTGGGCACCGACGTCGGTCCGCTCGCCATCTGCTACCGGACCGACCTGTTCAAGGAGGCCGGTCTGCCGGTCGACCCCGCCGCCGTCAGCGCCCTGTGGGCCAACGGCTGGGACGGCTACATCGCGGCCGGAACGCAGTACAAGGCCAAAGCGGCCGCCGGACACTACTGGACCGACACCGCCGGTGGCATGTTCAACGCGATCATCGGACAGTCGCCGAACCAGTACTACGACTCCTCCGGCAACCTGATCGTCGAGTCCAACCCGGCCGTCTCCAAGGCCTGGGACTACGCGATGCAGATGGCGACCCAGGGCCTGAGCGCCAAGCTGAGCCAGTTCAGCAACGCGTGGAACGTGGCGTTCACGACCGGTACGTTCGCCACGATCGCCTGCCCGTCCTGGATGGTCGGTTACATCAAGTCCGAGGCCGGGGCGATGGGCGGTTCGTGGAACATCGCGAGCATCCCGGGCAACGGCGGCAACTGGGGCGGCTCGTACCTGATGATCCCAACGAAGAGCCAGCACAAGCAGGAGGCATACGACCTCATCAAGTGGCTGACCGGGGCCGCGCAGGAGGCCACGATCTTCCAGAAGGTCGGCAACTTCCCGTCGAACAAGGTCGCCGCGGCCGACCCGGCCGTCGTGAACGCCACGGACAAGTACTTCAGCGGCGGCAGCGACCCCAACAACCCCGTGCCCGCTCCGATTGGCAAGATTTTCGGCGAATCGGCGAGCAAACTGCAGCCGGCCATCCTAGGAGCACACGACGGTGACGTGAAGAACGCCATCTCCACCGCGATCACCCGCGTCGAGACCGGGGCGCAGACCCCGACGGCGGCCTGGGAGCAGCTGATCCACAAGGACATACCGTCCGCCGTGGGCAGCTGATCTGATCGCATCTGGCGCTCCGGCCCGGTGGGTCGTCCCACCGGGCCGGAGCAACACGAGGGGTCCCGCACCATTCGAAAGGCAGGCAAGGCATGGTCGTCATCACGACGCCGAGAGCCGACACCGAGCCACGGCAGCCGAACGGCGAACCGCACTGGCGTAGCCGGCTTTCGCGCTGGGACCTGAAGTTCTCGCCGTACGCGTTCGTCGCCCCGTTCTTCATCCTCTTCGCCGCGTTCGGACTCTACCCTCTACTGTGGACCGCCTGGGTCTCCGTTCACCGTACCGAGCTGATCCGCGCCGACGAGCTCGGCGACAACGTGGGTTGGGCCAACTACGTCAACCTGCTCCACGACTCGTTCTTCTGGAACGCGCTGTGGAACACGATCACGCTGGGCATCATCTCGGCGGTCCCGCAACTGCTCATGGCCCTCGGCTTGGCGCACGTATTGAACTACCGGCTACGAGCCAGCACGTTCTGGCGGATCTCGGCCCTGGCTCCGTTCGCCACCTCGGTGGCTGCGGCGACAGTCGTCTTCGCGCAACTGTTCAACCGCGACGTGGGCGTCGTCAACTTCCTCCTGCATCATATCTTCGGCATCCAGAACGTCGACTTCACCAACGAGAAGTGGCCGGCTCAGATCGCGATCTCCACGATCGTCATCTGGCGCTGGACCGGGTACAACGCCCTGATCTACCTCGCCGCGATGCAGGCGATCCCGTACGAGCTGTACGAGTCGGCCGCCATCGACGGCGCGAGCCGGTGGCGGCAGTTCCGCGAGATCACCATTCCGTCGCTGCGGCCCACCATCATCTTCACCGTCGTCGTCTCGACGATCGGGTCGATCCAGCTCTTCGGTGAGCCTCTGCTCTTCTCCAGCGGCGGAACGAATGCGGTCACCGGTGGCGCGAACCGCCAGTACCAGACGCTCGCGATGTACTTCTACGAGCGCGGTTTCAACAACGGTCACCTGGGGCGGGCGGCCGCCGTCGCGTGGCTCATGTTCCTGATCATCCTGATCTTCGTAGTGATCAACACGTTGCTGGCGCGGCGCGTCCGGGATGTCGAGTAGGAGATGAGATGACCGCGACGACCATCCTGACCGACGCGCCCGTACAGGCTCCACATCGGACGCCACGCCGGCGCAACCGTGGCCCGTTCGGGGCCACCTGGCTCACATACACGATCCTGGGGATCGTCTTCCTCATCTCGGTCTTCCCCTTCTACTGGACGATCGTCGCGGCGTCGACCTCCAACACTGAGATCAACCAGGTTCCGCCGAATCTCGTCCCCGGCCCGAACCTGTTCCACAATTTCGGCGAGGCGTTGACCAACGTCAACATGGGACTGGCCATCGTGAACTCGACCATCGTCTCGGGAACGGTGGCGCTCGGCACCGTCTTCTTCGGCACGCTCGCCGGATTCGCGTTCGCCAAACTGAGGTTCCGCGGGCGAAACATCCTGCTCTATCTGATCATCGGGACCACGCTGGTGCCGATGCAGATCGGGATCGTGCCGCTGTACATCCTCATGAACAAGCTCGGCCTCATCGACAACGTGCTGGCGGTCATCCTGCCCACGGTGGTGACCGCGTTCGGCGTGTTCTTCCTGCGGCAGTACCTGTTGCGGGCGTTGCCGGACGACCTGATCGAGGCAGCGCGCATCGACGGTGCGTCCTCGCTGCGGATCTTCATCTCGGTCGTGTTGCCGCTCGCCCGTCCAGCCATGGCGGTACTCGGCATGCTCACGTTCATGGCCACCTGGAACGACCTGTTCTGGCCTCTGATCGTCCTCTCCTCGGACAACCCCACGGTTCAGGTCGCTATCGACAACCTCAACGCCGGCTATGTCCCGGACATGTCCATCATCCTGGCCGGGACGCTGCTCGGCACCCTGCCGGTACTCGCCGTCTTCATCGTCCTCGGGCGCCAGATCGTCAGCGGGATCATGCAAGGGGCGATCAAGGGATGACCCGACCAATGCCACTCATCGCGTTCGGTCGCCGAATCATCGGCGGCGTCATGGAAGGTGCGGTCCACGCGTGACTACCTCACACCCCCTCGATGTGTCGACCCGGCTCGGCGCTCCGCCCGTACGGGCACCCGAGCCGGCCCACCGGGGAGAGTCCGCGCCGGCGGCGTCCCCGAACGGTGTACGACGGTTTCCGGACGGCTTCGTACTGGGTGCGGCGACGGCGGCGTACCAGATCGAAGGCGCCGCCGCCGCCGACGGGCGTACACCGTCCATATGGGACACGTTCAGCGCGCTCCCCGGTCGGGTCGTCGGCGGACACACCGGCCACGTCGCGACCGACCATTACCACCGCTACCGCGAGGACATCGCGTTGATGAAGTCGCTCGGCCTGAACGCCTACCGGTTCTCGGTCTCGTGGCCGAGGGTTCAGCCCGACGGTGCCGGGCCCGCCAACCCGCAGGGGCTCGACTTCTACCGGCGGCTCGTCGACGGCCTGCTCGAGCAGGGCATCCAACCGTGGCTCACGCTCTACCACTGGGATCTGCCGCAGCCGATCGAAGACTCCGGCGGCTGGCCGAGCCGGGATACCGCCAGCCGTTTCGCCGAGTACGCGTCCATTGTGCACAGCGCGCTGGGCGACCGGGTGCGCCACTGGACCACCCTCAACGAGCCATGGTGCTCCGCCTTTCTCGGGTACGGCTCCGGTGTGCACGCCCCCGGCCGGCAGGATGCGGCGGCCGCGGTCCGGGCGGTTCATCATCTGTTGCTCGGCCACGGCCTAGCGGTCCAAGTGATCCGAGCCGGCAACCCCGAGACACAGGTGGGGATCACGTTCAACCTGTACGCGACGGCGGCCGCCTCGGAGTCCGCACACGACCACGAAGCCGTGCGCCGCATCGACGGCATCGGCAACCGCTTCTTCCTTGACCCGGTCCTACGTGGACAGTACCCGGCCGATGTCGTCCACGATCTGGCGTCCGTATCGGACTTCAGCCATGTCCGCGACGGCGACCTCGCTGTCATCTCCCGACCGTTGTCCCTGCTCGGCATCAACTACTACAGCCGGCATGTGCTCGCCGCTCCGCTCCCTGGGCCGGACGGCACCGTCGACTGGCGCGGCGGGGGCGCTCCGAGCGCGTTCCCGGGCAGCGAGCGAGTCCGGTTCGTCAAGCGGGGGCTGCCGGTGACGGCGATGGACTGGGAGATCGACGCGCCCGGCCTGACCGAGGTGCTCACCCGGCTCGCCCGCGAGTACCCGCGCGTGCCGCTCTACGTCACCGAGAACGGCGCCGCGTTCGACGACCAGGTGCTCGAGGACGGCACGATCGACGATGCCGACCGACGGGCCTTCCTCAACGACCACCTGGGGGCCTGCCTCGATGCGATCGCGGAGGGCGTGCCCTTGCGCGGGTACTTCGCATGGTCCCTTATGGACAACTACGAATGGGCGTGGGGATACACCCGGCGCTTCGGTCTGGTGTATGTGGACTACCTCAGCCAGGCCCGGACGCCGAAGTCGAGCGCCCTCTGGTACGCCGAGGTCATCGCCCGCAACGGGCTCACCCCCGCGGGGCCATCGCCCGCGTGACCGGCACAATCAGGAGGAGCGAGCCGGAGTGCGGAGGAGCAGCGTGGGGATCCAGCGGGCGAGCCAGCGCAGGCGGTCGGCGGGACGCCCCACGTTGGACCAGGTCGCCGAGCGCGCCGGAGTGGGCCGGGGCACGGTGTCGCGGGTCGTCAACGGCTCGCCACAGGTCTCCGCCACCGCGCGGGCCGCGGTCGAGGCGGCGATCGAGGAGCTCGGCTATGTCCCGAATCGGGCCGCCCGGGCCCTCGTGACCCAGCGGACCGACTCCGTGGCGCTGGTCGTCTTCGAGTCGGAGGAGCGGGTCTTCGGCGAGCCGTTCTTCGCCGGCATCATCCGCGGTATCAACGCGGCATTGCTGGAGACTCCGCTGCAACTGTGGCTCGCGATGGCGCAGTCGGGAGCGGAGCGGGAGCGGGTCGAGCGCCACCTCACGCCCCAGCACATCGATGGCGTCCTGCTGCTCTCGCTGCACGGCGACGATCCGTTGCCCGCGCTACTGGCCCAGCGCGGCGTTCCGGTCGTCCTCTGCGGCCAGCCCGTCGGCAAGGTGCGCATCTTCGGTGACCAGATGAGCTGTGTCGACGCGGACAACGAGGGTGGCGGTCAGGCCGCGGTCGAGCATCTCATCGCGGGTGGGCGGCGGCGGATCGCCGCCATCGCCGGCCCGCAGGACATGCGGGTCGGAGTTCTGCGGCTCGCCGGCTACCGCAAGGCCCTTCGCGCGGCGGGGCGCACCGTCGACGACTCGCTCATCGCTTACGGTGACTTCTCCGAGGCGAGCGGCGCGCAAGCGATGCGGATGCTGCTCGATCGTAATCCCGATGTCGACGGCGTCTTCGCCGCGTCCGACCTGATGGCGGTCGGCGCGATGCGGGTGCTACGCGAACGCGGGCTGAGGGTGCCGGCCAGCATCTCGATGGTCGGCTTCGAAGACTCCGTACTTGCCCGTCAGACCGAGCCGGCGTTGACCACCGTGCACCAACCGGTCGAGGCGATGGGACGAGAGATGGCCCGGCTACTCGTGGCCCACATCCGCGGCGATGTCGTGCCGGCACCCCTGGTTGTGCTCGACACCCATCTCGTGGTCCGGGACTCAACCTGAACTCTCCGGCAAAACTCAGTCCGGGTAGACGCCAATCTGTCCATGATGGACACACGTGGCGTACCAACCGGTCGGTAGGACCTGGACCTTCAAGCGTCGCCGGCACTGACCGCAGAATCGAGGCGGTTCAAGGGTACGGGCGGCGACGCAAGCAGCGTGGTCGGCGTTGGCCAGCGGCCCGCCGCATCGGTCGCACCAGATGATCACAGCGTCGCCGAGAGGGCCTTCACCGGCATGGAGAGCTCGGCGAGGAGAGCGAGATCCTCGCTGGCCGGCCGGCCGAGAGTAGTGAGGTAGTTGCCGACGATGACCGCGTTGACACCGCCGAGCAGGCCGTCGCGCGTACCGAGGTCGCCGAGGGTGATCTCCCGCCCGCCCGCATATCGAACGACGGTCCGCGGCAGGGCGAGACGGAACGCGGCGATCGCCCGCAACGCCTCCTTCGGGGAAAGAACCGTCTGATCGGCCAGCGGCGTGCCGGGACGCGGGTTGAGGAAGTTGAGCGGCACCTCGTACGGGTCGAGCTCGGCGAGCTGGACGGCGAACTCGGCCCGTTGCTCGACGCTCTCGCCGAGCCCGAGGATGCCGCCGCAGCAGACCTGCATGCCGGCACCGCGGACCATCCGCAGCGTCTCCCACCGCTCCTGCCACGTGTGCGTGGTGACAACGCGGGGAAAGTGGGACCGGGCAGTCTCCAGGTTGTGGTTGTAGCGGTGCACGCCGAGGCTCGCCAGCTCGTCGACCTGCACCTGGGTGAGGATACCTAGGGAGGCCGCGATGTGTATGTCCACAGTGGCCCGGATCGCTGCGATGCCCTCGCGCACCTGGTCCATGAGCCGCTCGTCGGGTCCCCGGACCGCGGCGACGATGCAGAACTCGGTCGCCCCGGCGGCGGCGGTCTGCCGGGCGGCTTCCACGAGTTCGTCCGTGCCCAGCCACACCGCCCGTACGGGCGAGCTGAAGACACCTGACTGGGAGCAGAAGTGGCAGTCCTCCGGACAGCCGCCGGTCTTCATCGAGACGATGCCCTCGACCTCGACCTCCGGACCGCACCAGCGCAACCGGACCTCGTGGGCGAGGGCGAGCGCGTCCGCGAGCGATTCATCGGGGAGCGTCAGTACATCGAGAATGCCGGCCTCGTCCAGTCCGGTCCCGGTCTCGAGAACATCGGCCCGGGCGCGGTCGAGGATCCGAGACATGCCGACAGGTTACGCCGGCTATGGAGACTTCCAGTCACCACATTCCTCCGGAGCCCACGGCGGTCGGAGGCCGTAGGCTGTCCGGCGTGAAGGCGAGACCTGGCGGGGCGTTGACCATTCTGTTCGCGCTGCTGGCGTTGACCGGCTGCGCGGCCACCGCGACCTGGTCACCGCCACGGCCCGGCACCTCCACCAGCGCCTCGCCCACCGCCGCCGCGCCGCCGCAGATAACGCTGGACTTCGCCGGCGACTCCCACTTCGATGGCCGGACGCTGGCGCTGCTGAACGATCCGACGACGGCGTTCGGCCCTATCGCCGCCGAACTCGGTAGCGCCGACCTTGCCATGGTCAACATCGAGACGCCGGTCACCTCGCGCGGGACCGCCGAGCCGAAGGAGTTCCATTTCCGGGCGCCACCAGCGGCGTTCGAGGCGGTCAGGGCGGCGGGCATCGACGTGATCACGGTGGCGAACAACCACACGCTGGACTACGGCCGGGTCGGCCTGACCGACACCCTCAACGCGGCGAAGTCGGCCGGCGTGCCCTTCGTCGGCGCGGGGGAGAACGCCGCGCAGGCGTACGCCCCCTGGATCACCGACATCAAGGGCATCAAGATCGCCTTCCTCGGGTTCAGCCAGATCACCGAGCTGGCCTCGACCTGGGCGGCGCAGGACAACCGATCCGGCATCGCCATGGCGTTCGACGCGACCCGGGCGATCGCCGCCGTCAAGGCAGCCCGGAAGGCGGCTGATGTGGTCGTCGTCTTCATGCACTGGGGACAGGAGTACAACGACTGCCCGATCGCGGTTCAGAAGAGCTTCGCGAAGAAGCTCGCCGACGCGGGGGCCACGATCATCGTCGGTTCCCACGTCCACCTGCTGCAGGGCGACGGGTGGCTGGGGAAGACCTTCGTGGCGTACGGGATGTCGAACTTCCTCTGGCACTACAACGACGCGGGCTCCAACGACACCGGGGTCATGCGGATCACCCTGACCGGCTCGACGGTGACGAAGACGCATTTCCTGCCGGCGTACATCAATCGCACAACCGGCCAGCCCGAGCTCGTCACCGGAGCGGAAGCGACCCGGATCACCAAGGAGTACAACGCGCTGCGCGGATGTGCCGGTCTTGCCGACGCCCCCGCGTAGCGACACGGACGTCGGGTCACGCAGTCTGGGCGTTTGGAGGAAGTTCGGCCTTGCCGGCCGGGACTACGCTCGGCATTGTCCCGGAAGGACCTGTTGCCCGCCGGGGCCGGGCGCGGGAGGCGCCACGGGGATGAGCGCGGTAGCCGGCACCTTCCTGGCCATCGGTGGCTTCTCGGTACTCCTCATGGTCGTGGCGTTGCTCGGTGGCCGGCTCCACTTCGGACACGTGCACATCGGTCACTGGCATCTCGGCCACTCCGGACATGGCGGCGTGGAGCTCTCACTGCCGGTCATCGCCGGCTTCCTGGGCGTGTTCGGGTTCGGGGGCGCGATCGGCGCGTCGATCCTGCCCGGACGAGGTGGGCTCGCCTGGCTCGCTGCGACCGTTGCGGGTCTGACCGCCGGCGTACCCGCCGGCTGGCTCGCCGGACGGATAATGCGGGCCGCGATGAACCTGTCCACGGACGCCACCTTGACCGGCACCGACCTGCTCGGAGCACCGGGTGTCGTGATCACGCCGGTGCCTATCGGCGGGCTCGGCGAGGTCCGGTTGGCCGTCGCCGGCCAGCAGATGAAATTCCATGCGCGATCAGACGAACCACTTGCGCTCGGTACCCGGGTTTTCGTCATCGGCGTGCCCACGCCCACCAGCGTCCTGGTTGAGCCGACCCCCTCCCTCGACGAACGACAGCACACCTAGCGAAGGACGACAATGCCTGCCCTCGTCATTGCCATGATCGGCCTTGCCCTACTAATTCTGTTGATCTCCAGCTTCCTCCTGTCCAGAATCAGCGTGGCGGGACCGAACGAGGCGTTCATCGTGACCGGTCGCAAGGGCCGGGCCATCCGTGCCGCCGACGGCAGCTCGGTGATTGACCTGTCGGGGCAGAAGGTGGTAATGGGTGCCGCCGTTTTCGTCGTGCCAGTCGTTCAGAAGCTGCACCGACTCGACCTGTCCAGCCGGGAGATACCGGTCGCCGTGACCGCGGCCGTCAG
>JBKPDY010000105.1:0-91201 GCA_046728155.1 Actinomycetota bacterium
CGATTCGATGCCGAGCCGATCCGCCAGGCTGCGTACGCCGTCGGCCTGGCCCGCGCTCGCGCTCACAGCTGAGTGCCCTCCTTGTCCAATCGCTCGCGCCGTACGGGCGATAGCGGTAGTCCACACACCCGGAGCGCCACGTGCAAGGGGCACACCGGATACCTGTGAAGATACGGCCTCACGCACCGAGAAGGGAGCGGGCGCCCGCCTCGATCGCGCCCTCGGAGACGAGGATGAGCTGGGCGGCGTTACCCAGTGGGACGTATGAGTCGGCCGAGGCGACGCGGCGGACGCTTCCGACGTAGCCGGCGTCGACCAGCGCCGCGAGCACTCCCTCGCCCACGCCACCACTGCGGCGTGTCTCGTCGACCACCAGCACCCGTCCCGTCAGGCTCGCCTCACGCACGATGTCGGCGACCGGCAGTGGCGAGAGCCAGCGCAGGTCTACCACCCGTGCCCCGATTCCCTCGTCCGCGAGGCGTCCGGCCACCCGCAGCGACATCCTCACGCCGTTGCCGAAAGTGAGAATCGTCAGGTGTTCGCCGTCGCCGTGGACACGCGCCCGGCCGAGGGTGACGTGCTCGCGCGCCCACTCCTCCGGCGGCGGGTACGACGCGAGCCACCCGTTGTCGCCGCCGGCGTAGAGATCGCGGGTGTGGTAGAGCGCAATCGGCTCAAGAAAAACGCACACGCTGCCGTCGACCTCGGCGGCGGCGAGACAGGTACGAAGCATCGGCGCCGCCTCGGCAGCACGCGACGGTACAGCGAGGACCAGCCCGGGGATGTCGCGGAGCACAGCCACCGAATTGTCGTTATGGAAGTGTCCGCCGAACCCTTCCTGATACGAGAGCCCGGCCACTCGGACGACCATCGGATTGCGGTAGGCGCCCTGGGAGAAGAACTGCATCGAGCCGGCCTCCCCGCGTAGTTGGTCCTCGGCGTTGTGCAGGTACGCGAGGTACTGGATCTCGGGTACGGGCACGGCTCCGGCCATGCCGGCGCCCAGAGCGAGGCCGAGGATGGACGTCTCGTCGAGCAGCGTGTCGAAAACGCGTGCGGCGCCGAACCGTTCCAGCAACCCCTTCGTCACGCCGTACACTCCGCCCTTTGCCGCCACGTCCTCGCCGAAGACGGTCACCGCGGGGTTGGTCGACAGCGCGTCGGTGACCGCGGCGTTGATCGTCTGCGCGAGTGTGAGCGGCCCGGCCTTCTCGGGCAGTTTCCCGCCGAAGGCATCCGCACGGGTGCGGTGTACGGGACCAGCCGCGGCGTCGGCGGCGTCGCTGACCGCCCGCGCAACCCGGACCGGTCGACGGGTGACGAGTGGAGCCATCACCTCGTTCGCCGAGGCGAGCTTGGGCTCACCGACGACCTCCTCCGCCGTGCGGCGGACCTGCCAGCCGACCTCGTCATACCGCGCCAGCACCTCGGCCGCGGTCAGGACGCCGGCCGCGACCAACTGGGCGGCGGTGATCACCAGCGGGTCGCGGTCGAGGTCGGCCGCGATCTCGGCCGGTGAGCGGTACCCCACCTCGGCGTCTGCTCCGGCGTGCCCCATCAGCCGAACCACCCGCAGGTGCAGGATCGCGGGCTGACGCCGCTTCCGTACGTACGTCGCGGCCTCGATCGCCGAGTCGTAGACCTCGGTCAGATCGCATCCGTTCGCGGTGAGGTAGTGGAGCCCGGGCAACGACTGCAACGACGAGGCGACCCAGCCCTCCGGTGACCGGACACTGATTCCGATTCCGTTGTCCTCGCAGACGAAGAGCACCGGAACCTTGCCCCCGGTACGCAGAAGCCAGCCGGCCGTGTTGAACGCGGCTCTGGCTACAGCGTGGTTCACCGAGGCGTCCCCGAACGAACAGAGCACGATGGCGTCCTCCGGCCACGCGATGTCCGCCAATGGTGTGCGGCGGGATCCGACCCGTGCTCCGGGTGAATGCCGCCGGCGCACTCCGAGGTGGTCGAGCGCGAAGCCGAGCCCGACCGCGCGGGGCAGGTGGGAGGCGATCGTCGACGTGGTCGGGATGATGTTCAGCTGTGGGTGACCGAACACCTTGTGCCGCCCGCCCGCGATCGGCTCTGTCGCCGCCGCGACCACGCCGCGCATGACGTCGCGTACCGGATCCATGCCACCGACCTCCGCGCGCATCGCGCGGGCGCAGTAGAACGCTCCGGACCGGTAGTGAAGCAGAGCAGGGTCATCCGTGCGGGTCGCCGCCGCCAACGCCGCGTTCCCCTCGTGACCGGAGGACCCGATCGTATGGAAGCCCTCGCCGAACCCCCGCAGCCAGCGAGCCGCCAGGTCGAGGTGACGGCTCGTCAGCTGCGCTTCGAAAAGCTCCAGTGCGAGCCGACGGTTGAGTGCCCGACCCTCACGCAGCGGCGCGCGTAGGGTTTCGGCGGCGAGCTGCGGGGCTGGGAGTGCGTCGACCGCGGCGCGGAAATGGCCGTCCAGCTGCTCGGGGGTCGTCACCTGACCCATTATGGCCGCCGACCCCACCAGCCCCGTTTGCCCGGACGGCTCAGCGATGACATGCGGGTAAGCCGGCGTCCGTACGAACAGCCTCGACCGGTCAGCCAGGGAGGAAGCTGAAGCGGACCTGGCGGGTGGGGTTGTCCCCGTTCGGGTCGACCAGGCAGATCGATTGCCAGGTCCCGAGCGCGATTCGCCCACCCACCACCGGCAGGGTGGCGTACGGGGCGACGAGCGCGGGAAGGACATGGTCACGCCCGTGCCCGGGGGTGCCATGCCGGTGCCGCCAACGATCATCGGCCGGCAGGACCTCGTCGAGAGTTCGCATCAGGTCGGTCTCGGAACCTGCGCCCGTCTCGATGATGGCCAGCCCGGCGGTGGCATGCGGAGCGAAGACATGCAACAGGCCGTCACCGCGGCCGGCCACGAACGAGGCCGCCTCTGCCGTGATGTCGACGACGGTCGCACGTGACCCCGTCCGTACCACCACCACTTCGGACTCCACATCGGCCAGTGTCGCACCCGCCGGGGCGGGCTACCCACGGGTACGTGTCGCGGGTCGCGTTCGGACCGGGTTGGCGTGACGGAAGGGGCGAGCGCGGGGCAGGATGGCAGTCGAGGAAACAGTCCTTGAACGCACTCTGGCGACCCCGGAGTCCTCCCGCTAAGGAACAACAGTGGCCACCGTACGCAAGCGCCCGGTGATCAGCGATGGTCTGCCGAGCCAGCTGCCCGATATCGACCCGGAGGAGACCCTCGAGTGGATCGACTCCCTGGACGGCGTCATTGACGAGCGCGGCCGCCAGCGCGCCCGCTACGTCATGCTCCGCCTGCTGGAACGGGCCCGCGAGCGACAGGTCGGAGTGCCGCCGCTGACGACGACGGACTACATCAACACGATCCCGCCCGAGCGGGAGCCGTGGTTCCCCGGCGACGAGTTCCTGGAACGGCGGATCCGGGCGTATATCCGGTGGAACGCGGCGATCATGGTCCACCGGGCGCAACGGCCGGGCATCGGCGCGGGCGGACACATCTCCACGTACGCCAGTAGCGCCAGCCTGTATGAGGTCGGCTTCAACCACTTCTTCCAGGGTCGAAACCACCCCGGCGGCGGCGACCAGATCTACTTCCAGGGCCACGCTTCGCCCGGGATGTACGCCCGGGCGTTCATGGAGGGGCGCCTGACCGAGGCCCAGTTGGACGGATTCCGCCAGGAGCTCTCCCACGCCGGGAAGGGCGGCGGCCTGCCCTCGTACCCCCACCCGCGGCTGATGCCGGACTTCTGGGAGTTCCCGACCGTCTCGATGGGACTCGGCGGCCTGAACGCCATCTTCCAGGCGCGGTTCAACCGGTACCTGCATCATCGCGGCCTGAAGGACACCAGCGAGCAGCGCGTCTGGGCGTTCCTCGGCGACGGTGAGATGGACGAACCCGAGACGGTCGGCGCCATCGGCCTGGCTGCCCGCGAAGAACTGGACAACCTCACCTTCGTCATCAACTGCAACCTGCAGCGGCTGGACGGTCCGGTACGCGGCAACGGCAAGATCATCCAGGAGCTGGAGGCGTTCTTCCGGGGGGCGGGTTGGAACGTCATCAAGGTGATCTGGGGCCGGGAATGGGATCCGTTGCTCGCCGCGGACACCGATGGCGCACTGGTGAACCTGATGAACATCACACCGGACGGCGACTACCAGACGTACAAGGCCGAGTCCGGCGCGTACGTGCGGGAGCACTTCTTCGGCCGCGACCCGCGCACCCGCAGGATGGTCGAGGGCATGACCGACGACGAGATCTGGAACCTCAAGCGTGGGGGCCACGACTACCGCAAGCTGTACGCCGCGTACAAGGCGGCAACCGAGCACACCGGACAGCCGACGGTCATCCTGGCCAAGACCATCAAGGGGTGGACGCTCGGGTCGAGCTTCGAAGGTCGCAACGCCACGCACCAGATGAAGAAGTTGACCCTCGCTGACCTGAAGGCGTTCCGGGACCGGCTCTACCTCGATATCCCCGACTCCGCCCTCGAGGCCGACCCGTACCAGCCGCCGTACTTCCTGCCCCCGCCGAACTCGGACGAGATGCAGTACGTGCATCAGCGCCGGAAGGCTCTCGGCGGCCCGATCCCCGAGCGACGGGCCAGGCACACCCGGTTGCCGATCCCCGCGTCGACGGCCTTCGATGGCGTCAAGCGCGGCACGGGTAAGCAGAAGGTCGCCACGACGATGGCCTTCGTACGGCTGCTCAAGGACCTGATGAAGGACAAGGAGTTCGGCCAGCACTTCGTGCCGATCATTCCGGACGAGGCTCGGACGTTCGGCATGGACTCGCTCTTCCCGACGGCGAAGATCTACTCGCCGCATGGTCAGCAGTACACGCCGGTCGACCGCGAGCTCTTCCTCTCCTACCGCGAGTCGACGACCGGTCAGATCCTGCACGAGGGCATCAACGAGGCCGGTTCGGTCGCATCGTTCACCGCGGCGGGGTCGGCGTACGCGACGCATGGCGTGCCGATGATCCCGATCTACATCTTCTACTCGATGTTCGGTTTCCAGCGCACCGCCGACGGACTGTGGGCCGCCGCCGACCAGATGGCGCGGGGGTTCCTGCTCGGAGCGACGGCCGGACGCACCACGTTGAACGGTGAGGGTCTGCAGCACGAGGACGGCCATTCGCACCTGATCGCGGCGACCAACCCGGCCGTCGTGGCTTATGACCCGGCCTTCGCCTACGAGTTGGCCCACATCACCGAGAACGCGCTGCACCGCATGTACGGGAAGCAGCCGGAGGACATCTTCTACTACCTGACCGTCTACAACGAACCGATCCACCAGCCGGCCCAGCCGGACAATGTCGATGTCGACGGTCTGCTCAAGGGGCTCTACCGTTACGCACCGGCACCGTCCACAGAGGGCAGCGGGGCACACCGGGTGGAGGAGGGCGAGCCCGCTCCGCGGGCCAACATCCTCGCCTCCGGTACGGGCATGCAGTGGGCGCTCAAGGCGCAACACCTCCTGGCGCAGGACTGGGGAGTCGCCGCCGACGTGTGGTCGGCCACGTCATGGACCGAGCTGCGCCGGGACGCGGTCACCTGCGAGGAGTGGAACCTCATGCACTCCGATGCCGAGCCACACGTTCCGTACGTGACAAGGGCTCTGCCCGAGACCGATGTACCGGTGATCGCGGTGTCGGACTTCATGCGGGCCGTGCCGGACCTGATCTCCCGTTGGGTACCCGGTCCGTACACATCTCTCGGTACCGACGGGTTCGGCATGTCGGACACCCGGCACGCGTTGCGCCGCCACTTCCATGTCGACGCGGAGACCATCGTCGTCGCGACCCTACGGCAGCTCGCGCTGACCGGGGCGGTCGAGCCCAGACTGGCGGCTGAGGCGGCGAAGACGTACGCGATCGACGATGTGACCGCCGCCCCGGTCGGCGAGACCGGAGGCGACACCTGAAATCGTTGGCGCTCGCTGCGCTCGCGCGGCCCAGGGCGGCGGGTCCCACTGTGGAGGTGCGCCCCGGGTGAGGCTGCCACGCCAGCGGACCCCCCGACGCATTCGTCTAACTCTGTCGCCCCTGACCTCGGTCGCACTCGTCGCGGCCGCGGTGTTCGCACTCGTCGGCATCGGCTCGCCGCTGCTGGGCCACGGCGTCTTCGCCGCGACCGACCAGCTCGTTGCCCGTAGCCCGTACGTCGACGCCGGCTTCGCCGGTACGCGGATCAGCAACGGTTTCCTGGACGACACATACAACGCCGAGCTACCGTCAGAAATCCTCTTTGGACAGTCCATACGGGATGGTTCGGTGGCGTTCTGGAACCCCTACATCTCCGGCGGTAGTCCGTTGAGCGCGATCCCGAACAGCGGGGTGTTCTCTCCATTGGCCCTGCCGTTCTGGGTGCTGCCCGGCTGGCTCGCGCCGGCGTACCAGAAGCTGTTGGAGACGGTGGTCGCGATGGCGGGCTGCTACTTCTTCCTCCGGCGCCTGCGCCTTCGTCCCCCGGCCGCACTATTCGGCGGCACGGTATTCGCCAGCTCGGCCTTCATGGTCGTGTGGACGAACTGGCCACAGACCCGGGTGGCCGCCGTGATCCCGTGGGTCTTCTGGGCGTTGGAGCGGTTGATCCAGCGCCGTCGGGTTACCGATGCGGTTCTCCTCGCTGCCGCGGTCGGCGTCATGCTCCTGGGCGGGTTCCCGGCCGTCACCGCGTTCACGTTGCTCACCGCGGGCGCGTACGCGTTGGCGCGGAGCCTCGCCGAGCACCGTTTGCGCCGCCACCGAGCCCTCGCCGTGATCTTAGCCGCCGGTGCCGCCGTCGTGGGAGGGCTCGCAATTGCCGCGGTTCAGCTTCTCCCGTTCCGCGCGTTCTACTCGTCCTGGCTGATCGAGGGCCGCGGCCAGACCGGCCAGCACCTCAGCCCGGCCGACCTCGCCTCCAGCTTCGCCCCGTGGGTGTACGGCGGCGTCTCCCCCGACTCGAGCGACCCGATCTGGTCCCAGGACGCGAACATCGTGGAGGCCTCGTCCTATGTGGGCGCTGCCGCGCTGGTCCTCATCGTGGTGGCACTCGCCACCGTACGGGCCGGCCGGACCCTGCTGCCCCGAGCGGCCTGGATCACGGTCGTGAGCGCCGCGGCTGCCTGGCTGCTGCTGATCTACGTCGGCGGTCCCCTCGCGCTCGTGGAGCACCTGCCGATCTTCTCCAGCAACTTCATCGGCCGAGCCCGCAGCGTTCTGGGCTTCCTGCTCGCGGTGCTGGCCGCGGTCGGCTTCGATCTGCTGCTGCGCCCACGGGCCCGGACCGCGACCTGGCGGGCGTGGTGGCGAACCCACGCGGCGGCGATCGCCGTGGCCGTCGCGGCCATCGGGGTCACCGTCTGGCTCGTCATCCTGGCCCGGACGACCAGCGCCCGTGCCGACGCCGCCGGTACGCCCGCGAACGTCACCAGCCACGTCGCCTTCGCCAACCGCCAACTGCTCGTCGGGGTGGTGCTGCTCGCCGTCGCCGTCGCCGCGGCGAGTGTGCTGCTGTGGCGGCGCCGTCGCCGGGCCGGCCAGGGCACGGCGATCCGGTCGGTGGCGGCGGGCGTGCTGCTGGCCCTGGTCATCGGGCAGGGGCTCGCGTTCGTCGGGCCGTACTGGCCGCGACCGGACCGGTCGACCTTCTACCCGGCCACGGACGTGCAGCGTTATCTGGCGGCCCACCTCGACCACGAACGGTTCGCCGGGTCGGCCCAGGCGATGCCGATGGGCGGCGACGTCCCGCTGCACCTACGGGGCTTGCAGGGGCACGCGTTCATGAATGCCCGGCTCGCCGCGCTCCTGCGGGCGATGCCGGAGAATCCCGTCCCGCTCGCGACGCACATCCTGTTCCCGACCTCCGCGGCCGTGGCTACCAGTCCGGTGCTCGACCGGTTGGCCGGGCGTTACTTCATCACCTCGCCACGCGGCCCCGTCTTCGGCGCGCCGCACCCGCCCTCGGCTTCAGCCGCCGCGATCACCCTTACTCCAGGGGGCTCGGTTACGGCGCCGGTCCCGACGCCGGGGCCACTTCGCGCGGTGGGGATCCTCCCGGTCACCGGCGGACTGCCCGCCGACGCATCGGTAAGCGTCTCCGTGACCGACGCACACGGAGTGCGGCTCGCCACCGGTCGGCGACTGGCCACCGAACTATTTCCCGGCGTGGTCTTCTACGTGCCGGTCGCCGGCGAGGCAATCCCGGCCGGAACACACCTGACGGCCACGATCACCCTGCACGCACGGGTCCCGCTGGCGGTCGCCGGCAACGGCACCGGAGGCCCGGTCGCCATCGGTTCGGTAAGCCCCCTGCCCGACGGGCTGCGGCTGGTGTACGCCGGTTCGGCCATCATCTACGAACGGATCAACGCCCTGCTCCGCATCCGGTGGGCGGCCCGGGCCGTGGTCCAGCCCGATCAGGCTGCCCGCGTCGCCCTGCTCGCGTCGGGCGCCCTCGCTCCGGACCAGGTCGTGCTGGACGGCCCCGGGCCGCTGGCTGCAGGCCGCCCCGGCACCGTCAGGGTCGAAACTGATGGAAACGACCGCATAGAGGCGACGGTCAGCGCCGCCGGCTCCGGGTACCTCGTCGTCGCAGACGCACTCCAGCAGGGCTGGTCGGCGAGCGTCGACGGCCGGCCGGCGCCGCTTGTGGCCGCTGACGAGGCAGTGGTCGCCGTCCCGGTCGGTGCCGGCGAGCACCGGGTTGAGCTGCGTTACGATGCCCCTTACCGCGGTCTGGGGACCTGGCTCAGCGCCCTGGCGCTCCTGACCGCCGCCGCTCTGCTCATAGTCGACTCTCGACTGGCCCGCCGGCGCACGAACGGGCCGCGGGCCACGTTCCGTACGGCGGCACGACACATCGGAGGTCCCGGCCACCCATGAGCGAGCCGACAGCGAGTGAGCATCGCAGGGCCGGCAGGCCCGAGCCGGTGACTGTCGACATGTACGCGCAGCAGCTCGAAGGCGCCCAGGAGCGGGCAGACCAGCTCGACGTCACGGTCGTGCTGCCCTGCTACAACGAGCAGGACCATGTACGCAAGGAACTCGAGCGCATCACGGCGGCGATGGACGCCAGCCCGTACAGCTACGAACTGCTGGTCATCGACGACAAGTCCACCGACGACACCCTGGCCGTGCTGCGCGAGGCGCAGCAGAGCTTCCCGCGGATGCGGCTGGTCGCGTTCGGCCGCAACGGCGGCTCCGGGACAGCCCGGCGGATCGGTACCAGCAGCGCGCGAGGCCGCATCGTCGTCTGGACCGACGCCGACATGACGTACCCCAACGAGCGCATCCCGGAGTTCGTCCAGTACTTGATCGATCGCCCGCACGTGGACCAGGTGGTCGGGGCCCGGACCAGTGAGCAGGGGACGCTCAAGCTCCTCCGGGTGCCAGCGAAATGGACCATCCGCAAGATCGCCGAGACACTCGCCGGCACCAGGATCCCGGACCTCAACTCGGGTCTGCGGGCGTTCCGGCGTGACATCTCGCTCCCCTACCTCCGCCTGCTTCCGCCCGGGTTCAGCTGCGTCACCACGATCACGATGTCGTTCCTGTCGAATCAGCACACGGTGGACTACCTGCCGATCGAGTACGCCAAGCGGGAAGGCACCTCGAAATTTCACTTCGCCCGCGACGCGTACCGGTACATCCTGCAGGTGCTGCGGATGGTCATGTACTTCAACCCGATCAAGGTATTGATGCCGCTGGCGATCTTTTTGTTCGGGCTGGGTTCGATCAAGGCCGTCGTCGACATGATCCGGTACTCGTTCCGGGTGACCACGAACGCCATGCTGCTCATCGTCACCGGGCTCATCATCGCCTCGGTTGCGCTGCTGGCCGACCTGATCGTCCGGTCGAGGTCGGATTGACCGACACGGATGTCGTGGCGCGGGCCGTGACCGCCACCTCGCCGCGGGGATTGCTGCCCTGGGTCCGGCGCGGCCTGATCGTCCTTCTCGTCGGATTCGCGATCTGGGCCGTCGCCGGTAACTGGTCCGCGGTGTCCCAGGCGCTGCGCGAACTCTCCGGATGGGCCGTCGTGCTCGCGTTCGTCCCCGGATACCTGGCCATGGCAGTGGCCCTGCTGGTCTGGCGGGCACTGATGGCCGACCTGGGCCATCGGCTGAGCCTGGCCGAGGCGGCGCGGATCTTCTACCCGAGCCAGCTCGGCAAGTACGTACCCGGCTCGGTTTGGTCGATCATCACTCAGATCGAGCTCAGCCGCGGCCACGCCATCGCCAAGCGCACCAATGTGACCGTCGGTGTGCTCGCCATCGCGGTCACGATCACGTCGGGCCTCTCCCTCGCCGCGGTCATGCTCGCCCTGACCGGCGGCACTGCATTGCGGCACTACTGGTGGATCCTGCTGGTGATCCCGCTCTTCCTCGTGGCGCTACACCCGCGCGTGCTCGGCTCGGGGCTCAACCTGGGCCTTCGTCTGATCCGACGTGAGCCGCTGCCACGTACCCCGTCCTGGGCCGGCCTCGGCGCGGTCGCCGGGCTGCAGGCACTGATCTGGGTTCTGCTCGGACTTCAAGCGTGGATACTCCTGATCGGCCTCGGCGCGCCGCCGCTTCGCTCGCTTCCGGTGGCGATCGGCGGGTATGCACTCGCATACAGCCTGGGGCAGCTCGCAGTCGGTCTACCGGCCGGCGCGGGAGTGCGTGAGGCTGCGCTCACCCTGGTCCTCGCCACCGTCGTACCGACCCCGGCCGCCCTGGTCGTCGCACTCCTCTCCCGAGCGATCCTCACCGTGGTCGATTTGACGATGGCGACCGTTCAGTATGTGGTGCTCCGTCGGGCCGGCGGGCCAGCGCGATCAGGCCGGGGCCCGCATTCGGACGCAGATCCTGCAGCAGGGCAAAGGGGGCCACACCGAGCTGGATGACCGTGCCAGCAAGCGCCGCCCGCGGTTGGAACGTCCGGCCCGAGGTGCGGGTCCGCTCCTCCGCGCTGGTCAATGCACCGGGCATCCGACGGGTCGCCATCCGGTTGCGGACGCTCTCCAGCAGAAACCCGAGCGGCCAGCCGTAACGACGTATGTCGATGTCGACCGCCCCGGCGGCGGCGAGCCGGTCCCTCAGGTCGACCGGCCCGTACCGCCGGTGGTGGCCGACCAACGTGTCCGCCGGGCCGAACCTGGCTTGGTCCGCCGGTACGGAGAGCAGAAGGTGACCGCCCGGACGGACCTTCGCGAGCCAGTCCCGCATCGCCGCGGCGTCGTCCTCGATGTGCTCGAGCACCTCGAACGCGCAGACCAGGTCGAACGTCCGGTCGTCGGCGAGCACGTCATGGTTGCCGTGGACCACCTCGCCACCCAGCGGGGCGATCCGCCCGTGCGCTACCGACCACGACTGCTCGTCAGGCTCGGCCGCCGTGTACCCGGCCATGGTGGCCAGACGTGCCCCGACCCCGCCCAGGCCGCATCCAATCTCGAGGATGCTGCTCGGGCCCAGCCGCCGGACGAGCCTGCGCACGACATACCACCGCAGCCGGCCCTGCGGCGCGAGTGGCGGGGCGGTCATCACCGCAGTGCCTTGGCCGGCTGAACCATCGCGACGAACCGGTCGCGCATCGGCGCCACGACCGCGACCGGCCGGTACCGTTCGCAGGCGACCGCATGTGCCGCGGCTGCACGGCGACTCACCTCCGCCGGGTCGTGGGCAAGCCGGCGCAGTGCGTCCGCCAAAGCGGCCGGGTCACCCGCCGGTACGTACACCGCGGCGTCGCCGAACGCCTCACGCTGTGGCGACGTATCGGAGGTGACCACCGCGCATCCCGCGGCCGCGCCTTGGAACACCTTGGTCGGGACGACGTTCATCGCCTTCGGGGTGATCCCGAAGATGCCGAGGTTCACGTCCATGGTCGCGGTTAGCGCGGGCAAATCGGCGGGTTGGACCCAGTCGATCCAGGTCACCCGCGGGTTGCCGGCCGCGGCCGCACGGCACGCGGCCAGATCCTGGCCGGAGCCGACCATCGTCACGTCGATCTCCTCATCGGCGAGCCTCGCCAGGGCCTCGCCGATGATCCGGGCGCCATGCAGCGGGGTGAACACGCCCGCGAAGATCACTCTCAGCGCGCGTTGCGCCGGTCGCGGCGTACGGGAGGATCCCTGGGCGAACCAGGACGCAGTCGCCCCGACCGGAACCAGGACGGCCCGCACTCTAAGGTCATCCGGCAGCGCCGCCTCGTGCTCGACCGTATCGACCAGGATGAGGTCAGCCGACCGCAGCGCGCCCGAGTCGATGGCCGCCAGGAGGCGGTACTTGAGTCCGCTCGGGCTGGCGAGACCGCGGTCCTGGGCGGTGCCGGTAGCCGAGACGAGGTGGTCGAGGACGATCGCCGTCCGCCGGAACAGTCGCCGCGCCAGCCGGACATCGAAATGCCCGAGGTAACCCACGAGCACGCCGTCCACCGGGCCCAGCGCGCGGGAGCGACGCGCCAGGAGCGTCCAACAGCGCAGCACCTTCAGCCCGAGGACCGGCAGCCGCCACGGCTCACGCAACATCCGTACCCGATCTGCGGTGTCGAGCCCCAACGGCACGTTGACCTCAACCACGTCGTCGCCGCTCGCGCGTAGACCTTCGATCAGGACTGCGACCCGCGGATGCCGGCTCTGATCATAGGTACCGAACGCGGCCCAACGCACGCGCAAAGGCTAGCAGCGCGGCGTGCGGTGAGGGCTACGACCACGATCGCGTCAACCCCAGAGATCGCTTCCGCCGCCGAGGCATTCCCCGAGAGTGACTTGGGCCTAGGGGAAACCAGAATTTCCAACAGGATCTGGACTGCAGCTTTGTACGGAGATTCCGGCACGCCTAGGCGAGGGCGCTGCCTTTGAGCCAGTCGGCCCAGGAGACGACCCAATCGCCAAGCCCATTGCGCTTGTCGAGGTGCCGGTTGGTGCCGGTCACGTTGACGATGTCGCCGGCACCGAAGGTGTCGTAGAACCAGTAGATGTACGTCGGCCCGACGTTGATGCAGCCATGCGACGTGTTCAGGTATCCCTGGATCGGGATGTTCCAGTCGGCCAGATGGACGAACTCGCCGTCGTTGGTGATCCGGACCGCCTTGTACACGGTGGCGTCGTAGTAGTTCGGATCGTGCTTGTCGGTGATGCCGAACGTCGCCGACTTCATCTGGATCTTCTCGTACTTCTGCGTCACGACATGGGGACCGCTGTTCGTCGTGAAGTCGACGACCGCGCCGGTCGGGGTCGTCTCGGTGCCGCCCTTGCCCATGCTCACCGGAATACCGACCGTCACGTCGTGACCGTTGATCCGGGTCACCTGCTTGCCGTCGATGTAGATCTTCATGTGCTTGGTGATGGCGTCGGCAACCGCGATCCTGGACGGGCCGATCGTGAACGATGCGGAGCGGTCCTCCTGGCCGTAAAGTCCGTTGCCCAGGTTCCGGCCGTAGACCTTCGCCTCCACCTGAACCTTGGTTCCGGACGGCCAGTACACCTTCGGCCGCCAGTGGACCTCGTGGTCGTCCATCCAGTACCACCCGCCCACGATGCCGGGCGGGTCGGTGGTGACGATCAGGTTGCGTTCAGCGGTCGCCTTGTCCGGAATGGGTTCGTCAAACCACACCACGATCGGCTGACCCACCCCGAACGTGCCGTGGTCGAGCAGCGTCGTGACGTTGGCCCGAAGGTACGGCAGCGTGAGGTTGTTGGGTTTGACGGTCGTGAAGGTTTCGGTCTGGGTGACATCCTTGCCGTCGGCACCGGTCCCCGTGACCGTGAATGTGTACGTCTTGTTGTAGCCCAACTCCTCGGCGTTGGTCCAGGTTGTCTTGTCGGCGTTGAGCTCACCTTTGACGTGCTTGCCGGTGGCATTGGTCAGTGTCGCCGAGGTGATGGTCCCGCCGGCGATGGTGGCCGTGACCGGGTCGACCGGCGAGAAGTTCTTGACGTCCGCGGCCGGGGCAAGAGTAAGAACCGCCGTACTGCCGTCTCCGGTGGTGATCGGCGCACCTGGGTCGTGCCACGCCGCGCCCTGTCCGCTACAGGCGGCGGTCGCGATCACTGCGACGACCGCGCCGACCAGCCCGGCCACGCGCCATGCGCGCCACCGGCGGGCGCCTGCCGGCGGGCGGGCCAGCATCGGCCGAGACAGCCGGGCCATGGGGGGACTCCTCCCGGTGTATCCCGCCACAGGACCGCCACACGAGGAGGGGTCTTGTCGCGTGACCTGATGACTGCCCGGACGTGCGATCACGTCGAGGCGGTACAACAGTATCGGTCGAACCTGAAAACGTAGGTCCCGGCGACGCGCGTCCAACAGCTATCCGCCCGCTTTACGAGTTTTGCCCGCCAACTAAACCTGGTTGCCGGCTCCGCCGGCGCCCGCCCTAGGCTGGATCCGTGACGGTACGCGTGCGATTTGCGCCATCTCCGACCGGGCAGTTCCACGTGGGCGGCGCCCGATCCGCCCTGATGAACTGGATCTACGCCAAACAGCACGGCGGTACGTTCGTGTTGCGGATCGAGGACACGGACGCGTCCCGTAACCGACCGGAGTGGACGGAGGGAATCCTCTCCGCGCTGGACTGGATCGGAATCGTCCGGGGAACCTACGAGGGTCCGCATTTCCAGTCCGAGTACGCCGAGGCGCACCGGGAGGCCGCCGAGCGGCTGTACGCCAACGGTGACGCGTACTACTGCGACTGCACCCCGGAGGATGTCGCCCGGCGCCACGAGGCTCGCACCGAGGTTACGAGAGGGCCCGTACGCGGGTACGACGGCTTCTGCCGCGATCGTGGGCTTGGTCCCGGGCCGAACCGCGCACTCAGATTCCGTACGCCCGACGAGGGCGAAACCAAGGTGGTCGACCTGATCCGGGGCGAGCCGACGTTCGCCAACGACCTGATCGAGGACTTCGTGATCGCCCGGGCCGACGGATCAGCGGTGTTCCTATTGGCCAACGCCGTCGACGACATCGCCATGAAGATCACGCATGTGATACGCGCCGAGGAGCACCTGCCGAACACCCCGAGGCAGCAAATGCTGTGGGAGGCGCTGGGGAAGCCGCCGCCGGTCTGGGCCCACCTGCCGTGGGTCGTCAACGAGAAGCGTCAGAAGCTCTCGAAACGTCGCGACAAGACGGCCCTTGAGGACTTCCGCGACGACGGCTATCTAGCCGACGCCATGCGCAACTACCTGATGCTGCTCGGGTGGGCGCCGTCGGGAGACCGGGAGATCGTGCCGTGGTCGGTCATCGAGGAGGAGTTCCGGCTCGAGCAGGTCAACCCCTCACCCGCGTACTTCGACGAGAAGAAGCTCAGGGCGTTCAACGGTGAGTACATCCGGGCTCTGGAGCCGGCCGAGTTCATCGACGCGTGCCAGCCCTGGCTGACCGGTGAGATCCGGGGCGTACGAGTGGCTCCGTGGCGGCCCGACCAATACGACCCGTCAGCCTTCGCCGCGGTCGCCCCGCTGGCCCAGACCCGGGTGTCCGTGCTCTCCGAGATCGTGTCCTATGTGGACTTTCTCTTCCGGGACGAGCCGGCCGTGGACCAGGCATCGTGGGACAGGGCGATGACGGAGGACGCGGCCGGCATCCTCGCCGCCGCCCTGGCCGAGTTCGAGACGATTCCGGACTGGCGCGCCGAGAAGCTCAAGTCCACATTGGAGGCTGTCGGGGCCGAGCGCGGGGTCAAGCTGGGCAAGGCCCAGGCCCCGGTCCGGGTAGCGGTCACCGGTCGATCGGTCGGCCTTCCTCTCTTCGAGTCGCTGGAGGTGCTGGGACGGGAGCGCACCTCGGCCCGGCTGCGGGCCGCGCTCGCGAGGCTCGGCACCCGTTGACCTTGCGCCGGCCAGCGCCAGCGCCGGCGAGCAGGGGCACCCTGTTGACGCTTTCGCGCAATGAGGGTGCCCCCGTTGACACGGCGTCAGCGAGCAGGGGGTCAGTCCTGCCGGACGGCCTCGGCCACGATCTCGATCTTGACCGTCTTACCGACCAGCACGCCGCCTGTCTCCAACGACTTGTTCCAGGTGATCCCGAACTCCTCGCGGTCGATCTCGGTCGTGGCGGTGAAGACGACGACCTCCTTGCCCCACGGGTTGGTCGTGAGGCCGTCGAACTCGACCTTGAGCTCGACCGGCCTGGTCACGTCGCGGATCGTGAGGTCACCGGCGAGCACGAACTCGCTGCCGGAAAGGTTCTTCACGCCCGTGCTGCGGAAGGTCAGCTCCGGGTAGGTCTGCGTGTCGAGAAAGTCGGTGCTGCGCAGGTGGTTGTCACGGTCCGGGGCTCCGGTCGTGATGCTGTCGGCCTTCATGGTTGCCTGTACCGAGGAGTCGAGAGGGTTCTCCGCGATCGTGATCGCGCCGCTGACCTCGGTAAATGACCCACGTACCTTGCTCACCATCAGGTGCCGGGCCACGAAGCCCACCGTGGTGTGGTACGGGTCGAGCGCGAACGCCCCGGGCTGCGGGATGCTGATGCCCTCGACCGTGCGGGTCTGGACTGGCGTGCTCATATGTCCTCCTGTGCGACATGGCGGGTGCCATTCAGTTGCGGCAACAACTATACGCATAACAAAAATTCCCTCGTCAACTATGGATACAATGAGCGTGTGACACAGCACGCAGAGCCGGTAGCGCAGGCACACGACGCCGCCCGCTACGCCGACCCCAGGATCACCGCCATGGGGCTGCTCGCCGAGACGGTTGCGGGGCTCCACACGCTGCTCACCGCACAGTTCGCCGAGCACGATCTCTCCCCGGCCGAGTTCGAGGTCCTACTCCGGCTCGGTCGCACCAACGGCGGATCCTTGCGGATGAGCGACCTGGCCGCACAAACCCAGTTGACCACGAGCGGCATCACGCGCGTGGTGGACCGGCTGGAGCGCGATGGGCTGGTCGAACGCAGGGCGTGCCCCACCGACCGGCGGGGTGCCTTCGCGCACCTCACGCCGGCCGGCGTCGACCGGCTCGATGCCGTCCTGCCCGGGCATCTCGAGCTGATCGAGCGGTGGCTCACCGGGCGTTTCAGTGCCGACCAGCTGCGGACCCTGCTTGACCTGTTACGTGTGGTCCGCGACGAAGTCCGCCCAGGGGCGACCGCCGGCGCGGACGCGTGAGCCGCGGCGCCGACCTCGTCTTCCGCGGCGGCCCGGTGCACGGGCACCCGGGACGGCCGTCGGTGGCGGTCCGCGGCTCGACCATCGTGGCCATCGGCGACGTTCTCGACCTCGCCGGTGCCGGGACCGAGATCATCGACCTGAACGGCGGCCGGCTGGTACCCGGTTTCCAGGACGCACATGTCCACGCCGTCTGGGGCGGCGTGGAGCTCGGCGAATGCGACCTGAGCGAGGAGCGGACGGTCGAGGGCTACCTCGCCCGCGTGGCGGGCTACGCCCGCGAACACCCTACTGTGGATTGGATCACCGGCGGCGGCTGGTCGCTCGAAACCTTTCCTGGCGGTCAACCCACCCGGTACCTGCTGGATCCGTCCGTCGGCGACCGTGGCGTGCTCCTGTACAACCGCGACCACCACGGCGCCTGGGTGAACAGCCAAGCCCTTGAGCTCGCCGGCGTCACCGCTGACACCGCGGACCCGCCGGGTGGCCGGATCGAGCGGGACGGCGGCGGCGAGCCGACCGGCATGCTCCAGGAGTCCGCCGTCGACCTGGTCGCCCGGCTGATCCCGCCGGCCACCGCGGCGCAGCTGCGGACAGCCTTGGTACGGGCACAGCGGTTGCTGCACTCGTACGGCATCACGGCATGGCAGGACGCCATCGTCGGCGATTCGCTCGGCCAACCGGACGTCTTGTCGTCCTATGTAGACGCGGCCGCGGCCGGCGTGCTGACGGCCCGGGTACGCGCGGCGCTGTGGTGGCGCCGCGACGCCGGGGTCGACCAGATCAACGAACTGGTCCACCGCCGCAACCTCGCCGATGGGCTGCTCCGGTTCCGAGCCGACTCAGTGAAGCTCATGATCGACGGGATCTGCGAGAACTTCACTGCGGCGCTGAGCTCGCCGTACCTCGACGGCTGCGGCTCGCCGGCCTGCCGCGGCGGCGACCCGGCCCACGAACTGGATACCACGGGACTGACCTTTGTGGACAGTGACGATCTCCCCAGTTACGTCACGGCGCTGGACGCGGCCGGATTCCAGGTCCACTTCCATGCCCTGGGCGACCGCGCCGTTCGGCTGGCCCTGAACGCCATCGCGGCCGCCCGCACCGCGAACGGTCCGCGGGGACTGCGTCATCACCTGGCCCACCTGCAAGTGGTCGACCCCACCGATGTACCGCGATTCGCCGAGCTTGACGCGGGGGCGAACATCCAGGCGTACTGGGCGGCCCACGAGCCGCAGATGGACGAGCTGAACATCCCGTTCCTCGGCGCGATCCGTACTCGGTGGCAGTACCCGTTCGCGTCCCTACGCCGGGCGGGGGCCCGTCTGGTCGCGGGCAGCGACTGGCCGGTGACCACTGTGGACCCGATGCAGGCGATTCATGTCGCGGTCAACCGGGTCCTCCCTGGCTCCGACGCCCCGGTGTTCCTACCCGACCAACGGCTGGACCTCGCCACCGCGTTCGACGCGTATACCGCCGGCTCGGCCTGGGCCAACGGCCTGGACGACACCGGGGCGATCCGGGTCGGCGCCACCGCCGACCTCGCCGTGCTGGAGCGGGACCCGTTCACGCTGCCATGTAACGAAATCGCGACGACCACCGTGGCACAGACCTTCGTCGGCGGTGTCCGGGTCCACCCGTCCTGACGAATCCGCCGTGCGGGCCGGACGAGACCGCGGTGGCGTGGCCGTGTGGCAGGCTTGGATCAACGCGACGGAAGGGGACGGGTGACGGCCACGGATCTGACCGCGAGCGTGCGGGCCATCGAGCGGGCGGCGAGTGCCCTGGCGACCGCGAGCGTCGCCAAGATGGACGAGGTGCTGCCCTGGTTCCGCGGCCTGCCGGCGGATCAGCGCGCGTGGGTGATGCTGGTAGCCCAGGCCGGCGTGCGGTCCTTTGTGGAGTGGATGCGCCAGGGCGGCGGCCGCGGCCCGTACGAGCTCTCGGATGAGATCTTCGACGCAGCGCCCCGGACGCTGGCCCGCTCGATCAGCCTCACCCATACCGTCCAGCTGATATCCGTCACGATCGACGTGGTCGAGGAGCAAGTTCCGCTGCTCGCCGCGGCCGGCGAGCGGCCGGCCGTGACGGACGCGATCCTCCGCTTCTCGCGCGAGGTCGCCTTCAGCGCGGCGCGTGTCTATGCCCGCGCGGCCGAGTCACGGGGCAGTTGGGACGCCCGGCTGCAAGCTCTGCTGGTGGACGCCTTGCTGCGCGGCGACACCCCGGACGAACTGGCCAGCCGGGCCGCGGCCCTGGGCTGGGACGAGCGGGCGCCGGTCGCGGTCGCGGTCGGCCGGTCTCCGGGCGGCGAGGCGGCCCTGGTCCTGCATACGGCCCATCGGCTGGCCCGGCGGCTGGGCGTCGAGGTGCTCGGCGGGGTCCACGGAAGCCGGCTCGTCCTTGTGCTGGGCGGGGCCGAGGATCCCCTGGCCGCGACCGAGAAACTGCTGGCGGCCTTCGGCGATGGTCCGGTGGTCGTCGGGCCGGGCGTGCCTGCCCTCGATGACGCGACCGAATCCGCCCGGGCGGCGCTGGCCGGGTTCCGCTGTGCTCCCGCGTGGCCAGCCGCACCGCGGCCGGTCGCCGCCGGCGATCTCCTTCCCGAGCGGGCGCTCGCCGGCGATGCGGATGCCCGCCGGATCCTCCGGCACGAGGTGTACGCGGCCCTGGCCCGCTCCGGCGGAGAGCTTCTGGAGACGCTTGACGCGTTCTTTGCAGCCGGCGGTGTGCTCGAGAGCGCGGGCCGGTCGCTGTACGTCCATCCCAACACCGTCCGGTACCGGTTGCGCCGTGTGGGCGAGATCACCGGGCTCTCGCCGCTCGCGGCCCGCGATGCGTTCGCACTTCGTATCGCGCTGACGATCGGTCGGTTGGACCCGTCGGCACCGGCCCTGATCGGCTGAGCTGACCTGGGCAAACGCTGCGACCGAGGGTCACCGCCGAGCGCTACGTGGCAGAAGGTGACACGGCGATTGCTGTCGACCCTTTGTAGGAATCCCACAACGAACGTCGTCGGGTTTGGTCGGCCAGGACCGCGAAAAGGGGCGTCCACATCCGGGACAGTCGTACTGTGCTCGCTGTTCTCGCTCCCGGCCAAGGTGCGCAGAAGCCCGGTTTCCTGCTTCCCTGGCTCGACCTGCCCGGCACCGAGGCCCGCCTACGCTGGTGGTCCGCGCTGGCCGGGGTCGATCTCGTTCGCCTCGGCACCACGGCCAACGCGGAGGAGATCAAAGACACGGCGATGACCCAGCCGCTGATGGTCGCGGCCAGCCTGCTGGCCGCGGAACACCTGCCACCCGTCGTACCGGCGATCACCGTCGTCGCCGGCCACAGCGTCGGCGAGATCGGCGCTGCAGCGCTCGCCGGCGTCCTGACGCCGGAGTCCGCCATCACCTTCGCCGCGGTGCGCGGCCGCGAGATGGCGGCCGCTTGCGCCCTGGAACCGACCGGGATGAGCGCCGTGCTCGGTGGGGACCCCATCGAGGTCCTCGCCGCCATCGACGCCGCCGGGTTGTACCCGGCCAACCGCAACGGGGCCGGCCAGATCGTCGCCGCCGGCTCGCGCTCCGCACTCGAGAAGTTCACGCAGTCGCCGCCGGCCAGGGCCCGGGTGATCACCCTCCAGGTGGCGGGCGCGTTCCACACTCCGTACATGGCTCCGGCGGAGAAGGGGCTCGCGGCCGTGGCCGGAGGTATCAGTCCGTCGACGCCGGGCCGCATTCTGCTGTCCAATGTGGACGGTGCCGGAGTCAACGACGGCGCGACCATGTTGGCGCGGCTGGTGGCTCAGGTAACCACGCCCGTACGATGGGACCTGTGCATGCACACGCTCGCCGACCTCGGCGTCACCGGCGTCGTCGAACTGCCGCCGGCCGGAACCCTCGCCGGGCTGATCAAGCGTGAGTTGAAGGACTCCGGCGCGCCGGAGATCGTCACGCTCAACACGCCGGACGACCTCAAGGCGGCCAAGGACCTCGTCGCCCGGCATGGCGTGATCCCCGGGCACGAGCCGACCATGGGTTTTGTTCTCGCCGTCGCCACCGTCGGGGGAAGCTTCCGGCCGCTGCCCGAACTTGCCGTGGGCGCGCCGATCAAGGCGGGCCAGGTGATCGGCCACATCGTCACCCGGCAGGGCGATGCGGAGGTCACCGCACACGACTCGGGCCAGCTCGCGGAGTGGCTCGCGCATCATGACGACCCGGTCGGCCCCGGCCAACCCCTTGCCCGAATTGGAGGCGCAGTCCTGTGAGTGGGTTCCACGCAGCGCAGGCCAAGAGCGGAGCCCGGATCGTCAGCCTCGGCCACTACCAACCGTCGCGGATACTGACCAACGACGACCTCGCTCAGATGGTCGACACCAACGACGCGTGGATCAGGGATCGGGTCGGCATCGAGACCCGACGCATCGCGGCCGGCGAGGAGACCGTCGCCGACATGGCCGCGGCCGCGGCCGAGAAGGCGCTGGCCGGCTCGGGCCTCTCGGCCGCCGACATCGACCTCGTCGCGGTGGCCACATGCTCCTCCGTTGACCGTTGTCCGAACGTGGCGACCCGGGTGGCGAACCGGCTCGGTATCAGCGCTCCGGGCGCGTACGACGTCAACACCGCCTGCTCCGGCTTCTCGTACGCACTGGCCACAGTGGACCATGCCATGCGGGCCGGGGCGTCGCGCAACGCGATCGTCATCGGATCGGAGAAGCTCTCCGACGTCACCGACTGGACCGACCGCACGACCTGCATCATCTTCGGCGACGGGGCCGGGGCCGCGGTCGTGACCACGGCCGAGACCCCGGATGAGGTCGGCATCGGTCCGGTTGTCTGGGGCTCCAGCCCGGAGAAGGGCGACGCGGTCCGGATCGAGGGCTGGCGACCATACATCCAGCAGGAGGGCCAGGCCGTCTTCCGCTGGGCGACCACCACCCTCGCCCCGATCGCGTTACAGGCCTGCGAGCGCGCCGGCGTGGACCCGAGCGAGATCGCCGCGTTCGTTGCGCACCAGGCCAACGCGCGCATCATCGACGGGATCGCCCGGCGGCTGAACCTGCCCAACGCGATCATCGCCAAGGACATCGTCGAGTCCGGCAACACGTCCGCCGCGAGCGTCCCATTGGCCCTGTCCAAGCTGGTCGAGCGCCGGGAAGTGCCCGCCGGGGCACCGGTGCTGCTCTTCGGCTTCGGCGGCGGCCTCACCTACGCCGGGCAGGTAGTCCGCTGTCCCTAGCGCCACCTGCTGCAGCGACGGCGCTACCGCGCCGCTCGAACCGCAATCCGACCGTCAACCGAAGAAAGGGACCCACGTACATGATCAGCCGTGAGGAAGTCACCGCGGGCCTCGCCGAGATCCTCGAGGAGGTCGCCGGGGTCAACCCCGCCGACGTGGAGGAGAAGAAGAACTTCACCGAGGAACTCGACGTCGACTCGCTCTCGATGGTCGAGGTGGTCGTTGCGGCCGAGGAGAAGTTCGGCGTCAAGATCCCGGACGACGAGGTGCAGAACCTCAAGACCGTAGGCGACGCCGTCAGCTACATCGTCCAGCACTCCTGACGAATTGGATCGTGTGATGACGCGCCCAGACGTAGTCGTCACCGGGCTTGGCGCGACGACCCCGCTCGGCGGGGACGTCGCGTCCACCTGGGAGGCGATGCTCACCGGCAGGTCAGGGGTGACCCCTCTGACGGCGCCATGGGCGGAGCAGCTGCCAGTACGGATCGCGGCCCAGCTGCGAGTCGATCCGAGCGAGGTGCTCGGGCGGGTGAAGCTGCGCCGCCTCGACCGTTCCGAAGCGGTCGCCTTGATCGCCGCCCATGAGGCATGGCGCGACTCCGGCCTCGCCGACTCCGGCGTCGACCCGGAGCGGTTGGCCGTCAGCATGGGCTCGGGCATCGGCGGTGCCCTCACTCTGCTGGCTCAGGACGACATCCTCGAGGCCAGCGGACCCCGGCGCGTCTCCCCACACACGATTCCGATGCTCATGCCGAACGGCCCAGCCGCCTGGGTCGGCCTCGAACTGGGGGCGAAGGCAGGAACCCACTGCGTGGCGAGCGCCTGCGCCACCGGAGCCGAGGCGGTGGCGCTCGGCGTCGACATCATCCGTGCCGGCCGGGCCGACGTCGTGGTCGCCGGGGGAACCGAGGCCGTCATCGACGCGTTGCCACTCGCCGGCTTCGCCGCAATGCGGGCCATGTCGACCCGCAACGACCAGCCGGAGAAGGCGTCCCGTCCCTGGGATCGCGCGCGCGACGGCTTCGTGCTCGGCGAGGGGGCCGCCGCCCTCGTGTTGGAACGGGCCGACCACGCCGCCGCTCGTGGTGCCACCGTGTACGCGCGGCTCGCCGGAACCGGCATCACGTCCGACGGGTTCGACATCGTGCAGCCGCACCCCGAGGGCGCCGGGTTCGTGCGGGCGGTGAAGATCGCTCTCAAGGATGCCGACCTCTCCGGACGGGACATCATCCACGTCAACGCGCACGCGACATCCACGCCGGTCGGAGACATGGCGGAGATCGCCGGACTTCGAGTGGCCATCGGCGACCATCCCGTCCTCACCGCGACCAAGTCGATGACCGGTCACCTGCTCGGCGCCGCCGGTGCGCTGGAGACGGTGGCCACCGTACTCGCGGTGCACCACGACGTCGTCCCCCCGACGATCAACCTGGACGACCCGGAGGACGGCCTGCTCGATGTGGCCGTCCACAAGGCCCGGCCGCTCGAGATCCCGGCGGCTCTCAACAACTCCTTCGGCTTCGGCGGACACAACGTCGCCTTGATCGTCACCAAGCCGTAACGCCGAGGTTCATCCCCCCAACCACGAGCCGGAGGATTCCGTGACGCTCACATCCGATGTCACCGACGAGGCCGCCCTCGACTTTCGCGATCCGGAGGTGCGCCTGCGCGCCTTCTTCGACCGCGCCTCCCTGCGCACGATCTCCGGTCGCGACGACTCCGGCGTGATGAGCGCGCGGGGTCAGGTCGACGGCGCACCCGTCGTCGCCTTCGCGACCGACGCCACCCGCATGGGCGGTGCCATGGGCAATGACGGGTGCCGGCACATCGTCGAGGCGATCGACCTCGCCGTGCGGGAGCGCGTACCCGTCATCGGCCTGTGGCATTGCGGCGGTGCCCGACTCGCGGAGGGCGTAGTCGCCCTCGACGGCGTCGGCCAGGTCTTCGCCGCCATGGTCCGGGCATCGGGACGGGTGCCCCAGATCTCGGTCGTCCTCGGCCCGGCTGCCGGCGGGGCCGCCTATGGCCCGGCGCTGACCGACATCGTGGTGATGTCGGCCGCGGGGCGTATCTTCGTCACCGGTCCAGAGGTGGTCCGTAGCGTCACCGGCGAGCAGGTCGACATGGAACGACTCGGCGGACCGGAGCCACATGGGCGCCGCTCGGGCGTCGTGCATGTGACCACAAAGGACGAACCCAGCGCGCTGGAGACCGGGCGTCAGCTCGCGGCTCTGCTGGGCAAGCAGGGTCGGGTCAGCGTCGCCGACGCGGGCGGCCCGAAGGATCTCGCGGCGTTGATGCCGGCGGAGGCGGCGCGCGCCTACGACGTCAAGCCGGTCACCTCCGCGCTGCTCGACGAACCCGGCGTCGAACTGCACGCCAAATGGGCACCGAACATTGTGACCACGCTCGGGCGCTTCGCCGGCCGGACCGTCGGTGTCATCGCCAACAATCCGCTGCGCCTCGGCGGGTGCCTCGACGCCTCGTCGGCGGAGAAGGCGGCCCGGTTCGTGCGGATGTGCGACTCGCTCGGGGTGCCGCTGATCGTCCTCGTCGACGTGCCCGGCTACCTGCCCGGTCTGGGGCAGGAGTGGGAGGGCGTGGTCCGCCGCGGGGCTAAGCTGCTGCACGCGTTCGCCGAGGCCGTCGTCCCCCGGGTCACGTTGGTCACCCGCAAGGCGTACGGCGGCGCGTACATCGCGATGAACTCGCGCTCGCTCGGAGCCACCGCCGTGTTCGCATGGCCGAATGCCGAGATCGCCGTCATGGGCGCCGGCGCGGCGGTGAACATCCTGCACCGCAAGCGTCTCGCCGCGGAGCCGGCCGAGAAGCGCGAGGAGCTCCGGGCTCAGCTCATCGAGGACCAGACGCGCACAGCCGGGGGGGTCGGCCGGGCGGTGGAGATCGGCGTCGTGGACGATGTCATCGCGCCGGAGGACACACGCCGTCGCATCGCCGAGGCACTCTCGGCGGCGCCGGCCGCGCGCGGCGCCCATGGCAACATCCCGCTCTGACTTGCGTTATCCCGCTCTGAGTTGCGTTTAGGTTCCGTGCATGCTCAGGCTCGTCGCTATCGACCCGGGCTATGGCCGGAGGCGCTAGGGCACGTGGTAGACGGCCATGCGGCCGGTGTCGTAGACCTTCGTGGCGTACCGTGCCAACGACGGCGACTCGGTCGACACGGTACGGTCGACCACGAGCCAGTGCACGTCGTACGTGTCGCGCAGCTTGGCGAGCAGTTCAGCCGTCGGCGACGCGAACGCGGCATCGTTGAGCGCCAGCCGCTGCGGATCCCAGAACGGCTTGAACAGGTCGGACGCCAGCCTGGGGGCGAATCCCCACCCCTCGACCAGCACACTGCGTTCGGCGTACGCGCTGAGCCAGAACGACCGCGGGTCGCAGATATCGCCGAAGTACTGTAGACAGTGGACATTCGTGGCGACGACATCGGTCGGTTGACTGTGGTCCCGGACGTACCGGGCGGCGTCCACTCTGGACGCCGGCAGGGGCACGGGGGTATACGCGCCGCCGTTGGGGTGCCGAAGCTGCTTGACCTCGTCCATGATCAGGCCTGGCGCACCGGCGACCAGAATCGCCGTCAACAGCACCACGCCGCCCCGACCGCGCAGCCCCGGACGCGCCCTGGCCGTCAGCCACCAGGCGACCGAGCCGATGAACGCGACGACGGCTAGTACCGAGGCCCAGCGCAACAGCGGTACGAGCGGACTGAACGAATCGCCCGGAGACTGTGGACCGGCGTAGGTCAGCTGGACCCAGACGAGTACGACCGAGAACGCCGCCGCGAACGCGATGAGGGCGTTTCGGGCGGCCGCCGAGAGCCGGGCCCGTTCGCACACCTCGGCGAACCCCCACGCCGACAGCATGACGCCGAAGGTGAAGCCCGCCCGGGTGAAGTACTGATTGCCAGAGGATGTCTGGTTGAACACCAGATAGATGGCTGGACCGGCGATAGCACCGCCGAGCAGGAACCACTGCTCGGGTTCCAGACGGAGCCGGCGAACCCACGGCAGCGCCACGATGCCGGCGGTCCGGAGTTCCATGTTGAGCAGGAAGGCGACCCAAACGCCGAGCACCACCAGCGCGTGCGGCCGCCCGGGCGCATGCGTCCAGAATGGACTCAAGCCCTGCAGAGGTCCGTACGCCAGACCGTACGTCTGGAACCGGAAGATCACCGCGATGGCGAAGAACTGGGCGGCCGCGCTGATAAGGCCGATCCAGACGACACGCCACGGGACTCGCCGCCGGGCTATCAGCAGCACGGCGAACGTGAACGCGAGCGCCGCCGCAACGACCGGCAGCGAGCTGGCCTTAGCGCCACTGGAGGCGAACAACAGGATTGCGGCGACCCCGTACGCACCGGGACCCAGCGGCGGCGGATCGTCCACAAGGGACCCCGCGGCTCGCCGCACGACCTCCGCCACCGGCGCGATCAGCGCGATCAGCAGCGCCCAGCTGTAGATCATCGACATGCCATGCCAGATCACGAACGTGACCTGCGTTCCGAAGAGCTGAGGCACCGGGTCGATGAAGTTGAACTCGCCGACCGCGAAGAAGAGTACGGCGGCGATGGCGCCGACGTACGGGCGTCGGCTGACCCGCCAGGCGACGACTCCGGTCAGCAGGATGGAGAGTGCGCACAAGGCCGGGATCGCCAGCCGCAGCGCGACCACCGGTAGGTCGATGTGCCCGACCATGGCCGTCATCGCCATGTGGACGTATGCGAACCAGTGGTAGTAGAGCGGGTCGCCGGCCACCTGTGGCAGATCGACCGGGAACCGGTGGGTCGCCTCGCCGGCGAGGCTGAGCTGATAGGGCAGGTCGAGGTACTGCAGCGTGGCGTCCGACGTCGGCAGGATCGGGTTGCGGTCGAGGAAGACGATGGCCAGGTACGCGGCGAAGAAGCAGATCACGCCGGCGACGGTCCACGACCATGCCAAGGGGACGGTCTGGAATCCGCGCGGATACCAGTGCCGCCGAAGCCGTGCGATGGCGATGTACGGCACGAATATCAGCAGCGGCCACAGCCACACCCAACCGCGTTGGTTGGCGACGGAGAACAGTGCCCAAGCGGCGACCTCCAGCGCCAGCCCGACCGCCGCTCCCATGGCGAGGTCCTCGACGAGGGTGTGCGGGCGGCGGCGCATCGCCCGGTAGACGAGTGTCCCGGGCGCGACCACCGCCAGCGTGGCGTACCCCGCATAGCGCAGCAGGTCCAGCGGCGACGTGCCGGCGCGCAGCAGGATCGCCCCGCAGAACAGGACAGTGACGGTGAACGGGGTCCAGCGGACGGGCGTCGCGGCGGTGCGTTGCACGGTGGTTTCCGTGTCGACCAACGCCGACCGGCGCATTCGCCCTCCCGTCCCGCTCGCATCGCTCGCGCCGGGAACCGTATCAGCCGGCGCCGTTAGGAGGTCTCGCAGGCCGAGCGAGGCAGACCCCCTGGAGGGCCTCCACGAGCCATGAACACTGCCGTTCGGTCGGGCGGCTACTCAGCTGACCTGTGTGAGCCATGTCGCCGGGGCTCCGTCGCCGGCGTGCCGGTACGGTTCCAGCTCGGCGTCCCAGGCCGTACCGAGGAGCCTGTCGAGAGCGTGGGCGATGGCCTCGGTCCCCCGAGCGGTCGTTAGGACGTGGCGTACCTGATCCTCGGTGATCATGAGGTCACCGGTCACCCCGACCGCAGCCCGGAACAGCCCTCGGCCGGGTACGTGCATGAACCGCTCGCCGTCGAAGCCGGGGCTGGGCTCCTCGGTCACCTCGAACCGGAGCATCGGCCAGCCGCGGAGCGCGGCGGCGAACTCGGCCGCGGTCCCCGGCCGACCGGTCCACGAGCATTCCGCCCGTCGGGTAGTGGGGTCCACGGGCTGTGGCGACCAATCCAGCCGCACCGGAGACCCGAGCACACGCGCGATGGCCCACTCGACGTGGGGAGCCACGGCGAGTGGGACCGAGTGCACATATATGACACCACGGGTTGGCACGGCCTTACCTCCACAGACGAGGGTCGTCTTCCCCTACGACCTCGACTACCGGCGGTCTGACCGCGTACCAGTCAACCCAACAAACTCCTACGGCCTGAAAAGGATGCGCCGGGATAATCCGGTTGGGTCACATGATGCCCTGATGAACGGCTAATCGCCATGGCACAAGCGGCTTGTTTTCGGGGTCGGCCCATGCGAGACCGGGACGGCTGGACGGGATCGGCTAAGCTTGGCGGGCCGGGTCCTCCCCCGGCAACACGTTCGTTCGCCCCCGATCGGTGTCGCCTGTGCGTGGACGCCGACCTCAGCAAGGAGTCATCCGCGTGGCAAGCAACACCTCGAAAACCGCGCGTGCGTCCGTGCGCGCCGGCCAGGCCACTGGCGGCGCGCTCAGCGTTCTCGGCGAGTTCAAGTACATCATCCCGCTCAACGGCGGTAAGCACGCCTATGTGCGCAACCTCACCAACGGCCGGACGGACCATCTCCGGACCGATTCGGACGACTTCGTCGAGGAGATGCGGGTCCTCACGGCGGCCGGCCACGGCATCAAGCTACGGGCCGAACTGACCGCATTGGCCGCCGCCCACCCAGCCCACGGCTGGGACAAGACCGAGAAGCGGCTGGTCGACGCCGGCGTCTTCGAAACCGCCTGATCGGTCGCTCGGGCGCCACGTGGCCCCTTCGGGCGACTAGCGCGGGAGGTGCAGTGAGCGGCATCCAGTCGTGGCTCGGCGACCTGCCACCTCTGTTGATCTACGTCGTGGTCGGCGCGATCGTCTTCACCGAGAGCATGGGTATCCCCATGCCCGGTGAGATCGTGCTGGTCAGTGCCGCCCTGCTCACGGCGGCCGGCGTGGGCCACCCGGCCGGCGTGGCGATCGGCGCCTCAGCCGGAGCGATCATCGGCGACTCGATCGGCTACCTGGTGGGTCATCACGGCGGCCGGCCCCTGCTCCGACGCCTCGGCCGGCGCTTCCCCAAGCATCTCGGGCCGGAACAGGTCGCTCGGGCTGAACAGGTGTTCGCCCGGTGGGGCGTGTGGACCGTCTTCTTCGGCCGGTTCGTGGCCCTCCTGCGGATCCTCGCTGGCCCGCTCGCGGGCGCGCTGCGTGTGCCGTACCGCAAGTTCCTGCTCGCCAACGCCTCCGGCGGCATCATCTGGGCCACCGGCACCACCCTGGTCGTCTACTGGATCGGGGTCGCCGCGCAGCGGTGGCTCGAGCGGTTCTCGTGGGTCGCGCTGCTTGTCGTGGTTCTGTTCGGTATCGCCACCACGCTTGTGCTACGCCGGCGCGCGGAGAGGCTCCGGGCTGTCCCCGCCGCGGACCCACCAGGCGACGGCGACGACGTTGGTACGGACGCCGCCTTATACAAATTGCGCGAGTAAGTTGTCCGGGCGAACGGGGGGCTCGGGCGCAGCCGGCAGGTCGACCGAGAAGGTGGCGCCACCGCGGTCGTTGTTCGCCGCGACGATCGAGCCGCCGTGCTGCTGGACGATCCACGCCGCGATCGCGAGTCCCAGGCCGGCCCCGACGCCACTTCGGGCCGGGTCCGCGCGATGGAACCGCTCGAAGATGCGCTCCTGCTCGCCGCGCGGAATGCCGATCCCGTCGTCGGCGACCGTGAGCTGAACCCGGTCGGCCCGCTGCGTGACGTTGACCCAGACCCGGCCACCGGCAGCGGTGTACTTGAACGCGTTGTCCAGCAGGATCCAGAGCAACTGCCGCAGTGAGTCGCCATCGCCGGCGACTGCCGGCGCCGGTGTGGCGGCGAACGAGATCTCCCGCCCGGTCTTCTGCGCGACCGCCTGCCGGCACACCGACTCGGCGAGGTCGACGATGCTGACCGGGTCCCGGCGAAGCTCCACACCGCCGTCGGCCCGGGCCAGCGTCAGCAGGTTCTCGATCAGCCGACTCATCCGGACCGCTTCGCCGGCGATGTCGCGCAGTGCGGCGTCGCGGTCATCCTGGCGGGCGCCGGGGTGCGCGAGCAGGAACTCGGCGTTGTTGCGCACGGTCGTCAGGGGCGTTCGCAGTTCGTGCGACGCGTCGGCGGTGAAGCGCTGTTGGGCGGCGAGCGCCGACTCGACCCGGGCGTACGCGCTCTGCAGCCGCTCCATCATCGAGTTGAAGCTGGTGGTGAGGCGTCCGACCGCATCGTGGGTGGCCACTGGCGGCAGGCGGCGGCCGAGGTCCTGCGACCGGCCCACCTCATCGGCGTGCTCGGCCATCTGCCGCAGCGGCCGCAGGGCTCGACCGGTCGCGACCCAGACGGCGATCGTCGCCGCGACGAATGTGACCAGCCCTGACACGCTGAAGAGGATGAACAGGCCGGCCCGGTCCTGGCCCACCTTGCGACTCGTCTGGCCGGCGACGACGTAGCCCGACAGGCCGAGGTCCGGACGCGACCATGGGCGCACCTGGACCCGTACGGACTCGTCCCGGGCACCCCCGGATACCGGCAACGAGGCGGCGGCCTGCCCGGTCCGCGCCGCACCGGCCAACACGTCGGCTGGGACCGCGACGGATCGGCCGTCGATCTCGCCGGTCGTGGAGAGCACCGTCCCGTCCGCGCCGAGCACCGTCACGAATATGTCCACACTGGAGCGTGGGTCGATCGGCGCCAGCGGCCGCCCGGGGGTGAAGTCGGCCCGCCCGGCGGAGGCCAGGCTCGCCACCGCCGCCTGGGCCCGCGCCGCCAGCTGCGTGTCCCGGTCGGCGTCCAGGCCCCGGGAAACCAGGGCGAAGAGCGACGATGACAGGCAGCAGATGACCACCGTGACGATGCCCACGCCAACCAGGGTGATCCGGGTGCGGATCGACATTCCACGCGACGCCGCCATCTATGCCGTCCGGAGCACATAGCCCACACCGCGGACCGTGTGCAACAGCCGCGGTTCGCCCGCCGACTCCAACTTGGCGCGCAGGTATCCAATGTAGACGTCCACGACGTTGCTGGCGGTCGCCGACGGCAATCCCCATACGGCGTTCAGGAGCTGGGTACGGCTCAGCACCTGGCGCGGATGGCTGAGGAAATGCCGCAGCAGCTCGAACTCCTGCGCGGTGAGCTCGATCGCCCGGCTACCTCGCACGACCTCGTGGGCCACCGGGTCGAGCGCGACGTCGGCGAAGCTGAGCGTCTCGCCGGCGGCCGGGGCACGGCCGCGGCGCAGCAAGGCCCGTACCCGGGCCAGAAGTTCGTCGTAGGCGAACGGTTTGACCAGGTAGTCGTCGGCACCGGCGTCCAGCCCGCGGACCCGGTCCGCCGTCGCGTCCCGAGCCGTGAGCATGAGGACGAGCGCGTCGCATCGCAGGGCGCGCAGCCGTTCGCAGACCGCGAGACCGTCCAGTCCGGGCAGCATGATGTCGAGGACCACGAGATCGGGTGCGTCACGCCGCGCCTGCTCGACGGCGGCGTGCCCGTCCAGGGCCAGGCTCACCCGGAAGCCCTCATACTCCAGCGCCCGGCGTAGGGCGGCCGCGATCGGCTCATCGTCGTCGACGATAAGGACATGCGGAGCGGCGGCCGCGGTCAGCCCGAGCCGATCCGGTGCAGGGTGGGCGGCGCGTGGTCGACCTGCATCGTCGTATGTGTCAGCCCGTACCGGGTCCGGAGCATCGCCTCGAGGTCGAGCCGGACCTGGTGGCAGTCCAGACCGGGCGCGACGATGACGTGGGCCGAGAGCGCCGGCGCCCCGGACGTGATCTCCCACACGTGCAGGTCATGCACGCCGACGACGCTGTCGTGTCCGGTCATGTCACGGCCGATGCGGCCAGGGTCGAGGCCGGCCGGTGCCGCCTCCAGCAGAATCCGCCCGCTGTCGCGAACCAGCGTCACCCCTGCCCGGACCATCAGCACGACCACGATCATCGATGCGATCGTGTCGGCCTGGTGCAGTCCGGTGGTCAGAATGAGGACCCCGGCGAGTGCCGTGGCGATGAACGCCGCCAGGTCGGTGACGATGTGCTGGTACGCCCCCTCGATGTTGAGGCTCCGGCGGTCGGCTCGACGGATCAACCAGGCCGCACACAGGTTGACCGCCATGCCGGCGAGCGCCGTGAGGAGTACCGGAAGTCCGCCGACCGGCTGCGGGTGTATCAGACGCCGGATCGCCTCGTACACGAACAGGCCGGCCAACAGCAGCAGTGTGATCCCGTTCGCCTGCGCCGAAAGGATCTCGGCGCGGCGTAACCCGTACGTGTACCCGCCACGGGGACGGCCGGCGGCCAGCCTCATCGCCACCAGGGCCAGCCCGATCGCACCCGCGTCGGTAAGCATGTGGGCGGCGTCCGAGAGCAGCGCCAGGGATCCGACGGCGAACCCGATAGCCACCTCGACCGCCATGAAGGTGGCGATCACGGCGAGCGCTCCGCCGAGCAGCCGGGCGTCCGAACCCAGCCACGGCCCATGCTCGTGTCCGGGGTGTCCACCGGGCGGCGGGCCGTGGTCGGGTCGGGTCAGGGCGGCGTTGAGGCGGGCACCATCACCCGTGCCGTGCCCGTGCTCGCGGTCGTGCTGGTCCATCGCCGACAAATGTATGCCGGGCCGGCCATGAATGGCGTACCGCGGGGTGGCTCAGTGCCAGTCGATCTCGGGCGAGCGGTGGAAGCCGACTCCAAGTGCGTCCCATCGAGCGGTCTGGGCGCCGAGACGGCGGCGGAAGGCCGGCCAATCGTGCGTGGTCGCCGGTGACCAGCCCAGTTCCGCGGTCGCTGCAAGTCGGGGAAAGGCCAGGTAATCGATGTTCTGCCGGGTGCGGACGGTTTCTGTCCAGAGTGGACCTTCGACGCCAAGGACGGCCCCGCTGGGCAGATCGGGCAGGTACGTCCCCGGATCCCAGTCGTACGAGTCCTCGACGCCGATGTATCCCGCCCAGTCGAGGCCGAGAGGGCTTTCGGCGTCGTACTTCATGTCCAGATAGGACCTGTTCGCCGGCGACATGATGAGGCGGTTGCCCTGCGCCGCGGCCGCCACCACGTCGCGGGCGTCGGCGTTCACCCCCCAGTACTGCAGGACCGTCGACGGGGCGAGCTTGGACCCGACCACCTCGTGCCACCCGATCGCGGCCTTCCCGTGCGAGGCGATGATCTCCTGCGCGCGGGTGACGACTGTGGAGTAGTCGTCGCGCGTCGTGCTCAGCGCCTCGTCGCCGCCGATGTGCAGGAACGGTCCAGGGGTCAGCGCTGCGAGTTCGCCGAACACGTCGTCGAGGAACCGGTAGGTAAGCTCGCGTTCGGCGACCAGCGCGCTGAAGCCGACCTCGGTGCCGTTGTAGCGGCGGGGGTTGACCCCGTCGGCGGCGAGCTCGGGGTAGGACGCGAGCGCAGCGTTGGTGTGGCCGGGAATATCGATCTCGGGCACGACCGTGATGTGGTGTTCGGCGGCGTACGCGACGATCTCCCGGTACTCGTCCTGCGTGTAGTGGCCACCGGGGCCGTCGCCGACCTCCCCCGCTCCGCCGAAGCTGGCCAGCCTCGGCCAGGACTGTACGGCGATCCGCCAGCCCTGATCGTCGGTGAGGTGCAGATGCAGGTGGTTGAGTTTGTGCAGCGCAGCCAGGTCAACGACGCGCTTCACGGTGGCCAGGTCGAAGAAATGGCGGACGACGTCGAGCATCATCCCCCGGTACGGGTAGCGCGGGAAGTCGACGATCCGCCCTCCGGGCAGCGCCCAGTCCACATGCGACTGTCCAATCTCGATGGTTGCCGGCAGCAGCTGGCGCAGCGTCTGCAGACCGCGGAAGAGTCCGGTCGCCGCGGCACCCCGCAGGGTCACGGCGTCAGTGGTGATATCGAGCTCGTACGCTTCGTCGCCGCGAGCCGGGCCACCGAGCAGTACTGCGACGTCACCCGGTGCGGGCGTTCCTGCGCGTACCGGTACCGGGGCGTCGACCAGTCGGGCGAGGATCGCTGCGAGTCGAAGCCCGACCGTCGCTACCGGCGCCGAACCCGGCTCGACGATGATGCGCGTCCCCGGCCGGAAGCGGAAGGCCTCCCCGGGCCTGGCGGTCACCGAAGCGGGCACCGGCAGCAGGTCGTCAAGCGATCCGGTCACGCCGCGTCCTCCTAGATCATCCGCCGCCGAGCCCATTGTTTACTGTAAAGACTCTTAACACAAGCAGCGTGGCTGATGACACGGTAGCGGCCGGAAACCTACACTGTGGGTGCCAAAAGGAGGGACGGCTCGGTGAAGGTCTTCGAGTCACTGCAGGAGCTGGGCAACGCCGTCGGTCAGCACCTCGGCTACAGCGACTGGCATACGGTCACGCAGGAGCAGATCAACGCGTTCGCCGACGCGACCGGCGACCGCCAGTGGATCCACGTCAACCCGGAGCTCGCGGCGAAAGGACCCTTCGGCACCACCGTCGCGCACGGATACCTGACCCTCTCCCTGATCCCGATGCTCGTCTCGCAGATCACCCGGACCGAGGGGATCCGGATGGGCGTCAACTACGGCCTGAACAAGGTCCGGTTTCCTGCTGCGTTGCCCAGCGGCAGCAAGATCCGCGCCGGGGTGAAGATTCTTTCGGTCGAGGAGATACCCGGCGGCGCCCACATCGTCAGCGAGGTGACCATCGAGCGGGACGGAGGCGACAAGCCCTGCTGCGTCGCCGAAACCGTCGCCCGCTACTACGTCTGACACAAGCAGGGGCTCGGTCAAGAAGGCAGGTCGACCAGGCTGGCGAGGGCCAGGCGGTGCCGGTCGGCGGTCCCGAAGGCGACAGCGTCGGCCTTGGCCCGCTTCAGGAACAGGTGCGCCGGGTGCTCCCAGGTGAAGCCGATCCCGCCGTGCAGTTGGACGCACTCCTCGGCAGCCCTGACCGCGACCGGCGAGACGAAGGCCTGGGCCACCGCCGCCGCGACGGGGAGGTCCGGATCACCGGTAGCGGCGCAGTTCGCCGCGTACCGCGCTGCGGCTCGAGCCTGGGTGATGTCGACCCAGAGATCAGCCAACCGGTGCTTGATCGCCTGGAAGGAGCCGATCGGCCGGGCGAACTGGTGACGGATCTTCGCGTACTCGACGGTCGTGGCCAGGCACCACTCAGCCACACCGAGCTGTTCGGATGCGAGCAAGGCCGCTCCGATCGTGAGCGCGTAGTCGACCATCGCGGCGGCCGCGGCTCCGGACACCACCAAACGGCCGGCCGTGTTATCGAACGAGATGTCAGCAAGCGGCCGGGTGAGATCGAGGCTCACCACGGACTTGCGGCGCACGCCCTCCGCGGTCGCATCGACCGCGTACAGGCCACCCGTGGCCGGCACGAGCAGAATGTCGGCGACGAGACCGTCGGCGACGCTCGTTATCCGGCCGGTCAGGCGCTCGTCGACCGCTTCGATCGCGGCCGCGGTGGAGCCGGGCGCTGTGGAGAACGGCAGGGCGAGGACGGCGACGCTCTCACCGGTCGCGAGCTTGGCCACGAGATCGGCTTCGCCCGCCTCGAGCAGTGCGGCGATGGCGACAACCGCGGAAAGGAACGGGACCGGCGTCACTGCCCGGCCGAGCTCTTCCAAGACGACGGCGGCCTCCCGCAGACTCGCGCCGCCCCCGCCGAACCGGTCCGGGACACCGATGCCGGCCAGACCCATCTCGGTCGCGAGCGTGCGCCAGAGCGGCGCATCGAAGGCTTCGCCGACTTCCAGCCGGGCGAGCACGCGACGGACCGGGCTGCGCGCGGCGAGCAGGTCCCGCACGCTGCCCCGCAGCGCGGTCTCGACATCGTCGTACAGAAGCTGGCTCATGTTGGCTGGCTCGCCTCCGCGCTCGCTCCGCACCTGCCACCCCACGAAGACGCTCCACGTCTCCGCGGGGACCCCGGTACCCACCCCACGAAGACGCTCCGCTTCGCTCCACGTCTCCGCGGGGGCCCCGGGAAAGGCCTGGCGGCCCTGCGATGCTCACTCGCTGTCGGCTGGCTCATCGCGGCAGCTCCTTCCACGGGATGTCCTTGTCCATCCGGATCTCGCCGGGCAGTCCGAGCACCCGCTCGGCGATGATGTTGCGGAGGATCTCGGTGGTACCACCCTCGATCGAGTTGCCCTTGGCCCTCAGGTAGCGGTAGCCGACGCAGCGCCCGAGCCAGTCGACGGCAGTAGCACGCCGCATCGTCCAGTCGTCGTAACGCAACCCGGCCTCTCCGGCGATCTCGAACTCCGCACCGGAGATCGCCTGGTTGAGGTTGGCGAAGACGTACTTCTGAGCCGAGCCCTCCGGCCCAGGCTGTCCGGCCGCGAGCTGCTGACGCAACCGCTTTCCGGCCAGACGCGCCACCTCGGCCGCCACCCACAGGCGCAGTACGGCGTCATGTAGCCCGGGTGTGCGGGCGTCGGGGTTGTCCCGCCAGGCCATGACCAATGGCTGGATGATCCCCTGCTCACGGGGCAGGTCGGCACTCCCGATGGCAACCCGTTCGTTCATCAGCGTCGTGTGGGCGACCCGCCAGCCCTCGCCGACCGCGCCCAGGCGGTCGGAATCCGGAATCCTGACATCGGTCAGGAAGACCTCGTTGAACTCCGCCTCGCCGGTGATCTGGCGCAGCGGCCGTACCTCGACACCCGGCGCCGTCATGTCGGCCATGAAGTAGGTCAACCCGGCGTGCTTGGGCACCGACGGGTCGGTCCGAGCTACGAGGATCGCCCGTCGTGCCTCGTGGGCCATCGAGGTCCAGACCTTCTGCCCGTTGACGACCCAGTCGTCGCCGTCCCGTACGGCTCGGGTCGCCATGCCGGCGAGGTCCGAGCCGGCGCCCGGCTCACTGAAGAGCTGGCACCAGACCTCTTCTCCTGTCCACAGTGGACGTAGGTAGCGACGCTTCTGCTCGTCCGTGCCGTGAGTGAGAATTGTCGGTGCGGCCATACCGAGTCCGATGCCGATCCGGCGCGGGTCGTTGTCCGGCGCGCCAGCCGCCGCAAAGGCGCCGTCCACTGTGGACTGGAGGGTTCGCGACACAGCCAGACCACCCAGCCCGACCGGAAAGTGCACCCAGGCCAGACCGGCGTCGAACCGGGCGCGCAGAAACCCGACCGGCTCGGACGTGACCGCGTCGTGCGCGGCCAGGAACTCCTCGACCCGGTCCCGAATATCCGCGGCCGTCAGCCGGGGTCCGCCCGGCACGTCCTCAGGCACGAGGACCACCCGCGACGTAGAGCACCTGTCCGGAAACGAACCCCGCGCCCTCGGAGACGAAGAACGATGCGACGTGGGCGATGTCGTCGGGCGTACCACCGCGGCGGACCGGGATGCTCTCCGCGGCCGCCTTCTGGAACGTCTCCCAGTCCACGCCAATCCGAGCCGCGTGGCCCTTGGTCATGTCTGTGGCGATGAAGCCGGGAGCGATCGCGTTGACGGTCACCCCGAACTGGCCCAGCTCGATCGCGAGCGTCTTGGTGAAGCCCTGCAGGCCGGCCTTGGCCGCCGAGTAGTTCGCCTGGCCCCGGTTACCGAGGGCCGACGTCGAGGAGAGGTTGACGATGCGACCCCATTTCGCCTCGGTCATATACCTCTGACAGGCCCGGCTCATCAGGAACGAGCCGCGCAGATGCACATTCATGACGGTGTCCCAGTCGGCGTCGGTCATCTTGAACAGGAGGTTGTCACGGGTGATGCCGGCGTTGTTGACCAGCACTACGGGCGGTCCGAGTTCGGTCGCGATCCGCTCCACGGCGGCCTCGACGCCGGCCGAATCCGAGACATCCGCTCCCACCGCCAGCGCGGTGCCGCCATTCTCGACGATGCGACCGACCGTGCCCTTGCAGGCGTCTTCGTCAAGGTCGATGACGGCCACGGCGAACCCGTCCTGCGCGAGGCGGATCGCCACGCCGGCGCCGATACCACGTGCCGCTCCCGTGACCACGGCCACCTTGGTCATGCTCAGATCCTCCTCGCTACTGGGTCGCGTACTCCTTCAGTTCCCGCTGCGCCATCGACCGCTTGTGTACCTCGTCCGGACCGTCGGCGAAGCGCAGCGTCCGGGCCAAGGCCCACAAGTTGGCGAGCGGGAAGTCCTGTGAAATCCCGGCCGCACCGTGGGTCTGGATCGCTTTGTCGATGACCCACTCAGCCATCGCCGGGGTTGCGATCTTGATGGCCTGGATCTCCCGATGAGCGCCTCGGTTGCCGCCCGTGTCCATGAGCCACGCCGTCTTCAGCACCAGCAGCCGGGCCTGCTCGATCCGTACCCGCGACTCGGCGATCCACTCGCCGATCACGCCTTGCTCGGCGAGCGGCTTGCCGAAGGCGACCCGACTCACCGCACGCCGGCACATGAGTTCAAGTGCCCGTTCGGCCGCACCGATGAGCCGCATGCAGTGATGGATGCGGCCGGGTCCGAGCCGGGCCTGGGCGATGGCGAAGCCCAGTCCCGCGCCCGCGATGAGGTTCGCCGCCGGTACCCGTACGTCGGCGAAAGTGATGTCGGCGTGGCCGCCGTGTGAGCCGTCGGTATAGCCGAAGACCCGCATCCCCCGCGAGACGGTGATGCCCGGCGTGTCTCTGGGCACGAGGATCATGCTCTGCTGGCGATGACGCTCGGCCTGCGGGTCGGTCTTGCCCATCACGATGAAGATGGCGCACCGCGGACTCATCGCTCCGGACGACCACCACTTGCGGCCATTGATCACGTACTCGTCGCCGTCGCGGACGATCTGGGTAGCGATGTTGGAGGCGTCGGACGAGGCGACGGCCGGCTCCGTCATGCAGAACGCGGATCTGATCTCGCCGTCGAGCAGCGGCTTGAGCCAGCGCGCCTTCTGCTCGTCCGTGCCCCAGTCGTGGAGCAGCTCCATGTTGCCGGTGTCCGGCGCGGCGCAGTTCATCGCGCGTGGGGCGAGTGCGGGCGAGCGGCCCATGATCTCGGCGAGTGGTGCGTACTGGAGGTTGGTCAGGCCGGGGCCGTGCTCACTGTGCGGCAGGAAGAGATTCCACAGACCACGTCCCCGGGCCTCCCGCTGCAGGTCTGCGATGATCGGGGGCTCGCTCCACGGGTCGCCGGCGTTCTCGACCTGATCGACGTAGACCTGCTCGTTGGGGTAGATGAACTCGTCCATGAACGCGTTGACCCGCTCGCGCATCTCTTCGGTCCGCGCGTCGTACCCGAACTCCATCGCGATCTCCCTCACTCGGTCGCTGGGTGCAACTGTGCCCGGACCCGGCGCATCCCGCCGAGCCACCGGTCGCGGTCGACGGCCCGACGCCGTTCGTACTCGGCCACCTCGGGATGCGGCAGGATCAGGAAGCGGCCCTCGGCGAGCGCCGCCACGACGCCGTCGGCCACCTGCTCCGGTTCGAGGAACGCGCCCGCCGCGGCGACGGCCGTACCGGCCAGCAATCCAGCGGTCATGGGCGTACGCACACCCTGAGGACACAGGCAGGAGAAGCCCACGCCGGAGTCGCCGTACATGATCGCGAGCCACTCGGCGATCGCGACCGAGCCGTGCTTGGTGGCGGTGTAGGGGGCGGTATCCATCTCGGTCAACAGACCAGCGGCCGAAGCCGTGATCATCACGTGGCCACGGCCCCGCCGTAGCATCCGCGGCACGACATGGCGAGCCACGTATACGTGCGCGAGCACGTGCACGCGGTACGCGATATCCCACTCCTCATCGGTGCCGAGGCCGGCGGCGCCGCCGACGCCCGCATTGGAGCAGTAGAGGTCAATCGGTCCGAACCGATCCTCGATCTCGCCGATCGCCGCCTCGACCGCGGGCTCATCGGTGACGTCGAGGCCGATCCCGAGAGCCTCGACCGGCAGTTGTTTCGCGAGCGCGTCCGCCTCGACGCCGTTGAGATCGGCCACCACCACGGCCCGCGCACCGTCCGCCGCGAACCGCTGGGCCAGCGCGCGTCCGATGCCGCTTGCGCCACCGGTGACGACCGCAAGCCCGCCCGCAACCTGGGTCCTCGGCAACGCCATCCCTCGTCTCACCTGCACAATATTGCACTCAGAGTGCAATATACGTGTCGACCGTGGCAGTCGGGTAGCGGCCACCCGCGTCTTCCCGGCCGTTCCCAGCGGACTGTAGCTGAAACGCGGCGCGCGCCGCGTACGAGGAGGTCTATCCATAATGGACGCTCGCCGTTCCCGCCGACGGACGCTACGGTAAGCCAATGGCGACCGTGCTGCTCGTTGAGGACGACCTCGTGGTACGTGGCGCATTGCAGCGGTCGCTGTCCGATCTCGGGCACACGGTGCACGCGACGGGTACGGCACTCGAGGCACTGCGCCGGGTCGCCGCCAGCCCACCCGATGTCATCGTGCTCGACCTGGGCCTGCCGGATCTGGACGGTGCCGACGCGTTACGCACGCTTCGCGGCATCACGAACACGCCGATCATCATCGCGACGGCGCGCGATGACGAGGCCGAGGTGGTGCGGCTGCTTCGGGCCGGCGCCGATGACTATATGGTCAAGCCGTTCAGCAGCGCCCACCTGGAGGCGCGGGTGTCGACCGTGCTTCGCCGGGCCGGCCGCGCCAGCCGGCCCGAGCCGACCGTGCTCGAATGCGGGGGCCTGCGTATCGACCTCGGCGAGCGGCAGGTCTACCTGGACGGAGCCGTACTCGCGCTGACCCGCAAGGAGTTCGACCTGCTCGCCTACCTCGCCGGCCGGCCGGGTCGAGTCGTGTCGCGCCGGGAGTTGTTGGAGGAGGTATGGCGTCAGCCCTCGATCGGCGAGGACCAGACGATCGACGTGCACCTGTACTGGCTGCGGCGGAAGCTTGGCGAGAGCGCGGCCGAGCCGAGATTCCTGCACACCGTGCGGGGGGTCGGGGTCAGGTTCGCGGCGCCGGCCTGAGGTTGAGTGTCGCCTACATCATCCTCGCCGTCACGTCCACGATGGTGCTTGCCTTCATGGTGCCGCTCGGCATCACGGTGCAGCATGAGGCGCGCGAGCGCGCCATGGCCGACGCCCAACGGCGGGCGTCCGGCCTCGCCGGCGTCCTGTCCGTGACCACCGATCGCGGGGCGGTGGCCCGTGCAATCGTCGCCGCGGACGCCGGCCAGCCTGGACGCACCGGGGTGCGCGGGTTGAGGACCGGGGACCTGGGCGCCGGCCACGCCGCGACCGATCAGGTGACCGTGGTCGCCCGCCAGCACCAGCCGGCTGAGGTCGCGGTCCGGGATGGGGTGTCGTATCTGGTCCCGGTCGACCTCGGGGGCAAGGGAACTCCGGTCGTCGACGTGTTCGTCCCGGCCGGGGAGATGTCAGCCGGCGCGGTCTGGTGGATCCTCGGCGGCGTCGCCGCCTTCGTCGTCCTCGCCGCGGTACTGATCGCCGATCGCCTGGCTGCCCGAACCTCCCGGTCGGCTCGAGCCATCGCTGACGGTGCGCTCAGGCTCGGTACCGGCGATCTGCGGCACCGGATCAAGCCGCTCGCGCCACGGGAGATGACAGCGGCCGGCGCCGCCCTCAACCTGATGGCCGACCGGATGACCGAGTCGATCGCGGCCGAGCGGGAGCTCATCGCCGACCTGTCACATCGCCTGCGAACCCCCCTGACCGCGCTGCGGCTGGAGGCGGAACGCGTCGGGTCCGGCCCCGAAGCGGAAGACCGGCTGAGCCTTGCCGTGGCCGCGATGGAGCGGGAGGTGGACCACCTGATCAACATCGCACGGCGATCGACCCGACCCGGGGCGCCCGAGCCCGACACATGCGATGCAAGCGAGGTTGTCCGGGAGCGGATGGGTTTCTGGGCGGCCGTCGCCGACGACCAGGGCCGCTCGTTCGCCGTCATCGGCGCCCACCGGCGAGCGCCTGTCCAACTCCCCCGCAGCGAGCTCGTGGCGTCATTGGACGCCCTGCTAGGCAACGTCTTCCGCCATACCGCACAGGGCAGCGCGTTCGAAGTCGGGGTGAGCCGGCGCGGTGGGTACGTGACGGTCCGCGTCGACGACGCCGGTCCTGGGATCGCCGACCCCGACCGAGCACTACGCCGGGGATCGAGCGACCGCGGATCGACGGGCCTGGGCCTCGATATCGTGCGACGAGCGGCGATCGCCGGTCACGGCAGTGTCGACATCGGCCGGTCGGGTCTTGGCGGCGCGAGCGTCGTCATCCTACTGGCCGACGCCGAGCCTCCGTCGCCCCAGACGCGAGCATGGCTCGGCTTTGTCGGGCGGCTCTCCCGCGAGCCGGACGAGCGGCGGCTGTTCCGGCGTCGGCGACGCGACTCTTAGGTCTGTCTTAAGTCGACACGGCGACGTTCCGTTCAGCCACGGTCTACGGATAGCGTCGACGACGGCCCCGCGGCCACGTCGACTCGCCCTGCCCCGCGTGGTCGACGTAATCCCAGCGGGCTCGGCTCGTCGGCCAGGAGTCGGGCCTGCTGGGGTTAAAGCGTCCTATGTGGACTTGAGGATCGTGCCGACGGATCGGTGCCCGGAGGCGCGTGTCAAATGCCGGCTGGGGAACCTCGGGTCCGCAATAGCGGACGCCCGGTGACCCAGCCGCCGGGGTGGAGGCGGGCCGTTTGGTCGGCCAAGGTACGGGTAAACCAGACCCTGTACCGGACACTAGGGGGCGACGATGTTCGACAGGAAGCACACCCGCGCGCGCAATGCCGAGCGGATCGCGGGGCAGGCGTGGGAGCAGCTCGTGAGCACGGTCGACGAGGCCGGCTCGGCCGCCCGGTCGGCGACCAGCTCCGCTCGCCGGCGAGCGAAGCGCACAGCGGATGACATGTCGGAGCGGATGGGCTCGGCATCGTCAGAGGCGCGACGCCGGGCCGGGCTCGCCTACGACGCCCTCGCCGGACGCCAGCAGTCCCGGCCGTGGGGCTGGCTCGCCGTGGCCGCGATTTTCGGGGCAATCATCGGGTGGCTTGGAACGATCTTCGGCCGCCAGCTGGCTGCCCGCAGTGACGAGGATGCCCTCGAGCGTTCGATCGCGGATCTCCCCATGTCCGATCAGGCGATCACGCACTGAGCCGCTGCCACGCCGCTCAGCGTTGGCTGTATGTCGGTGGCCCGCGGGGCGGACGCAATGCGACGTAGCCCACCTGGAGCCCGATCGCCCGTAGGTGGTTACGGCCGTGAAACCCAGCCTGAATCAGTCCCTCGTCAGTCCCCCGGAGCGAGAAAGTCCACTGTGACCGAGCGCCTCTCGCGTTTGTACGACGCGACGACGGGGCGGTCGCAGGAGAAAGGTGTCGATCTCCACCAGCTCGATGCGGCCTCCTACGGCTACTGGATGGGGGTGGTGTCTCTGGAGGTACGCCTGTTCCACACGGGAGCCCACTCGCCACTGGCGCCGACAAGCTGCGAGTCTTGGCCGGGAGGTCGGCGCCCGTCGACAGTTCTGTCGTACCCGTCAGGTAGACCGTACGTATGTCTGAGACTCACCGTGCCAGCCAGAAGATCGGCGCCGGCTCCCAGCGGCCTTATCCTGCTCACATGACCTTGTTCGCGCACGACGTTGCAGAGGAGCTACGTCGACGGCTACCGGCGCTTGGCATCAAGAAGTTGCACAAGCTCCTGTACTACTGCCAAGGACACCACGCATCGGTCTTCGGCGAGCCGCTATTCCGCGAACCCATCGCGGCGTGGGATATGGGCCCCGTTGTGGAGCGGCTGTGGATCAGCGAGAAGCATGGGCATGAGCCTCCGCCACGCACCGATCTCGACGAGGCCGCGCTCAACACGGTTGGATACGTCGTCAGCCGTTATGGGGCGTTAACAGGCCGCGACCTCGAGGTCATGACGCATGGTGAGCGGCCGTGGTTGCTGGCGGACGCCGCCCGGAGGCCTGGCGAACGTGCCCCAATCCGTCTCGAGTGGATGGTCGAGTACTTCAGGGCCGACGGAGCAGCCGATAGTGAGTCCGACGATTTCCCACTGGACTCAGCAGCCGTCTCAGCCTGGCTTCGTGAAGCCGCTACCGGCGGCGACCCAGCAGACGGATCGTTCGACAGCCTCGATGATCTACGCGCCTGGCCGATCCATGGAGAATGACCGACCGGGGGCGTGGAAGCTGGTGCGATTCATCGAACATCTCGACCGGTGGGTTACTGCCGAGTCGCCCGACGCTGACTGCCGACTTGTCGTGGCGGGGTGGGTCATGTCCCGCTGCGACGACCCGTACTCGGGTGTCCGACGCGAAGCTGGCTTCCCGAACCTATGGTTCGGAAGGATCCCGGGGACGCTGGACGGTGACGCTTCTATCGTGACCTGCTCGTACTTCATCTTCGAGTCCACACGCATAGTGCGCTGTAATAGCATCGGTCGGCTGAAGCTTCCCTTATGAACTGTTCTAAATTCAAGTCGGGCAAGACGGTCATGTGTCATCGTCGGTGTACCGCCCACAGCGCCGCCTCGGTCCGCGAGGCAGATCGCGTCTTGCGCAGCAGATTGGAGACGTGGACCGTTACGGTTCGGATCGAGATGCCCAGCGACTGCGCCACCTGCTTGTTGGACATGCCCTCGGCGAGGCACGACAGCACCTCCCGCTCGCGAGCAGTGAGAACCGGCTCGTCGTCCGGGCCCGGCAGCTGAATCGGAGGTGGAAGCGGCGGCACGCGCCCAAGCGTGGCGCCGCCCGGAACCGGCCGCCGGGCCGGACGCGATGCCAGCCGGGCCGACCAGGATCGATCACCGCGTGCGGGCATCTGATCGGCGATCAACCGGATGTGGTCGGGCAGGGGAATGCTCGCGAGATGCGCTGGATCGCCGATCCCGACGGCGGCAACGAGCTCAGTGAGCCAGTATGGATTACCCCCGGTCCGTTCCCAGACCACCCGGATGAGCTTGGCCGGGAGGCGGTGGCCCGGGTAGGCGTCGGCGAGCAGGCTCCCGACCTCCGCGACCGTGAGCGGGCCGAGATGCTGTCGCACCGAGCCGACCGCACCGGATAGACGGGCCAGCGTCCGGGCCGCGAGGTGCGGAAAGACCCCGGTGTCAGGGGGACGGCTGGTCACGATCATGAGCACCGGCAGGTCGGGAGCGGCGGCGAGCTCCGCCACCAAGGTGAGACTGGCCGGGTCCAACGCGTGCAGGTCCTCGACGACCAGCAACCCGGGTCCGTCGCCGACGAGTGCCCTGACGGTCTCAACGGCCAGCCGCAGCAGGGCAGCTGGGGCATATCGCTCGCGTGGGGCGTCAGGGTGCTGGGTCAGCCAGGCGAGTGCGTCGGCCGGTACCGGCAGGCGTTCGGTATCTCGTCCACTCAGCACCGCGGCGAGCCAGTCGTAGGGCGCAGGAGACTCGAGGCGTGCGGTACCGGAGAGCGTGATCGCAGGAGGCGGGAGAAGCTCTGCCACGACGGAGGCCACCAACAGGCTCTTGCCGACTCCCGCCGCACCGGTGATCACGATCGTGTGCCGTCGGCCGGAGTCTGGATCGCTGACCCGGGACCAGGTACGCCGCAACTCAGCGCACTCCCGCTCCCGCCCCAGCATCCGGCTCGGCCCCATGCGCTAACGATACGTACAAGTGCGTACAGACAGAGTGACGGCGTCTTGGCAAGCTAGCGTCATGAGCCTCACCTTGCGTGCCGCGGTGGCCACTCACGTGGGTAGAGTGCGGACGAACAATGAGGATTCGGCCTTTGCCGGGCGCTGCCTGGTCGCCGTCGCCGATGGGATCGGCGGGCTGCCCGCAGGCGAACTGGCGAGCGGGATCGCCATCGAGGCGCTTGCCCGGCTTGAGAAGGCCGCCGTCAACGATCCGCTGCCGCCGCTGCGCGAGGCGCTCCAGCAGGCCAACGATCGAATTCTCAAGCTCGCGAACGCCGATCCGGCAACCGATGGCATGGGGACGACGGTGACCGCGTTACTGCTCACACCGGCTGGGCTCGGTCTCGTCCACGTGGGGGACTCGCGCGCCTACCTGTTGCGTGACGCAACGTTGGAACAGATCACGAAGGACGACACGTTCGTCCAGTCGCTCGTCGACGAGGGAGTGCTCTCCCCGGCCGCGGCACGCGTTCATCCGCGCCGCTCGGTGGTCACCCAGGCAGTGCAGGGACACGAGTTCGTGGCGACCTACGACAAGCTCAACCCCCGGGTCGGGGACCGCTTCCTGCTGTGCAGCGACGGCCTGTCCGACGTGGTCGGGGATGACGAGATCGACTCGATCCTCGCCAGCCAGCCTGACCCGTCCAGGTGCGCGAAGAGACTCGTTTCCGCCGCCCTCGGCGCCGGTGGGCCCGACAATGTCACCGTCGTCGTCGCCGACGTACGCCCGGCCTGAGCATTGTCCACTGTGGTGATGACGTGTTCGCAGTGGTCAATAGAATCCGAAGTGTTGCCCGCCACTTATCGATGGCTCATACGGGGATGTGCCGTGCCCGGCGGGATGAGAGTATGTCGGGCAATATCATCCGCGGGGGTAGGGCACGGAGGAGCACTCGATGGATCGGCCCGACTGGGCGCCGGAAGGCATCGATATTGATCGGCCGAGTGCCGCACGCATCTACGACTACTGGCTCGGTGGTAGCCACAACTTCGCCGTCGACCGGGAGATCGCACGCTCGGTAACAGCGGCGGTACCCGATACGGCCCGCATCATGCAGGCCAATCGGGCCTTCCTTCATCGCGCTGTGCGGTACCTGGTCGACCAGGGCATCCGCCAGTTCCTCGATCTTGGATCGGGCATACCCACACTCGGGAACGTGCACGAGGTCGCCCAGAAGGCGGCGCCGGAGTCTCGCGTCGTATACGTGGACATCGACCCGGTCGCAGTCGCTCATAGCCGGCACATCCTTGCCGGCAATACGGACGCCACCGTCATCCAGCATGACCTTCGTCACGTCGAGGCGATCCTAACCAACCCGCGGGTGCGCTCCTTGCTCGACTTCCGCCAGCCCATGGCCCTGCTGATGATGGCGGTCATCCACTTCATTCCAGACGCCGACGACCCAGCGGCGATCATCGGGCGATTCCGGGACGCTCTTGCGCCGGGCAGTTACCTGGTGTTGTCGCACGGAACGGCCGACGGCATGTCTCCCGAGGCGTCCCGGCGGTGGCTCGAGTTGTTCACCAACACGACAACCCCCGGCACCATCCGGACCAGGGCCGAGGTCGAGCGGCTCTTCGGCGGATTCGAACTGGTGGAGCCCGGACTCGTCTGGTCGTCCGAATGGCGACCGGAACACCCGGATGACGTCGGCGATAATCCACAGCGCTCAGCCGCATATGCGGGCGTAGGGCTCAAGCGATGACCGGCACGGAACTGGCCCGCGCGGTCGCCGGCGGGTCCGGCCTGTCGGCGTTCACGCAGCGCTGGGCCAGTGCCATCGCCTGGACCTGCTATGTGCCGATGGCCCGGGCCGAGCGTCTCGCGGCGCTCAACGGGTTCGCCCAGCGCCTGGTGACGGCCCTGGTCACGGAGCCCTTCTCGGACCGATCCGGCTACGACGTCGGCACCGGACTCGTGCGGGCGGACTTCGCCGCACCGGAGACGCTGGGCAGCACCATCCAGGTCATCGACGAGCACCTAGTTCCCGCGGTTGCCGGACTGGGACTCGACGCCACATCCCCGGAGGTCCGCCGCCGGCTCTCCCGGCTGCTAGGGGCGCTCGCCACGGGGTACACCTGGGCCTTGCGAGACCGGACGCTCGACGAGCAGGAGGCGATCCGCGCCGCCGCGTTCGTAGCCCGCGAGGAGGCCGAGGTCGCATTGCGAGAGAGTGAGGCGCGGTTCCGGTACGCAGCGCTCCACGATCCCCTCACCGGACTGCCCAACCGGGCGTACTTCTCAAACCGCCTGGAGACGATCTTCCGTACGGCGTCGCCCGACAGCCGCATCGGACTCTGCTTCATCGATCTGGACACGTTCAAGGCCGTCAACGACAGCCTCGGCCACCAGGTCGGTGATCGGATGCTCATCGCCGTCGCCGAACGACTGAGCCGGCTGGCCAAGGAGCTCGGGCAGACCGCGGCCAGATTCGGCGGCGACGAGTTCGTGCTCCTGCTCGAGCAGACGACGTGTACGGAGGACGCGGTGAAGGCCGCCGACGCCGTCATGGCACTACTCACCGAACCGTTGCGTGTGGACGGTCACGACCTCACCGCCAGCGCAAGTATCGGCATCGTGGAGCAGCAGGTCGCCGATACCGATGCGACGGAACTCATGCGAGCCGCCGATATCACACTGCACTGGGCTAAGACCGACGGCAAGGCGCGATGGGCGGTCTTCGATCGTGAACGTAACGCACACGAGGTTGCCCGGTACACTCTCGCGGCCCAGATGCCGGCCGCCCTCGACCGGGGCGAGTTCGGGCTCGTGTACCAGCCCATCATCGGGCTCAACGCCGGTACCCTCGACGGCGTCGAGGCGCTCGCCCGCTGGGAGCATCCCGAGCTTGGCGTGCTCATGCCCGATCGTTTCATCTCCCTCGCCGAGGACAGCGGGCTGATCGTTGCCCTGGGGCTGCGCCTGCTGGAGCAAGCCTGCCGGCAGGCCGCGCGGTGGCTCGGCATGGTCCCGCGCAGTCCCTACGTCAGCGTCAACCTGGCCATGCGCCAGATCCGCCACCCACATCTGGTCGGCGATGTCGCCACCGTGCTCGACCAGACCGGCCTCCCACCGAGCAAACTTCAGCTCGAGATCACCGAGAGTGCCGTGATGGACGACGATCCGGAGACGGTAGTCCGGGTACGCGAACTCGCCAACCTCGGGGTGCGGCTGACCATCGACGACTTCGGGACCGGCTACTCCAACTTGGCGTACGTGCGCACGCTTCCCGTGCACGGACTGAAGCTCGCGAGCAAGTTCGTCGAGGAGGCGGGCCACGTACGCCGACGCTCGAGCGGCCGTTTCCCCACGGCATCACCTGAAGCCTTCCTCGAGATCCTGGTGACACTCGGACATACGCTCGGCCTGACCATCACCGCGGAGGGCGTCGAGACGGCCGCCCAGGCCGAGGTACTGCGTTCGATCGGCTGCGAGTCTGCCCAGGGTTACCACCTCGGCGTTCCCACCTCCGCCGACGCCATCGCCGACCTCATGCGTGCCTAGCCCATCGTCTTCGCCCCGTCGATCGACTCCCGGATGATGTCGGCGTGGCCCGCGTGCTGCGAGGTCTCGGCGATGAGGTGCAGGAGGACGCGGCGCACCGACCACGACTTTCCCGGTTCGAACCACGGTGCCGAAGGCAGGGCGTGCTCGTGATCGAGGTCGGGAATGCTCTCGACCAGGGCATCGGTCTGAGCCGCCACCGCCCCGTAGGCGTCGAGCAGACCGGCCAGGGTCTCGCCTTCGGTCATCCGGAAACCGTTCTCCCAATCGGACGGCTCCGCCTGCATCGCCTCGGCGCCGCCGATCGCGAACGCGATCCAGCCGCGCTCCGTCGTCGCGATGTGCTTGATGAGCCCGCCCACGCTCAGTTGACTCACCGTCGGGGTCAACCTGGCCTGAGCGTCCGTAAGGTCGCGTGCGGTGTACGTCAGGAAACCCCGATGCCGTCTCAGTGTCTCAACCAGGTCGGCCCGCTCGCCTGCCATGTCTCCCCTCCCGCCTGATCCGCTGTGGCCAACCAACCGTAGAGGAGACCACCGACAGACTGATAAAGCCGAAACATGAAGCACCCGTATGCCAGGGCGGGCGCCGGCGGCCGTTGACGGTCGGGCCGATGTCCACATACTGGGAATCGGAGGCACGATCGCCGTCAAGGTATCCGAAGGCTCGCCAGGCGTCGCTTTGGGTGCTGCAACGCCGCTCTTCGGTCGCGGTTCGCGGAATGTGAGACGCAAAACATCCCTTCACCACGCTCCGAGCCGTCGATCTCGCAACGACCTCGGACACGACGGTTCGCGATCTTGCGCCGGGCACGCGACTGTGCGTCCAGATAGGACCCAACACACTGTTGGCGTCATACGCGTATTACACTCGCCATGTGGCGGAAATGCACTGGCGGATGCCCGGGACCTCGCAGCCGGCGGCTCGCCTGGTTGACGTGACTGTGGCCGAGGTCGCCGAGGCCATTGAGGCTCCGTTGCGTGACCAACTCCGCCATAGCCTCGGCAAGGACCTCTTGGTTGTTTACTCCGTTACGGCCGAACGGCGTGCCATCACCGTGCTCCTGTGGCGCGATGATGACGCATTCGTCTGGGTGGTCGCCGCGGCGCGGCCGATGGGTGGCGCCGAGTTCGAGACGTGGCTCGGGAGGATTGGGGCAATGAGTGAGCTACCTGACTTCGAGACGATGACGAGGGACGAGATACGCGCCTGGTTCCTGAGCAGCGACACCAGCGCCCTACTCGCCCGAGCCGAACCTGCTGACACTGCCTTGGTCGAGGTCGACGAACACGACGAGCCCGTCATGCGACCGGCAACTTTCCGGCTCCCTCCACTGATGATCGAGTGGTTGGAGCACGCGGCCGGCCGCGATCGGGAGGGTAAATCGGGCATCGTCCGACGCGCCCTCCAGGAGTATCGAGAGCGGCACGACTCCGCAGCGTGAGAGCGGGATCCGATACAAACTGTGGACCACCGACAAAGCAGGTAGGGGCGATCGACGTTTGCCCGGTGACGACAGGGATCCGAGGCGAGGCTGGCGAACGTGGGTTCATCGGCACAGCACCCGTCTGTACGGGCCAAGCCCGGCCACGACTCCGTTGAGCTGGCTCGCTGCTGAGCGCGTCGCCATCGGAAACCTTCCCACCGCCGAATCGCTCGCCCTGCTCCCCGGCATGGGCGTCACCCACGTCGTCAACTGCCGCGCACGGACCCAGACGTTGATCTCGCAGGACCTCTCTGCCGAACGTGCGATGTTCGGGCCGGATCGGGTGATCCAAGCCCCGATGTGGGACTCCGGACATCGCCAACCGCCAGCCCTCTGGTCGCGCGCCGCCCTGTTTGCGGCGGCCGCCCTCGACGATGACCCATCGGCCCGTGTGTTCATTCACTGTCAACAGGGACGGCGACGCTCGGTGCTGGTCGCGTACGCGGTCCTGCGGCTGCGCGGCCACGGGCCGAAAGCGGCGACCGGCCTGATTCTCGATCATCGTCGGGAGGCCGAACTCGTGCCGGCATATCAGGCCAGCGTTGAACAGTGGCTCGACGGGCGAAGTCGGGCATGACGGTTATGCCCGCTCGACGTCGATCGACCGGTATCCACTGTGGACCCGACTCCGCGGGTGATCGCTAAGACGGGAACAGCACCCCGGGATTGAGCAGTCCGGCCGGGTCGAAGGCCGTCTTCACGCGTCGCATCGCCGCGATCTCCTCAGCTGAGCGTGACAATCCCAACCACGGCGTCTTGGCCCGTCCTACGCCGTGCTCCGAGCTGATGCTGCCGCCATGTACGGCGACCCTGGTCAGCACCGCCTCGGTCACCGCCTCATCCCTGTCGGTGGCGTGGAGCACATTGATGTGCAGGTTGCCCTCGTTGAGATGTCCGAAGAGGACAGTCTGCGCGCCCGGGGCGGCGGCTGCGACGATGCCGGGGAGCTCCTCTACCAGGGCGGGAAGGTCGTCGAGGGGGACGCATACGTCCAGCTTTACCGGTACGCCCACGGACCCGATCGCCTCGGCGTGCGAATCCCGGTACGCCCACAGCCGGGCTCGACCGGCGGCATCGGAAGCGACCGCCGCGTCACCGACGACATCGCAGGAAGCAAGGAGGTCCAGCAGCTCGTCCGTCGGGTCGGCACGACCGGCGGCCTCGATGACGACGTACGTCGGAAACTGGGCTGACAGCGGCAGCGGCAGTGACGCGTACGACCGGACGAGGGCGAGTCCTTCGGCGAGGAACAGCTCGGCTGCGGTCAGGGTGCCGAGATCGCGCCGCGCGGCGGCGACCAGGGCGAGGGCCGCTGGTGGTCCGGCGACACCGGCCAGGGCGACCGCCTGCTGTCCGGGCGGCGGGACAAGCTGCAACCGCAGTCGAGTCAACACGCCGAGCGTGCCCTCGCTGCCACAGAAGAGCTGCGCCAGGTCGTACCCGGTGTTGTCCTTGGCCGGCGGCGACAGTCTACTGAGGACGGTACCGTCGGCGAGAACGGCTTCGACGCCGGCGACCTGGGCGCGCATACTGCCGTAGCGGACCACCCGGATCCCGCCGGCGTTGGTGGCGGCAAGGCCGCCGATGGTCGCCTGCGACCGGGCGGCGAGGTCGATCCCGAAGTCGAGCCCGGCGGCCCGGGCGTGGTGCTGCAGAGCTTCCAGCCGTACCCCTGCTCCGGCGGTCACCTGGGCCGCCACGGAGTCGACCGGCTCCAGGTCGGCCAACCGGGTCAGGCTCAGCAGCACCTCCCCGCCGCGTGGCACGCCACCGCCGACCAGGCCGGAGTTGCCGCCCTGCACCGTTATGGGCACACCGGCGCCCGCGCACAAGCGAACGACCTCGGCAACCTCCGATGTGGACGATGGTCGGACCACGCACCGGGCCTCGCCGTGAAAGCGGCGGGTCCAGTCCACCTCGTACGACGCCCTGAGGTCGGGGTCGACCAGGAGGTGGCTATCGCCCACGACGTCGCGGAGGTCAGCCTCCAGGGTCACGACAGGACCCGCAGGCGGATCGTCTGCGGCATGGCGCGGAGCTGGCCGAGCACGTCCTCGGCGTAGTCGGTACCGATGTCGGTGAGCAGGTAGCCGACCTCGCCACGGGTTGCGAGCAGCTGGCCCTCGATATTCACGCCGTGATTGGCGAGGATGCCGTTGACAGTGGCGAGTACCCCCGGCGTGTTGGTATGCACATGGACAAGCCGGTGCGTGTCCGGTTGCTGAGCCATGACCACCGGCGGCAGGTTCACGCTCAGCGTCGTGGTGCCCTCGGCGGCGTACTGGGCGACCTTGTTGGCCACGAACATACCGATGTCGGCCTGCGCCTCCTCAGTGGATCCGCCGATATGCGGGGTGAGGATGACATTGGGCAGCCCGCGCAACTCGGAGACGAACTCGTCGCCTCGGCCTTTCGGCTCGTTCGGGAACACGTCGACCGCTGCCCCGGCCAGGTGACCGCACTCGAGGTGCCGCCGGAGTGCGGCGTGGTCGATGACGAAGCCGCGACTGAGGTTAAGGAAGAGGCTGCGTGGACGCATCCGCGCGAACTGCTGCTCTCCGAAGAAGCCGCTGTTGCCCGGCCGTCCGTCCACGTGCAGCGAGACCGCGTCACTGACCTCGAGCAGCTCGTCCAGTGTCCCGCACCGGCGGGCATTACCCAGGGCGAGCTTGTCCGCGGTGTCGTAGAAGTACACCGTCATGCCCAGGTCTTCGGCCAGCACCGAGAGCTGGGTGCCGATGTTGCCGTAGCCGACGATGCCCAGCGCCTGCCCGCGCACCTCGTGGCTGCCTTCGGCGGCCTTGTCCCAGATGCCCGCGTGCATTCCGGCGTTCTTCTCGGTCAGTCCGCGGGTCAACGCGATGATCTCCGCGAGCACGAGTTCGACCACGCTGCGCGTATTGGAGAAGGGCGCGTTGAATACGGCTATCCCGGCGCGGGTCGCGGCGGTCAGGTCGACCTGATCCGTCCCGATGCAGAAGGCACCGACGGCTATCAGGTCCGCGCCGGCGGCGAGCGCGGCCGCAGTGAGCTGGGTCTGGGACCTGATGCCCAACAGGTGGACACCGCCGAGGCGTTCCACCAGCTCCGTCTCATCCAAGGCCCGCCCGACGACCGCCACGTCGTGGGCATCGGCCTTCAACCTGGACACAGCGTCAGGGTGGATCCCTTCCAGCAGCAGAGCGCGCATGTGACGTGCCCATCCCATCTCGGCGGCGCCCCCACCGGCGCCGGCACCCGAACGAGCCTAGACCAGCTGCGGCGTGCCCCCGTCAAGCGGCTACCGCGCCGGACCGAAGCGTCTCGCCGCGAGATCGGTCGCAGCCGCGCGCCGCAGGTCGACGGCCCAGATGAGCAGGCCGACCATGCCGAGGGCCAACGTGAACAGGTAGTACAACGCCGTGCTCGCCGATATCGGGGTCGCGGTGGAGAGCAGTCCCTGGATCCGCATGCTGGGTGGCCGGTGACTGTCGGAGACACTCAGCGCGTACGAGAAGTGGCCGAGCTGTGCCCCCATGAAGAACAGCCATCCCTCGATGTACTTGCGAGCCAGCATGTACGCGGCGACCAGGCTGAGCGCCAGTGCGATCGCGATGAACACGCGAAGCTCGGCCGGCAGGTCGCCAACGGCGAGCACTGTCACGAACACGGCGGCGGCCGCTCCGCCGAGCCAGGGCCAGACACCGCGAGGCACCCGTCCAATCGGAACAGTTCCGGTCGACCACACCCACCACCCGAGGATGTAGACGGCCGCGGTCGCGACGCAGATGGCGATGAGAACCAGACCGTGGCGGGAGAGCGTTATGGCCCGCGCCGTGACGGTGAACGCGGAGTATCCGGACTCGAGCGGTTGGAACGCCACCCACTGCAACGCCGTGCTCATGCTGCCACCGCGACTGTTCCCGGTCAGGTAAATGGCCGCTCGTAGCGCTGGTGCCGTCAACGCGCTCAGCAGGAGCAGGAACCAGGCGCTGGAGCTTCGGCGGGTCAGCAACCAGGTGCCCAACCCGCCGCCGATCAGCGTCAGCAGGACGAGGATCGCGAACTGTGCCGACAGCTCGATCGGGACGGCCGTACGCCCGCGGACGATGCGCTGCAGGGGTACCGACGCGACGAACGCGGCGACACCGGCCACGAGGACACCGAACAAGACCTGCGGATGGCGACCGGTGTCCCATCGCGTCACGGAGGCGGCCCGGGGCGGCAGCCATCCCCCGGTCCAGACCGGTGCGAACACCTTCGTACGGGCGACGACTGTCGCGGTGGGTCGGCCGACAAGGACTCCATTGTGGAGACTCGCCGCTTCGCGGAGGGCGGTCGCGAATGCCGTGCAGGATGGGTAGCGCGCCGCCGGGTCCTTGGCCATGCCTCGGGCCAACACGGCATCAACCGCCTTGGGCAGATCGCCGCGGCGGCTGGTGGCGGGCGGGGGCGGCGCGTGCAGATGCGCTGTGATCGCCGCGGCCTCGTTGGTGCCCGGGAACGGCACGGCACCGGTGAGACAGTGAAATGCCGTACACGCCAACGCGTACTGGTCGGACCTGGCGTCGCCGCCGCCCTCGATCCGCTCCGGCGCGATGTAGCCGTAGGAACCCATGACGCGTCCGGAGCCACGCCCCTCGCGGCCGCCGACCAGCTTCGCGATGCCGAAGTCGACCAGATAGGCATGTTCGGTCGCGGTGCCCGCGGCCGCCACCATGACATTGGCCGGCTTGACGTCACGATGCACCAGACCGTGCGCGTGGGCGGCATCAAGCGCGTCCGCGATCGCCCCGATCAGGCCGACCGTGCGCTGCAGGCTCAGCCCGTGGCTGGGGATCAACCGATCCAAGCTGGGCCCGTCGACGTACTGCATCGCCACGTACCACGAGCCGTCGGTCGCCTGGCCGGCGTCGTGTACGCCGGCGATGTGTGGATGGTGCAGCCGAGCCGCGCCGACCGCCTCCTGCTCGAACCGCTGGCGCGCCTCCGGATCGCCGGCCAGATGGGCTTGGAGCACCTTGACCGCGTCCAGCCGGTCGAGCGTCACGTGCCGGGCCAGGTACACCATTCCCTGCCCGCCCGCGCCGAGGCCACGAATGACCTCGTAGTTTCCTATGCGGTAACCGGGCTGGAGCACGCATCAACCCTGTCACATCGATGCGACCACCGTCAGCCGGCTGCCGACGAGGGGTACGTAATGTGACCTGATGCCTCGGGATCCGGCCGCCTTCGTCCGCGACCACGTCCATCTCGCGCCGGTGGCCCTCGTCCCGGAGATCTCCCTGTACCAGGCCGACGACCCGATCGGGCTCTGGGAGCTCAATGAGGGCGAGTACCGCTCCGCACAGCCGCCCCCGTTCTGGGCCTTCGCGTGGGCCGGCGGACAGGCGCTCGCCCGTTACGTGTTGGACCATCCGGACGTCGTACGCGGCCGGCGCGTGCTGGACCTGGCCGCCGGCTCCGGTCTGGTGGCCATATCGGCCGCCCTGGCCGGAGGAGCGTCGGTGCGCGCCGTGGAGATCGATCCGCTCGCCATCGCCGCGATCGAGCTCAACGCGTGCGTCAACCAGGTGATCGTCTCCGGCGAACTTGGCGACATCCTCGATGGCGACGCCGGGGGCGCGCAGGTCGTCCTCGCCGGCGACGTGTTCTACAGCCGGGCGATGGCGGATCGGGTGCTGGCTTTCCTCCGCCGGGCCGCGGGAGCGGGGGTTCGGGTCCTGGTCGGTGACCCCGAGCGCGCCTTCCTCCCCCGCGCGCTGTTCACCCCGCTGGCTACCGTCGCCGTACCGGTGACGCAGGCGCTGGAAAGCGCCGACGTGAAGCAGGCCACCGTATGGGAGCTCCCCACCCCACGTCACGTGACTCAACAATAGGGGCGCCGTGTTGTACCCGAGAGGTCAACAGGGTGCCCCTGCTTTCAGCCTCAGGCGAGGTGGCCGCCGATCTGGGTGTACCCACGCAACAGGTCACGGGAGACGATCAGACGCAACATCTCGTCGGTGCCCTCGAAGATCCGGAACAGCCGGACCTGCCGGTACCAGCGCTCGATCGGAAGCTCGCGGGTGTAGCCCATGCCACCGTGGATCTGCAGCACCCGATCGACGATGCGGTTGACCGCGCTCGCCCCGAAGAGCTTGCACATCGCCGACGAGTGGCGCGGGTCCAGACCGTGGTCGACCGTCCACGCCGCGCGCAGGACCAGCCAGCGCGCGGCCTCGAGTTCCGTCTCCGAGTCGGCGATCATCCATTGGATGGCTTGGTTCGCGGAGATCGGCCGGCCGAAGGTCTCCCGTACGTTGGCATAGTCGATCGCCATCTGCAGCGCCCGTTCGGCTATGCCCACTCCCATCGACGGGATGGTGTACCGTCCCTTCCCGATCCACCGCATCCCGAGCTCGAATCCCTCGCCGATCCGTCCGAGGATGTTGCGGGCCGGGACCCGAACGTCGGCGAAGGAGAGCGCGGCTGGACCGCCCTCGCCCATCGTCTGGATCGGGTCGGAGGTCCAGCCCATTGCGCGGTCGACAAGGAACGCCGTCGTACCCCCGCCGCGGACGCCCTTCACCGTGTCGGTGACGGCGACCACGATCGCATAGTCCGCGTCGTGTCCATTGGTGATGAACGTCTTCTCACCGTTGAGCACCCAGTCATCACCGTCCGGCCGGGCGCTGAGCCTGATGTTGGCCGCGTCGGAGCCGGCCCCCGGCTCAGTGATGGCGAAGCAGGAGAGGCGCTCGCCGGCGATCGTCGGCAAGAGGTACTCCTTCTTCTGCTCCTCGTTGGCGACGTACAGGATGTTGTCGGCCTCGCCGCCGAAGCGGAACGGCACGAACGTACGGCCGATCTCGGTCCATACGAGCGACTGCATGACCGTGGAGAGGTTCATGCCGCCGTACTCCTCCGGCGTGGAGAGACCCCAGAAGCCAAACTGCTTGGCCTTGAGCTGAAGCTCCCGTAGCTCGTCCCGGGTGATTCCGGGCCGGTGCGCGCGTTCGCGGCGCAGCACCTCCTCCTCGAGCGGCATCACCTCCTTGCGGATGAAGGCCCGGGCGGTCTCCCGGATCGCGTTCTCCTCATCGCTGAGCGAAAAGTCCATTGTGGTCTCCGCAGCCTAAACTAGCGGTGGAAGTTTTCCATCGAAAGTGTGGCAGACTTGGGTCGGCCGCGGAACAGGATGTGACGGAGGTGACGGATTGGCTCGGCCCCGACAGCCACTGCTGACCCGCCAGCGCATCGTCGCGGCCGCGTCGGCGCTGGTCGACGCCGAAGGGCTCGAGTCGTTCTCCACCCGCCGCCTCGCCGCCGAGCTCGGCGTCCAGGGGCCGTCGCTGTACAACCACTTCGCGACGAAGGACGACATCCTCGACGCCGTGGCGGACTCCATCACGGCCGAGGTCGACATCTCCCACTTCGGCCGGATGCCCTGGCCGGAGGCGCTACGGCGATGGGCCTACCACTACCGGTCCGCGCTCGCCGCCCACTCCAACATCGTGCCGTTCCTGGCCCAGGGACCACGCCGCCGTCCGGCGGCGTTGGCGATGGCCGATGTCGTCTACGGCTCGTTGATCGCGGCGGGTTGGCCACCCGCGACCGCCACGTACGTCGCGGCATCGATGCGTTCGTTCATCGTCGGCTCGGCCCTCGGGTCGTTCGCGCGCGGCTATGTCGCCGATCCCGAGCTGTACGCCACCGACTACCCTCACCTGACCCAGGCACATCGGCTCGCCGACCATCAGACCCAGGTCGACGAACGTGCCTTCGCGCTCGGCGTGGACGCGATGATCGAGGGTCTGGTCGCGCTGTACGAACGGGCGGGCTACGGACCAACGAGGGTCGAGGCAGTGCCGGTTGCGCCGCCGTAAAACTTACAGTGGTAGTTTCTCCCGAAGGAAGAGGCAGCAGCCATGGATCGCAGGCACTTCTATATCGACGGCGGTTGGGTGGCCCCGCTGGGCACGGACACCATCGCGGTGGAGAACCCCGCCACCGAACGGGTCATCGCCAGCGTTCCCGCCGGGACCCCGGCTGATGTTGACCGCGCGGTCGCCGCCGCGAAGGCCGCATTCGGGCCCTGGTCGGCACTCCCCGCGGTTGACCGCGCCGAGCATCTGCGCCGCCTGCACACGGCGCTCGCGACCCGCCGCGATGAGGTCGCCACCACGGTGACGACCGAGCTGGGCACACCGCTGCGGATCTCGCGGACCGTGCAGGCCGGGCTGCCGTTGACCGTGCTCGCCAACGCCGTCGAGTTGGCGGTCGTGCCTCCGGCCGACGAGACGATCGGCAACTCACTCGTCGTTCGGGAACCGGTCGGGGTGGTCGGCGCGATCACGCCGTGGAACTACCCGTTGCACCAGGTCATCGCCAAGGTGGCGTACGCCCTCGCGGCCGGTTGCACCGTCGTCGTCAAGCCGAGCGAGGTCACTCCTCTCGTCGCGTACCTGCTCTTCGACGCTGTGCACGAGGCGGCGCTGCCGCCGGGCGTGGTCAACCTCGTCGTCGGCACCGGACCTGTCGTGGGTGAGGCCATCGCGTCCCATCCGGATGTCGACATGGTCTCCTTCACCGGCTCAACGGCCGTCGGCCGGCGCGTCTCCCACCTCGCGGCCGACCGGATCGCCCGGGTGGCCCTCGAGCTGGGTGGGAAGTCGGCCAACGTGATCCTGGCCGACGCCGACCTCGCCACGGCGGTCAAGGTCGGAGTCCACAACGCCTTCCTCAACGCCGGCCAGACCTGTACCGCGTGGACCCGGATGCTCGTTCACCGCGACCGGTACGACGAGGCGGTGACCCTCGCCGGTGCCGTCGCATCGAGCTTCCGGACGGGCGACCCCTTCGACCCCTCGACCCGCCTCGGCCCGCTTTCCTCGGCCAACCAGCGGCAGCGGGTACGTACGTACATCGAGAAGGGTCTGGCCGATGGCGCCCGGCTGGTCACCGGCGGCGTCGACGCCCCCGTGCCGGCCACCGGGCACTTCGTGGCGCCGACCGTCCTCGCCGATGTCGATCCGGACGCGACAGTGGCCCAGGAAGAGATCTTCGGCCCGGTCCTGGTGATCATTCCGTTCACCGACGACGACGAAGCCGTGGCGATCGCCAACAACTCGCGGTACGGGCTCGCCGGCGGCGTCTGGTCGGCCGATCCGGCCCGAGCCGAGGCGGTGGCGCGACGCATCCGGGCGGGCGCGGTCGACATCAACGGCGCGGGATTCAACCCGATGGCGCCGTTCGGGGGGTACAAGCAATCCGGCACCGGCCGCGAACTGGGTTCGTACGGCTTGGCCGAGTTCCTTCAGGTGAAGGCCATCCAGCGATGAGCGGCGCGGTACGGGCGCTCGTGGCGCACGGCCGCGACGCCGTGCTGCAGGTCGAGCCGATCCAGCTTCCGGAGCTGGCCCGCGGGCTGGTTCGGGTCCGGGTACGAGCTGCCGGCGTCTGCCACTCCGACCTTTCGATGGTCAACGGAACTCTCGCCCCGTCGTTCCCGCTCGTACTGGGGCATGAGGCAGCGGGCGTCGTGGCCGCGGTCGGGGACGGGGTCACCCGTGCGAGCCCGGGTGACCATGTTGTGTGCAACTGGGCGCCGGCCTGTCGCGCCTGCTGGTTCTGCGAGCAGGGGGAGCCGTGGCTGTGCCAGCGCGCACCGGGTGCGTCAGTACCGCGGGGCTCCACTATGGACGGTTCGCCGCTCTTCGTCACGCTCGGCCTGGGCTCCCTGGCCGAGGAGGTCGTGGTCGCGGAGTCCGCGGTGATCCCCATCGGCCGTGAGGTCGCGTTCGGGGAGGCCGCGCTGCTCGGGTGCGCGGTCCTCACCGGCATCGGAGCCGTCCGCAACGCCACCAAGGTTCGGCCGGGTGAGTCGGTACTCATCGTCGGGATGGGCGGCGTCGGGCTGAGCGTGCTCGCCGGTGCCCGGATGGCGGGGGCGGCGCCCATCATCGCGGTCGACGTCTCCGAGGCGAAACGTGAACTGGCCCTGACGGCCGGAGCCACCGACTACCTGGTCTCCGACGGGGATCTGCCGAAGGCCGTCCGCGCACGTACCGGGGGCCGCGGCGCGGACGTGGCTTTCGAGTGCGTCGGGCGCTCGGTCACGATCGAGGCCGCTTGGCGCAGCACGCGCCGCGGTGGTCGCGTCACCGTCGTCGGTGTCGGCGCGGCCGACGACAAGGTCAGCATCAGTGCACTGGAGATCTACTACTTTGCTCGTACGCTGGGATCGACGGTCTACGGGTCCTCCGATCCCGACCGGGAAGTGCCCGAGCTCGCCGAAGCGGTCCGCTCCGGCTCGCTTGACCTGAGTCCCCTGATCACCCACCGCATCAGCCTTGCCGACGTACCGGCGGCCTTCGAGCGGATGGCCCGCGGTGAAGGGGCACGTTCCGTGGTGCTGTTCGACGACTGATCAGAGATCGTTTCCGTACAGATCGATGGTCAGCCTGCGCCTTTGTACGGAAACTCGCTCACTCGTACGGGCTCAGCAGCGCGTTGATCGTACGGATCATGATGCCGCAGGCCTGGTCCACGCCGAGCTTGAGTTCGTCACGCATCATCGACCACGAAGCCCAGGTGCTGGCGACGGTGAGCGCGTGGAACAGCTCATCGCGTCCCTCGTCGGCCCGCTCGAGTTCGCTCGCGAACAACTCGGCCAGCTCGCGCTGCACCCGGGCGATGTTCGCCGCACGATTGCGCCGCAGCTGCGCCGAGAACGGTTCTCTGAGTTGGGCAGCCCGGGCCGAGGGCGCGATGACCTCAAGGATCCGGGCCCGTTGCCGGCAGTACCTCTCGATCCGCTCGGGCAGCGGAAGGTCCAGCGGGACCGGGCTGTACTCCTCATCCTGCCGCTGCATGAGGCGGTGGCCGGACGCGGCGAAAAGCGCCTCCATATCCTTGAAATTTGCCCACAGCGCGCGAAGCGAGACGCCGGCGCGCTCCGCGATGCGCTCGCCGGTCGGCCTGAGGTCGCCCTCCCCGATCAACGAGAGATGGGCTTCCACGATGGCGTTGCGCGTCCGCTCGGCCCGAGCCGTGCGGCCGTCGACACGCCCGTGCGCGTCGACGTCGGTCACTTCCGCACCTCCCACGGGTGGGGGCCGCCACGCCGGTGCGTGGCGGCCCGCATCACGCGTAATTCCGGATCACGGCGTTACGACGCCCCTTGGTACGTCGGCGGGTTGGCCGGGGTGCCGTTGTAGGCCTGCACCGCGCCGTCACCGGCGTCGGTGACGTACGGCGTGCCGAAGTACGCCTGGACGCCGTTGGTGACCTTCGACAGCTGGACGCCGCCGAACCCGGCGTGGCTGGTCTTCGAGAAGAGCAGCGGCACGAGGCCCGGGCCACCGGTGAAGCCGCCCGACTCGACCGCGTCGATGAGGCCCTGGCGGGTCAGGTTCGGCCCCGCCTTCCTGAGCGCCTCGACGAACAGCCAGCCGACGGACATGCCGTACTCGACGTTGCCGTCGAACGTCGCGCCGCCGTTGAAGTCCGCATTGATCTTCATGAAGTACTGGATCCACGGGTTGCTGGTGTCCGTCACCGCCGGCAGGTACCCGTCGGTGATCATGCCTTCGATCAGCGGCGACGCGTCTTTCAGGTATCCCTTGAGCGTGTTGTAGTCGCCACCGACGCCGCCGACGACCCACTGCGGCTTGAAGCCAATGGCAGCCGCAGTGCCCATCGCGATCGCGGTGAACCCGGGGATCGTGGCGGTCGTGACGATCTCGCATCCGGCACCCTTGAGCTGCGAAATCTGCGGGCCGACGTTCTGCTGCGTCACGTCGTACGTCTGCTTCGCAGTCACCGGGGCGCCGAGGCCCTTCTCGATTCCGTTGAGCGAGTCAGTGCCGAAATCATCACCCTGACCGAAGAAACACACCTTCTTGCCGGGCCACGTGGTCGCGACATACTTGCCGAGGATCTTGCCCTCGGTGGTGTAGTCGGTCTGGTAGCCGAACGTGTTGGGGTAGGTCGTCGGTTGGTTCCAGCTGAGCGATCCGGAGGCGACGAAAAGGTCGGGTACATGCTGCTGTTTGAGGTACGGCAGCACACCGGTGTGCGTCGGGGTTCCCAGACCGTTGAGGATCGCGAAGACATGCTCCTGCTCGACGAGCTGACGGACGACGGTGTTGGTCGTGGTCGGGTTGTACATGTCGTCGACGTACTTGTACGTGATCTGGCGCCCGTTGACGCCGCCGTGTTTGTTGATGTAGTCGAAGTACGCCTTGGTCGCGGGCGCGATCTTCGAGTAGCCCGCTGCCGCTGGCCCGGTCAGCGGCTGGTGCGAGCCGACCAGGATCGTGGTGGACGTGACTCCGGGGTCGGAGGGCTGTGCCGAGGGGGTGTTGCCGCCGGAGGTGCAGGCGGCCGCGACCGCCAGCAGAGCCGCCGACGCCACGATTGCCAAGCCACGCCGTGCATTGAGGTACATGGGCTGTTGGCACCGACCTTTCTTCGGTTCGGTTTGAGGGGAACTAGTTCACTACGGTTCACTCATTGGCGGTTTTCCTTGCTCCGCCAGCTCAACGCCGGGCGCCCCGGATACGGGCGACCGACCACCTGCGGACTCGATTCAGCAGGCCCTGTACGCCGCCGGGTGCGGCGATCATGACGATGATCAACGCAACTCCGAAGATCATCTGGGCTAGGTTCCCGTTCAGTCGTTCGGTAAGTGCCGGCGAGCTGTTGAACTGCTCGCCGATGAACTTGGTCAGCTGCGGTAGCAGCGCGATCGCGACCGCGCCCCAGACGGCCCCGGACAGGCTGCCCAGGCCGCCGATAATGATGGCCACGAAGAGGAAGAGCGAGACGTTGAGTCCGTAAGCCCCGGGTTGGGCGTTGAGCTGGAGCATCGCGAGGACGCCGCCGGCGAGGCCGGCCGCACCCGCGCTGACCACGAATGCCAGCACTCGGGTGCGAGCCACGTGGATGCCACAGAGCCGGGCCGCGATCTCGTCGTCGCGCACCGCCCGGAAGTTGCGACCGATTCGGCTGCGACCCAGGTTGGCCAGCAGCAGCATCACCAGGATCGCCGCTCCGCCGGCGATCCACGTGTTCCACTGGTCCGGCCGGAAGACCGGCCCGAGGGCGGCCGGCTTGTCGGGAACATTGAATGCCAGGCCCTGATCACCGTTGAAGGTCTCCCGGAAGTACTGGGTGATCGGCTGGACGATCAGGGCGAAGGCCAGCGTGACGCCGGCGAGATACGGTCCGCGCAACCGGGCCGCGGCGACACCGACGATGAGCCCGACCACGAGTGCGGCGAGAATTCCGACCGAGAACGAGGCGAATATGGACCACCCGGCCGTATCCAGCCCCCGCCGGCCGAACATGATCTGCATCAGGGCGACCGAGTAGGCGCCGACTGCCATGATCGCACCATGCCCCAGCGAGAGTTGACCGTTCTGTCCAACCAGGACAGTCAGCCCGGCGGCCGCGCAGAGGTAGGCCGCGATGAGGGCGACGAGGAAGTTGTCGAACGGCTGGAGGTTGGCCGTCAGCGCGGTCAAAAGGAAGAAGGCGACACCGGACAGCACCGTGTGGCGCAGCAGGGTCGACCCGGGCCGGCCGGGTTCGCGGGTCAGGTTCGCCGCGGACCAGAATCGGCGGAGTGGCGAGCTCGGTTGGGTCAGGGGTACGACGGGAGGTCCGAGCTCCTCGCCTGCCGCCACCGGCGATGCCCGACGGTTGACGATGCTCATACCCGTCTCGCCGTCACTCCCGAGAAGAGCCCGCCCGGCCGGACGAGCAGAATACCGAGCAGCAGCACGAGGACGGCCGGCTGCGCCAGGCTCGAACCGTCGGGGACGTAGCCGGTGACATAGGCCAGCGTCAGCCCGACCACGAGACCGCCGACGACGCTTCCCTGCGGACTGTCGAGTCCGCCGAGTACGGCGGCCGTGAACGACGTGACGAAGATGGCGTCCATCGCGTTGGGATGCAGGCCGAGGCCCTTGGGGATGACCAGAAGCGAGGTCAGGGCACCCACGGCGGCCGCGAGCATCCAGCCGAGCGTGCGCATGTTGGCCACGTTCACGCCGAGCAGTCTCGACACTTCGGGCGCGAACGCGGAGGAGCGAAGCCGCAGGCCTACCCGGGTGCGCCCGAAGAACAGGGCAAGACCAGCGACCATCACGGTCACCGTGACCAGGATGAAGATGTCGAACCGGGAGAGCAGCGCCACGCTGCCGACGAGGATCGCGGAGCGGCTGAAGGGCACATCCGCCGGCCGGAAGTCGTTGCTGTAGATCATGCCGAGTATCGACTGGATCACAAGTGCGACCCCGATGGCGGCGATCACCGCGTTCGCCGGGGACCGGTCCGAGATCCACCGCATCACACCCCGCTCGACCAGGACACCGATGACCGCCCCGGCGAGGATGGCCGCGCCGGCCCCGAGCCAGTAGGAGTTGGTCGCATTGGTCACGCTGTACGCGACGTAGGCGGCCACGACCGCCATCGCCCCCTGGGCGAAGTTGACCACCCGGGTCGCCCGGAAGATGAGCACCAGCGCGAGGGCGAACGCGGAGTAGACCGCGCCCTGGGACAGACCGGTCATCGTCAGGTTCAGGAACTGGTCCAACCTCCGTCCCTCCCTTCACCGTCCACGTTCAGAAGCCCAGGTAGGCGTGCCGCAGCTCGACGTTCTCGCGCAGCTCGGCGGCGCCCATCTCAGTGACGATCTGACCCAGCGACATGACCACCCCTTTGTCGGCAATGGACAGTGCACTGCGGACGTTCTGCTCGACAAGCAGCACGGTGAGGCCGTTGGTATCCCGCAGGTGAGCCAGGAGCGCCATGATCTGGGCGGTGACCTTCGGCGCGAGCCCGAGCGACGGCTCGTCGAGCAGGAGCAGCCGGGGCCGGGCTACGAGGGCCCGCCCGATCGCGAGCATCTGCCGCTCCCCCCCGGACAACTGGTGGCCGAGGTACTCCCGGCGCCGGGCGAGCGGTTCGAACAGCTCGTACACCTCTTCCCTGGCCCGATCGGCATCGGCCCGGTCGCGACGCCACAGGCCGCCCAGCCGCAGGTTCTCGTCCACGGTGAGCTCGGCGACCACGCCGCGTCCCTCGGGCACGTGCGCCAGACCTCGGCGTACGTACTGTTCGACGGGGACGTCGACCATCGACTCGCCGGCGAAGGTGACCTCACCCGCACTCGGCCGGAGCAGGCCCGAGATGGTGCGTAGCAAGGTCGTCTTGCCCGCGCCGTTGGCCCCGAGCACAGCGCTGATCGAGCCGTCCGCCACGTGCAGGTCGACGCCTTTGATCACCGGTGCAGCGCCGTACCCGGAGACCAGACCGCTGACGGATAGCAGCGCGTGCCCGGTACGAGAACCGTTGGCGCTGATCGTGGGCGCGGCCATCGTCAGGTCACCGTCCCCTGGGCGACGTCCGACGCGTCGACCTCGGCGCCGAGGTAGGCCTCCGTCACGGCCGGGTTGTCCTGTACCTGCTTCGGGGTTCCGGCGGCGATGCACCGGCCGAAGTCCAGCACGACGATCTCGTCGCACACCTGCATGACGAGGTCCATGTGGTGTTCGACCAACAGGACCGAGCAGCCGCCGCCGTCCCGCTGCGGCAGCGACCGGATCAGCGTGGCGAGATCGTGGATGTCCTCGGTGCCGAGTCCGCCGGCCGGCTCGTCCAGCAGCAACAGCCGTGGCCGGGCGGCCAGCGCCCGGGCCAGCGCCACCCTCTTGCGGACCGCGTACGGAAGGCTGTCCGGCAGGGCATTGGCGAATGCCCCGACGCCGAGCTCGGCCAGCAGGGTCTCCGCCTCATGGCGCAGTCTCCGTTCGTCGGCGTCGCTCGTCCACAGGCCGAGCAGTCCGGTGAGGAATCCCGCCTTGGCGCGGTTCGTCATGCCGCACATGACATTCTCGAGCACGGTCAGGCCACTGAAGAGACCGATGCCCTGCAACGTACGGGCGATGCCGAGCCGGCTCAGCTGCTGTGGGTGAGGCCGCAGCGGTCGACCGTCCAGGGTCATCGAGCCCGAGATCGGGCGGATGAAGCCGCAGACGACATTGAACAGCGTCGTCTTCCCGGCCCCGTTCGGGCCGATCACTCCAACCACCCGGTCCGGCTGTACCCGGAGTGAGACGTCGTCGAGGGCCACCAGGCCGCCGAAGCGAACGCTGATGCCGCTGAGCACCAGACCAGCTGCCGAATCCCTGGCGTGCTTCGCCTCCGCAGGCGTCGGCGCCGTACTGGTTTGACTCGCCTCCGCTGGCGTCTGCGAGTTGCCGTCGCCCTCTGCTGGTGTCAACGTCACCTCGCTGGTCCGCGATGCCTGGTCAACACGATCCGGCCGCCCCCGCGCGACCCCTCAAAGTTAATGCACTAGGAGTGTACGTTTGAGAAACGCGTTGTCAATGTTCGTTGCAGGGCCGTGATCTGACGCGACCAAACCGTTAGCCGGTGCTACCTCAACGCGTGAGCGCCGGTGACCGCGACCCCGCCATCGAGCAGGTGGTCAAGACGGTCGATCGCCTCGTTGTCGGCATCGGCCTCATAGTCGGCCGGCCGGGTCATGTCCCTGTTGGCCGGCGCTCGCAGGACCTTGAGGACCAGCGTGCCGGTGACGACGACGACGAGGTTGACCACCAGTGTCACGGCACCGACATAGATGCTGGACGGGCTGTGGATGTGGGCCAACGCCAACGGGAAGTTGGCTCCACCGAAGTGTGCCTGGGTGATCCTTCCGTTGAGACCAACGGCCGGGATCTGGTACAGCATCCAGAGGCTGAGTCCGAGACCGCCGAGCATCCCTGCGACGACCGCCCATCGGTGGAACCATCCGGTCAGCAGCCCGAAGAAGACCGCCGGCAGTGTCTGCAGGATGATGACGCCGCCGATGCCCTGGATCTCGGTGGCGTACTCGGTCCTGATCAGCAGAATGAAGCCCACGGCGCCCAACTTCACCGATAGCGAGGTCCACCGGGCTACCCGCGCCTCTTCGACGCCGGACACGCGCGGCCGGAAGAACTCGCAGTAGATCGACCGCGTGAACAGGTTCGCGGCCGCGATCGACATGATGGAGGCCGGGATGAGGGCGGCGATGGCGATGGTCGCGTACGCGATTCCCGCACTCCACGGCGGGAAGAGCGTGTGGAAGACCATCGGCGTGATCGTGTTGAGGTCGCCGATCTTGCCGTGCGCCAGGTCCGCGTCGACCGGGAAAACGTTGCGGGCGACGGCAAACAGGCCGAGCAATGCCATCATGCCAAGTGCCAACGTGTATAGCGGCAGGGCGGCGGCATTGCGCCGTACCGTTGCCCGGTCCTTGGCCGCGATGATGCCGAGCAGCGCGTGCGGGTAGGCGAAGATGGACAACGCCGAGCCGACCGCCAAACTGATGAACGTCAGCGTCGTCGTGGGCGGCAGCGTCAAGCTGCTCAGCGGCGAGGTGTCGTGGTTGAAGCGGAGGGCCGCGGCCTGGAAGGTCGAGGCCCAACCGCCCGACATGGCCACCACCAGCACGATGGAAAGCAACAGCCAGACCAGCAACACATCCTTGGCTATCGATAAGAGGGCCGGAGCGCGCAGGCCACTTCGGAAGGTCGTGATGGAGGTCAGGCCCAGGGCGACGACCAATGGCCATTCGCCCCGCACCCCTATTACCTTGAAGATCGCCTGTAAGGCGATCAGCTGGACACCGATGTACGGCATCGTGGCGACGATCCCGAGGATGGCCACGAGGGCGCCTACCGTACGGGAACCGAACCTGGCCCGCGCGAACTCGGCCGAGCTCACGAACCCGTGTGCGTGCGCGATCGACCAGATCCGCGTGCTGACGAGGAAGACCAACGGCGACGTGCACAGGGCGAAGGGCATGGCGTAGTAACCGAATGAGCCGACACCGAAGGTGACCGACGGGACGGCGATGAAGGTATATGCCGTATAGCTCGCACCGCCGATGAGGAACCAGGTCACCCAGTTACCGAAGGCCCGGCCGCCGACACCCCACTCCTCCAGGCTCTGCATGGTCGTCGGTCGCCGCCACCGGGACGCGACGAAACCGAGTGCGATCATGGTGCCCAGCAGGCCGATGAATACGGCGTTCTCTACGGACCGGTCGGTGAGGTGGGGCATGGCTAGCCGCGACCCTTCGTCACCAGGTAGACGAACGTGATCACGATGGTCGCGACAAGGCCGCAGGCGAGTTGGTACCAGTAGTAGAAGGGCATGCCCCACACGATGGGGTCGATCCGGTTGTACACCGGGACCAGCAGCGGCAGGATCCCCGGCACCACCAGAAGCCATAGCCAGCCCTTGCGGCGCATAGGCGGCGTGGGTCGAGCGGATAGCCGCAGCCGTGGATCCTCCGGCATCGGCGCGGCGTGACGGGCCCCGGCCGAGCGTGCGGTTGTGGCGCCGGATCGGTAGTCGGCGCGGTAGCGGTCCCCCTCGCTCGGCGGGGTGAGGTACGGCCAGGACGGTGCGCCGTACGGCTGTTGTGGTGGCGGGCCGTAGCCATATGGCTGTTGCGGTGGCGCGCCGTAGCCGTATGGCTGCTGCGGCGGCGGCGCGTACTGCGACTGCTGGGGTGGCGGCGCGTACGGGTGCTGCGGTGGTGGACCGGATGGGCCGCCGTAGGGCGGCGTCTGCGACCAGGGCGTGTCGTCGTTCCGATGTGGACCGAGCCTCTGGGAGGGGATCCGCCCGCGCGACGCCTCGACCACCGCGACCTCCTCCCACAGGATCCCGGGTGAGGCACTCCGGCTGGAGCCCACACCTGTGCCGGCACACGTGGTGGAAAACGTAACCTAACGCGAAGTCGCACGTCACAACAGGGGCGGGCTACAGTGAGCGTCCGTATTGTGCAGAGGGGCCACGTATGGTCATCGTGTGCGGGGAGGCGCTCGTTGATCTCGTGCCCGGGTCCGATGGCTCCGGGGCCCAGCCACGGCCGGGCGGCAGTCCGGCCAACGTCGCCGTCGCACTGGCGAGACTGGGTATGCCGGCTCTCCTTCTCGCCCGGCTGTCGACCGACGTGCACGGACAGATGCTTCGACGGCATCTAGCCCATTCCGGTGTCAATCTCAGTTTGGCCATCGACGCAGCGGAACCGACGTCGGTCGCGACCGTCCGGCTCGACGGAGATGGCAGCGCCAGCTACACGTTCGAACTGGACGGGCGTGCGGACGACGCATGGTCTCCGGCCGACCTGCCGCCGGTCTTGGCGGCCGGCGCCGCACTTCACGTCTCCGGCGCCCTCGCTCTGGTTCGCCCAGCGCTTCGGCAGACCGTGGACGCGCTGCTGACCCGTGAGTCCGGGCAGCGCCTGGTTTCCCTCGACCCCAACCCGAGGCCGGCGCTAACCCCCGATCGGCCGATGCTCGTGGAGACACTCGAGTCCTGGGTGGCCCGCTGTGATGTCGTCAGGGCCAGCGCCGAGGACCTGACGTGGACACTGCCGGACGTGCCGGTACGCGAGGTCGCGCGGCGTTGGCGGGCGCGCGGGCCGGCCCTGGTCGTCGTCACGCGCGGGGGCGACGGCGTCTTCGCGCTGGGCCCCGCCGGCGAGTGCGACCTGCCGGCCCAGCCGGTGAGGGTGGTCGACACGGTCGGCGCTGGCGACGCCTTCACGGCTGGGTTACTGGCCGCACTGGGCCGGGGCGGCTGGCTCACGCCGGCGCGATTGCCCCGACTGGACTCGGAGTCGCTGGCTTCGGCGTTGCATTTCGCGCAGCGGGTGGCGGCGTTGACCTGTACCCGAGCCGGGGCTGACCCGCCCTGGGCGGCCGAACTAGAGTCCGCGGCAGACTGACGGGACATTGGCGAAGATCGCTGTCTTCCGGACAAACGTGCCCGCTCGCGACGCATCTGTTCGGACAGCGCCGATCATGCCACGACACGCGGGCTAGTCGATGGCTCAGAGGACGGCCTTCGCGTCGCGACGGCGCCCGACGCGAGCCGACGGCATGTGCGAGATGAAGAGCCAGGCCTCCTTCTGGCACCGCCGGCACATCCGCACCAATCCGAGTGTGCGATGAGGGCCCTCTGAGTGCCGCAGAACCAGGCGATGCTCCTCGAGCAGTCGGTGTCCGCAGCTCCCACACCGGAGCAGCTCCACCTGGACCGCGAGGTAGGAGTATGACCGCGGGGCGTAGCGGACGTGCGCGTACCCCTTGTCGGTGAGCTTGAGGGCCGGGTTGCGCGGGGCGCCCCGGAACGGGCCCAGCTGCGCATCCGCCACGGCCGAGGCGAACCTGGACCGGCGCCGCTTGAAGAACGTCGATCGGCGGCCGGCCAACCACTGGTCGTCGGCCTCGTAGCGCCAGTCGTCGGCCACCCCTCGATGGTGACAGCCCCGATCCTTCATGGCGAGCTGTCACGCTACGTGGTCGGACGATCACGGTGCTGTAACACGTGGGGCTCCTGGGTATACAGTGATTGGCCGCTACGCCCGCCGGAAGGGACATCGCATGAATGTCAAGGACGTCGTCAGTGCCATCCTCGTCGGCCTCGTCGTCGGCATACTAGGGCGGCTGATCCTCCCCGGGCGCCAGCACATCGGCGCGTTCGTGACGCTGGTCATCGGTGTGGTCTCGGCTCTGCTCGGAGGTTGGCTCGCCACGGCGGTGCATATCAACGACCGTGCGCCGGCCCATTTTCTCGGCCTGCACTGGAGCTGGGTCGTGCTCGCCATCCAGGTCGGATTCGCGGTGCTCGGTACGGCACTGGCTGCGGCCGTGTCCCACACCCGGGTCGCCAGCGGCTCGCCCGCCGTGCGCCGCCGCGTCCGGCGCCGGACCTGAGCTCGGCCTCACCTGGCCGGACCAGCGGTCTATTGTGGACCCCGCACGGCTGGCCCGGGTCGTGTGGCTCGTGTGACCTGACTGTCCATTGAGGAACAAGGGGCTGGCGGTACTGATGCGCACGCCCAGGCCCCCCGCATTCGGCCATTCGTCCGGCGAATCCCGCCCGCCGACCAACGTCGGAGCCGCTTCTGGCTTGATACTGTTTCCACCTGCCCAAGCAACAAAGGGCGCCCGCGTCATCCGAGGGAGCGAGGTCGATGCCGCGATCGGCCCCCCGCCACGCCGGGAATGTCGGCTCCTGGGGCGCGTACGCCTTCCTCGCTGTGGGTATCGCCGCCGGCGTCGTGTATGCCGTGGACCTTTCGGCGACCTCGAATAGTGCGGCGTTCGGGGCGGTTGGGCTCGGAGCAATGCTGGCATTGCTCCTCGGCCCGAGGTGGCAGCACGCCGAGCCCCGCCGTCCGTGGACCTTCCTCGGTATCGCCAGCGCGCTGTTCCTGATCGGAGCACTTGCCCGCTCACAGGCAAAGGATGTGGAGGGTGCCGCTGCTTTCGTACCCGATCTCTTCACGCTGCCCGGCTATTTCTTCATGATCGCCGGTCTGATCGTCCTGCTCCGGGCCCGCGGAGGCGTTGAGCGGCATGCCATCATCGATGGGCTGATCGTCTGGGTAGGTGCGGCGGTACCGACGCTGCTCCTGCTCTCGCTGCCGGCGGCGGGCATCCGCGGGCGTAGTGCCAGTGTCTCCCTGACCGCGGGCATCTATCCGCTGATCGACACCGTTCTCGTACTGCTGCTGGTCAACCTGGCCTTCACGACAGCCATCCGCAAGCCGAGCTACCTGCTCCTCATCGGCACCATGATCCTGCTGCTCGGCGGGGACCTCTGGTACGCGATCGAGGGTGTCAACGGGAAACTCGCACCCTCGAACCAGTGGATGGACTTCCCGTTCCTGCTCGGGTTCGTCCTGATTGGCACGGCCGCGCTGCATCCCTCCGTGGTGGATCTCAGCCGGGCGACGCCGCTTCCGGTCCAGGCCTGGTCCTGGCGGCGGCTGGTCCTGGTCATACCGGCGATCGCCGTCCCGTTTGTCTTGACCGCGTTCACCAAGGGCAGCACGAAGACCGGCGGGGCGGTCCTCGGCATCGGCGGCGCGATCATCGTGACACTGCTGTTCGTACGGGCGATCTCGGCGGTCTCGAGCTACGCCGTCGCGCAACGGCGGTACCAGCACCAGGCGACGCATGACCAGCTCACCGGCCTGCCCAACCGGAGCATGCTCGCCTCGCACGTCGACCAGTTGCTGCTGGGTGGCACCCCGCGGGGCAGCTGGGTCTGGGTCTACTTCCTCGACCTGGACGGCTTCAAGCTGGTCAACGATTCCTGGGGGCACGCCGCCGGCGATCAGCTCATCGCGGAGTTGGGCCGGCGGCTGCGACACATGGTCCCCCCTGAGGCCATGGTCGCCCGGGTCGGCGGAGACGAGTTCGTGATCGCGTATGTGGGCGGCCGGACCGACGCGGCGCACCTCGCCGACCGCGTTCTTGAGATCTTCAGCGAGCCGCTGCGGATGCGTGGCGCCGAGGTGATCATCAGCACCTCGGTCGGGATCGCCGCCTCCCTGCCGGAGCCGACCGCGAGCGGTAACGCCGAAGCGCTGATGCGCGACGCCGACACGGCGATGTACCAGGCCAAGGCCGAGGGACCGGGCAACTGGGTCGTCTTCGACTCGTCGATGCACGACCGCGTGCGGGAACGGGTCGAGATCGAGCTCGCTCTGCGTCAGGCCCTCGTCTCCGGCCAGCTACGGCTGGTGTACCAGCCGATCGTCGATCTGGTGACCGGACGGATCCAGGGCGCCGAGGCCCTGGCCCGATGGGATCACCCGACGCGGGGAGCGGTGTCGCCGGAGGCCTTCATCCCCGTCGCTGAGGACACGGGCCTCATCACTCGCATCGGCCGGTGGGTCCTCGACGAGTCGCTTTCCCAGCTCGCCCGGTGGCGCAAGGACGGAACCGTAGGCGACGGCTTCTGGATCTCGATCAACGTGTCGCCGCGGCAGCTACGTGACCCGACGCTCCCGGCGACCTTGTCGAAGATGCTGATTTATTGCGAGATTCCGCCCCATTGTGTCGTTCTGGAGATTACGGAATCGGTGGTCATCGACGCTTCGGCCGTGACCAGCAAGGTGCTCTTCGACCTGCGGGGCATGGGCATACGGATCGTGGTGGACGACTTCGGAACCGGTTACTCGGCATTGGGGTACCTGCGGCGGCACCCGGTGACCGGTGTCAAGGTGGATCGCGCGTTCGTGCGCGGCCTGGGTGTCAGCGCCGAGGACGAGGAGATCGTGCGAGCGGTGGTGGCGATGACGAGCGCGCTCAACCTCAGCGTCGTGGCCGAAGGTGTCGAGACAACGACCCAGCAGGAGGTGCTCGCTTCGCTCGGCGTCCCGTTCGGACAAGGCAAGCTCTGGGGACCGGCGGTGCCGCCACACGACTTTCGCGCGACGTGGTCGGTCGCGCTGGCAGGCACCGGGGGTCACGACTTCCCGGGCGGCGCGTACATCCAGTAGGTCTGCTCGTCGATGGCCGTGGCGGTAGTGCCGTCGGTCAACGCGATCAACGCGTTGTGGATCGCGGTTGGCAGGCCGAGTGCGGCGTTGCGCCGGCAGATATCCAGCAACGCGATCCCGTCGCTGTCCATCACCAGGCGCCACATGTGTCCGATGACCTCTTCGAACAGGCCCGAACCGCGGTGCTCCGGTTCGATCGCGAAGAAGGCGTTGTACCAGATCCGCCGTTCGACATAGAGATCGGGCCACCGATGGGCAAAGTAGTCAATCGAGATAAGCGGCATCGTGGCCAAATCATTAGTGAATATGGCCAACGCGGGAACCGCCGCTGGGTCGGCGGGGTCGACCCCGCGCAGTTTCCATACCCGGTCGTCGAACATCACGGCGTCGAATTCGTCGTGGTGCATCAGGTGGCGCTGCACCGCCGTAGTGCGGAGCTCGTCGAAGGCGCGGTTGTACAGACCCCAGGCGGCGTCGAGCAGATCGGCGGGGAGGACCCGGTCCATCGCGATGCTCATGGGTCCTCCGCTTGGGCCGAACCATCCAGCAATCTCACTGTAACCGGCGGGTGCCACCCTCCCCGGGCTACAGATTGTTGAGCCGGGCGATCGCCTCCTGCTCGTCCGGATCGGGCTCGGAGGTGTCCAGGAACGCCTGCGCGATCTCGACCGCTACCTCCGGGGCAAGACGCTTGAGACTCATGGCGAGAACGTTGGCGTCGTTCCACCGCCTCGCCCCCCGGGCGATCCACGGCTCCCACGCGAGCGCCGCCCGGACGCCCGGGACCTTGTTGGCGGCGATCGCCGTGCCGGTGCCGGTCCAGCACATCACGACACCGACGTCCGCGGCGCCGGACGACACGGCCCGGCCCACCGCCGCGCCAAGCTCTGGCCAGCCGCCTTCCTCGAGCACCACGACCTCGCCCCGCTCGGCCAGGTAGGCGCGCACCGATCTGGTGGTCTCGTTCTCGTCATCGGCGGCGAAGGCTATCCGCATGGCAGCCAACGATAGTGTGCGTGTCAGGATGGTGGGCATGGCGCACCTTCCCGTGAACCACCACCTTCAGCCTCTTTACCGCACGTTGGCCGCGCTCTGCGGGGTATACGTACTCGCCTTCGGCGTGACGGCGCTCATTCTCGCGCGCGGCCTGGCCTGGTTCGCTCAGGACGGCCTGCCCTCGGCGCTGGGTCTTCGGGCCAACCGTGCGTTCGCGGCCCTCTCCATCGTGGTCGGAGTCATTCTGGTCGTCGGCGCGCTCATTGGCCGCAACCTCGACCGTTGGATCAACCTCGTCGGCGGGGTCATCTTCCTGGTCGCCGGGATGGCTATGTTGGTGGTCTTGCGGACGCAGCTGAACCTCCTCGGCTTCACCATGACCACGTGCATCGTCTCGTTCATCATCGGCGGGATCCTCGGCACGGCCGGACTCTACGGCGCCGTCGGTACCGACGAGGATGTCGCGCGGGAGGAGCAGTTCCGGCACCGCGGTCAGGCAGCGCCGCCGGCCTCTCCGCTTCAGTCCACCGGGGGGGCGCTGTCGGGTCAGGCCTCGATGTCGCAGAGCTAGTGCGGCTTGCCCACGAGGTGGACCCGACCGTCGTCGAGCCGGTAGGAGAGGCCGACCACGGCACAGGTGCCGGTGCCGACCGCGTCGCCGAGCGGCTCCGACTCGAACTGCAGCAGGTCGACGGTGCGCTGGATGTGGAAGTCCACGATCTCGTCGACCTCGGTGTGCTCCCGGATGGCGGCGAGGCGGACGCTGGGCACGATCGCCTCGACGATCGATCGGATGTTGCCCGACGGGGCGATACCGGAGGCCTCCGCGTCCAGCGCCGCCTGCACGGCGCCGCACGAGTTGTGCCCGAGCACCACTACGAGCGGCGTTCGCAGCACGGTCACCGCATACTCGATGCTGCCGAGTACCGGTGCGCCGAGGGTGTAGCCGGCGGTTCGTACGACGAAGACATCACCCAGACCGCGATCGAAGATGATCTCAGCCGCCAGCCGGGAGTCCGAACAGCCGAAGATGACCGCGAAGGGAGTCTGCGCGCTGGCCAACCCCGCCCGATGGTCCGCGTCCTGATTGGGATGCAGACTGGCGCCGGCGACGAAGCGCTCGTTGCCGGCGAGCAACTCGGCGAGCGCCTCAGCTGGCGTCACCGGCCCTGAGCTCACCCCCCCGATTCTGCCGTACGGTCAACTCCGACGTGGGGTGACCGCCCGCGCGGGTCTAGTCTACAGTGGACTGTTGGCCGTCAGCGCGAGTCGCATCGACGTACCACCCTCGGTGATAACCAGATCGTCACTGACCCCGAATCCGTAGCGTGCGTAGAACCGACGGGCGCGGCGGTTCGTCGCGGTGACCTCGAGCACGATGGCTGAGCGCCGGTGCGCCTTCGACCAGTCGACGGCCGCGTCGACGAGCGCATCGGCCACGCCCGTACCGCGGACCGCGGGCGCCACCCACATGGCGAAGAGGTAGGCCACGTCAGCATCGTGTTCGCCGTCGATCCCGACGAGGCCTACCGGCTCTCCCCGCGCCCAGGCACCGAAGACCGCCGACCCGGGCCGGGGCCAGTTCCGCCACTCCCCCTCGTCGCGGTGCCTCGTCTCCGCGTAGGTGGATGCGAACGCGCCCGGTGAGTCCAACAGGGCCTGAAGACGGAGATCACGCTTGACCCGCCAGTCGTCCGGACCCAGTTCTCGAATCTCGTTCACCGGCTCAGCATCGCCGCCGCCGTGCCTGTGGACAACCGGATTCCGGTGCAAACATCCCGCTCAGATGGTGCGTTGGTACGAACGGAACGTCAGCGTTGCCAGACCGGCGAACACGCTCGCCAGGGCGAGCAGGGCCGCCCCGTACCCGAGCGCCGCCGCCCAATTGGCCGAGGCCGAGAGCAGCCCACGGGCCGCGTCGAGTGCCCAGTTGACCGGGTTGAGGGCCGCGATGGCCTGCATCCAGCCGGGCATCAGGGATTTCGCCATGAAGGCGGTCGACAGGAACGTCAACGGCAGAAGCAGAAATATGCTCATGCCGATGATGCTCTCCCGCTGGCGCACCGCAAGCCCGAACACGGTGGATAGTGCCGTGAAAACCGACCCCAGCAGCATCGACGCGACGATGAGGGCGAGCGGCCCGGCGATGCCGCCCGGGTAGACGGCGCCAACGGCCCAGCCGATCAGGACGATGATTGCCGATTGGAACGCGGTCGTGAGGGCCTGCACGATGACGGTGCCATTGAGAATCGCCGACCGTGCGATGGGCGTGGTCAGGAACCGGTTGAGGGTGCCTCGTTCGATCTCCTCAATGACGCCCATTCCGGCCCACATGTTCGACGAGACGGCGTTCATCACGACCACGCCCGGTACGAGATAGTCCAGATAGGACGCCGAACCGAATCCGGGCAGCTCGACGATGCGGCGGAAGAGGTTGCCGAAGAGGAACAGCCACACCATCGGTTGGGCGAGCGTGATGATGATGACGGCGGGCTGCCGCAGGAGCGCCTTGAGCTGACGGTGGGTCATCCACCAGGTGTTTGCGAGCATGGTCTCAGTCCGTTTCAGCGAAGCGATGGCCGACGTGGCGCAGGTACACGTCGTCGAGGGAGGGGCGGGCCACCGTCACGGTGGCGGCTGGCATTCCGGCCCGGTCGAGTGCCGCGAGCACGTCGGGCACTGCGGCGGCGCCGTCGTCGGCCCGAGCGCTCAGGTTCCGCCCGGTGAGTGTGATCTCGCGCACGCCGGCAAGTCCCCCGACGGCGGCGCGAACGTCCACTGTGGTGGGATCGTCGCGGAGCACCACGTGGACGGCGTCGCCACGCAGCTCGCCCTTGAGCGCCTCCGGCGATCCGGTGATCGCAATCCGTCCTCTGTCCACAAGGGCCACTCGAGCACAGAGCCGGTCCGCCTCGTCGAGGTAGTGCGTGGTGAGGAGGATGGTCAGCCCGTCATCTCCGGCGAGCTTTCCGATCTCGGACCAGAGCGCGGTACGGGCCTCCGGGTCGAGTCCGGTGGTCGGCTCGTCCAGGAAGAACACGCGCGGGCGATGCATCAGGCCCATTGCCACATCGAGCCGTCGCTGCATGCCGCCGGAGTAGGTCTTCACCGGCCGGCGCGCCGCCTCGGTCAGACCGAACCGCTCGAGCAGCTCGGCGACCCGCCGCTTGAGTGCCGGGCCTCCCATCCCGTACAGGTGACCCTGCAGCATGAGATTGTCCCGCCCGGTCGCCATCGGATCGGTGCCGGAGCGCTGGCCCACGACGCCGATCGCCCGCCGGACCCGGTCGGGGTTGGCCAGCACGTCCGAGCCGGCCACGACAGCGCGCCCCGAATCGGCCTTCGCCAACGTGGTCAAAATCTTGATCGCCGTGGACTTACCGGCGCCGTTCGGGCCGAGTAGCCCGAATACCTCTCCGGCCGGGATGGCCAACGAGAGCCCGTCGAGCGCGCGTACGCCGGCCGGGTAGGTCTTGACGAGGTCGTGTGCCTCGACTTCCATTGTGAACTCCTCCTGGTTGTGTGGACCCGTGGGAGGAGAACCCGGCTATTGTTGCGTTTGCCACCTCGTGGCCGGGTTCCGTTCCCGCGGGATCGGTCTTGCGAGGTTCCGGACCCCGGTCGCGGTGTTGCCGCACCGCACCGGGGTCTTCTTGCGTCGTCAGATCGTCGTCTACCCCCCCTCGAGAAGTGCGTTCCACTCGGCCGGCATCTGGCCGGTTTCGTGCGCCCGCCGCCACAGGTCGAGGCCGGACAGCGTGCCGGTCTCGATCTCGGCGAGGATGCCCCGGACCCAGTCGGCCTCCGCCCGGCGCATGGCGAGGCTGTACTCGGCCTCCACCAGGAAAACCCTGGGCAGGTCCTTGTGCGTTGCCAGAGCCGCGTCCTCGGCCTCGTTCAGCGCATCGAGTGCCTGTACGCGGTGCTGGAGCAGTTCGACCACCTCGTCGGGCGGAAGGACACCCATCACCGAGAGGGCGGCGCCGAAGCGAGGATTCTCCTGCTCCGGCTCGGCCACCAACTCGCGCAACCAGTCCCTCAGCTCGGCCCGACCAGCGTCGGTGAGCGTGTAGCTGGTCCGCTCCGGCCGCCCCCGGTCGCGCTCGCTTCCGGTGGCGACGATGAAACCGTGCTTCTCCAGATTCCGTACGACGGTGTAGAACGAACCCCATTTGATGTTGAGGTCACGCTCTTTGCCTGTGCGGCGAAGCACGTGGGCCATCTCGTACGGGTGCATGGGTCGGCTGGCGATGAGGACGGCGAGCACGCCCAGCGCGAGTAGGTTGCTCACCTTGCGCTGTTTCGCCACTGCTGTCACCTGCCATCCATACGCTATATCGCGTTTTACTCGTCGCCGAGTATACGCACACGAGTGGGGGTTGGCGCAAGGGGTAGGCGCGGAGGCGGGTCGCGACGCGACGCCTCAGATCCCGTACCGGGTGCGGCTATCGAGCAGCCATCGGGTGTTACGGGTGACGAGGGCGACGATCGTCTCCATCGGGTTGAGCCCGACCGGCCCCGGAAACAGACTCGCGTCCGCGACGAAGAGTCCACGGGCACCGTGAAACTCGCCGAAACCGGAGACGACCCCACGGCGCGGGTCGTTGCTCATCCGGGCCGTCCCCATGAGATGGACGGTGAACAGGTCGAGCGCCCGCTTCGGGACCGGGTGCTCGGTGAGCCGGACGACATCGTCGGGTCCGTGCAGGTCGGGCATTCCACGGAGGGGGGCGAGGATCCTGGTGGCGCCGGCCGCGAACATGAGCTCGGCGGTGAGCGCGATCCCCCGCACGATCCTCTCCGCGTCGCGATCGGTGATCTGGTAGAACACCTGGGGTCCCAGGCCGGGAAGATTGCGGACGACCCCGGTTGTGGTGTCCTCGACGAGGCAGCCCGCCGTCACCACGTGGTCGTACTCGCGCATCAACTCGCCCAACGCCGAGCCGTACTCCGACTGGGACATCGCCACCAGGCCGGGCGGCAGGTTCACCGCCGTGATGAGGATGCCCTCGTCCATGAACTCCCGTACCTGGTAGGCCTGATGGACGCCCTGCCACCCCCGTACCGGCTCGTCGAAGAGGGCCACCAGCTTGGCGTTGGGGTGCATCGTCAGATTGCGTCCGAGCTGCGGAGACCTGAAGCCGGACCGGGCCAGCAGCGCGGGCGTCTGGATAGCGCCACCCGCGACTATGACCACCGGTGCCCTGACGCTGACCCTGTGTCTGCGTCCGTCCGAGACCATGTGACCTTGAACGCCGGTGGCGGTGTGCCCGCGCCGTATCACCCGGTCCACCCGGCAGTCGGCGACGATTCGGGCGCCGTGGGCGACGGCCCGCGGGATGTTCGTCACGAGCATCGACTGCTTCGCACCGGTTGGGCAGCCCAACGTGCAGTTGTTGCTTCCCGCACAGTGGATCTGGTTGCGGGTGTTGGCGATGATGTGCCAACCCTTGGCGTCAGCGCCCGCCTTCAACAACTGGGAGTCGCGCCCGATCGTCTCCGGGTCCTGCTCGGCGACGTGCAGCTGGCGCTCAACCTCCGCGAAGTACGGCTCGAGCTCCTGCCGAGACAGGCCAGCCTGAGACCACCGCCGCAGCACACGATCCGGGGTACGAAACGACATCCCGCCATTGACCACAGTGGACCCGCCGACGCAGCGACCCTCGGAGAACAGGATCGGCGGGCTGCCGATCGCTGTGCCACCGCCCCCGTCGCGGTAGAGCGTCCGCAGGGCGTGGCCCATCCCGGTCTGGAACGACTCGGTCGGGTGGTAGCCGCCCTCCTCGAGGACGACCACGTCGACGCCGGCCTCGGCCATTGCCGCGGCGGCCGTCGCTCCGCCGGCACCCGATCCGACGATGACGACATCGCAGGCAAGCGTCAGGTCCGCGGTGACGTCCTCGCGTGTGAGAATCCCCGCACCCGTCACTGGGAATGTCCGATCTGCCCGCCATGCATGGCGAGTCGGCGGGCGGAGACCATGGCTATGTAGGTGCTCGGGTCATACCGCAGCCGCGCTGTCACCGCCGGCTGTTCGTAGTAGCTGAGCGCGATCAGGCCTTTGACCAGCCGTACGAGCATCGCAACCGGTCCGTCGTGCTCGCACAGCACCCGGCGGAGGTACGCATCGGCGGGGTCATCGTCGAGGCGTACGAAGCGACGGCCGCGCGACCGGATTCGGGCCGCCTGGTCGAAGACCTGAAGTGCGGGGCCCATCCCGTACCGGGCCAGCGGCGGCAGTAGGCGGACATGCTCGCTGACGTTGTTGACGACCGCGGGCAGGACGGTGTCGAGATCCTCGGGTGGGCAGACGAGCGTGGCGAGGCGGATGACGATCCGACAGGTCCCACGGCGCATGCACCACATGGTGATCGCTTCGGTCCGGCGTCACAACCCTTGCGCCGCCGGGGCCGTGGCTGCTAAGCACTGCGATGTGTCCCTCGCAGAGCTGATCACCAACGACATCGGTGCCATTCGCGACTATCTCGACGGGCTCGGCCCCGAGGCGAGGTGGGCGGAACTCTCGCGACTCAGCCGGGATCGGCAGCGCGAGCTCTACCAGAAGGCGGGCGGCCGGGCGATTGACCTGACCCACTTCGTCGGCGACGCGATGCCGCTGGTCGATGTGGTACATGACGGCCGCAACACACTACCGTTGCCGTCCCCGCTCCGCCTGTTCCAGAAGCACTTCTGCCGTCCCGAGGGCGAGCCCGGATACCTCGTCGGATTCAATGACGGTCCGATGCGCCGGTTTATCGGCCCGGGCTACTTCGTGGCGGAGCCTGGTTCGGGGAGTGTCGTCTTCGACTACGACCGCGTTCCCGACTCCGCGCCGACGACGTGGCCACCCGTCGTGCCCAATTCAACGGGCCTGCAACGCTTTGTCTTTAACGGAACCCGGGACGAGGTTCGTGGCGTGAGTCGCCATGTCTCTGTCGGTGCGGCATTTCGCGACGGCAAGCCGATCGACCACTACTTCGTGCTATGCCGCCGCGTGTGACCTTGGCTCGCTTGGACACAGCACGAATGACGATGGGCGAAATGTGGCCGGTTACCAGGGCCGGACGTGGTGGGGTCCGGCGGCTCGTTCGCTGGCTTATTGGTTATTAGTCGAACAGATCGTTGATCGACTCAACAAGGGCGGCGCGGAGGTTGTTGCCTCTCATATCTCGGGACAAGCGGCTGAAGATCGGTGTTCCAGCACCGGAAACGACTCGTGGAGCCTGTTGCATATTCTGGTTTCCCCTAGGGCCAAGTCACTCTCGGGGAATGCCTCGGCGGCAGCGTCAGCGGGCATCATATCCACATACTGGGAATCGATCGCATGATCGCCGTAAGGGCATCAAAAGCGCCCCCACGCGTCGTTTCTCGTGTTGGAATAGCGATCTTCGACCGCCTATCCCGGCATGTGAGACGCAAAAACAAGCCCTTTCACCAAGCTCAAGGCGTCGATCTCGCAACGGCCCACGGGGCGCCACGGCTCGCGATACCGCAACAGGCTCCGTGGCGACCAGCCTGATGCCCCAATGGCGATCTTGCGGTTGATTCCTCAGTATGTGGACACGGTGCCGGCCGGCACCGCGGCCCGGGCTTTCCCCGAGGGCCTTGCCCTGAAACGAGAACTTGCCCAGGCTCCGTGGCGGCGCAACTGGTGCGGGAATGGCGATCTTGCCGCCGGCTCCCGGTATATGAACGGCATCCTGGGTGCGACAGCCGCCGAGATGTCCAGATTGCGGGTAGGGCGGACTCACTGGCGACACCGAGCGGGCTCCTTCGCGGGCCACGACCCACGAGAGCGCCTACCCGGGGAGCTCCGGGTGCGGCCGGCCGATATGAGAGAATCTTCGTCATGACCGCCAGCGACCCATCCGACCGCCTGCCTGCGCGGGTGCCCGAGAAGCCGACCATTGACGGACTGGAAGACCGCTGGTCCAGGGTATGGGACGAGCAGGGCGTCTACCGGTTCGACCGCAGCCGGACCCGGTCGGAGATCTACTCGATCGACACCCCGCCCCCTACGGTGTCGGGCTCGCTCCACGTAGGACACGTCTTCTCCTACACCCATACCGACCTGATCGCCCGGTACAAGCGCATGCGCGGTTACGAGGTCTTCTATCCGATGGGCTGGGACGACAACGGTCTGCCGACGGAACGGCGGGTGCAGAACTACTTCGGCGTCCGATGCGACCCCACGATTCCGTTCGACCCCGATTTCACGCCTCCGGAGAAAGTCGACGCCAAGAATACGCTCGCCATTTCACGGCAGAATTTCGTTCAGCTCTGCCATGTGCTGACCGACGAGGACGAAAAGGTCTTCGAATTCCTATGGCGAAAGGTTGGCCTTTCGGTCGACTGGTCGCTGCTGTACACGACCATCAGTGACGACGCGCGAGCGGTGGCGCAACGAGCATTCCTACACAATTTCGCTCGCGGCGAGGCGTACCTCTCGCACGCCCCGACCCTGTGGGACGTGACGTTCCAGACCGCGGTCGCTCAGGCCGAGGTCGAGTCGCGGGACTATCCCGGATGGTTCCATCGCATCGCCTTCCATGGTTCCGATGGACCGGTGCCCATCGAAACGACCCGGCCGGAGCTGCTGCCGTCCTGCGTCGCCCTGATCGCAAATCCCCAGGATCGCCGCTATACGCACCTCGTGGGCTCGACCGTGCGCGTGCCGCTCTTCGATTACGAGGTCCCGGTGCTCACCCACCCCGCGGCCGAGATGGACAAGGGCACCGGCATCGCCATGTGCTGCACCTTCGGTGACCTCGTCGACGTGCAGTGGTGGCGTGAACTCCAGTTGCCCACGCGCACGCTCGTCGGGGTCGACGGTCGTCTATCGGACGAGACTCCCGATTGGGTGGGCAACCCGCCGGCGTACGCGGGGCTCGCGGGTCGGACCGTCCGCGGTGCACGCGAGGCCGTCGTGGCGCAGCTGCGCGAGTCCGGTGACCTCGTCGCCGAACCGGTCGCCGCGACCCGCAAGGCGAACTTCTACGAGAAAGGCGACAAGCCGCTCGAGATCGTGGCGACCCGCCAGTGGTACATCCAGAACGGCGGTCGCGACGAGAAGTTGCGCCAGCGGCTCATCGATCGGGGTCGGGAGCTTGTCTGGGTGCCGGAGTTCATGCGACAGCGGTACGAGAACTGGGTCAACGGGCTCAACGGCGACTGGCTGATCAGCCGGCAGCGCTTCTTCGGCATCCCGTTCCCGGTGTGGTACCCGCTCGACAGCGATGCGAAGCCCCGCTACGACGAGCCGTTGGTGGCCGCGGTCGACCGGCTGCCTGTCGATCCGACCATCGACGTGCCTGACGGTTACCGCGACGATCAGCGCGGCGCCGCCGGTGGCTTCATCGCCGACCCCGATGTCATGGACACCTGGGCGACGTCGTCGCTCTCGCCGCAGATCGCCACGGGGTGGGAGCGCGATCCGGACCTGTTCGAGCGGACGTTCCCGATGGACCTACGTCCGCAGGCACACGACATCATCCGCACCTGGCTGTTCTCGACCGTGCTCCGCGCCCATCTCGAGCACGACAGTCTACCGTGGACACACGCGGCGATCTCCGGGTTCGTCGTCGATCCGGACCGCAAGAAGATGTCCAAGTCCAAAGGCAACGTCGTGGTGCCCACCGACATTCTGGACAGATACGGCGCCGACGCCGTCCGTTGGCGGGCGGCCATGGCCCGGCCGGGCACGGACAGTCCGTTCGATGAGGCTCAGATGCGGGTCGGCCGCCGGCTTGCTGTGAAGATCCTGAACGTGTCGAGGTTCGTCCTTGCTTTCGGTGTCGACGCCGAGGACGAGGCGCTCATCACCGAGCCAATCGACCTGGCCGCCCTCGACGCCCTCCGGGAGACGGTCGACCAGGCCACCGCCGCCTTCGAGGCGTACGACTACACCCGCTCGCTCGAGATCACCGAGCGGTACTTCTGGACGTTCTGTGACAATTACGTCGAACTGGTCAAGCAGCGTGCCTACGGCGACCCGGCGGATCCACGGACCAGGTCGGCCCAGGCGAGCTTGTTGACAAACCTGAGCGTGCTGCTGCGTATGTTGGCGCCGTTCATGCCCTACGTGACAGAAGAGGCGTGGTCGTGGTGGCACGACGGGAGCATTCACCGGACGAACTGGCCCAGCCGCGAAGGCCTCGGCCGCGCGGCGGGAAACGCCGACATGTTCGAGGTGGCGTCCACTGTGCTCGCCCGGGTTCGAGGGGCGAAATCCGAGGCGAAGGTGTCGATACGAGCTGAAGTCGCGCGGCTGACCGTCGAGGGCCCGTCCGAGCTGGTGGAGCTGGCGAAGGCCACGGCGCCCGATCTCCTCGCCGCCGGCCATGTTCGGGAAGTGACCTGGCTTGTGCGCGATGCGAACCCGGGCCTCACGGTCGAGGTCACCCTCGCGGGAGCGCGCGAGTAAGCGCGGTCAACCGCCGAAGTCGGCTCGCAGTAGCCGCGCCGCGCCGGCCATCGCCCGCATCTTGCCGGCCGCCGATTCACGCGAGATGTACTTCATGCCGCAGTCGGTGGCGATGACGACCTTCTCCGGTGCGACATGGGGCAGCGCGCGGCGGACCCGCTCCACGACGGTGTCGACGGACTCGACAGCAGGGTTGGACAGGTCGATGACACCGAGCATGACCGTCTTCCCCGCCAGCTCAGACAGTATTGCAGTGTCCAATTTAGACTGTGCGGTCTCGATGGAGATCTGGTCGCAGGTACAGCCGGCGAGCTCGGGCAGGAACGAGTAAGCCGACGGCCGATCGTGGATGATCGCCGCGTATCCGAAGCATAGATGCACCGCGGTCGTGCCGACCACGCCATCCAGGGCCCGATTGAGTGCCCGCAGCCCGTACCGACGAGCCGGCTCCGGGCGGGCCTGCAAGTACGGCTCGTCGAGCTGGACGATGTCCGCTCCGGCCGCGAAAAGGTCGAGCACCTCCGCGTTGACGGCATCGGCATACGCATCGGCGACTGCGGCTGGATCACCGTAATAGTCGTCCTGGGCCTGTTGGGACATGGTGAACGGGCCAGGAACGGTCACCTTGATGGCGCGATCGGTGTGTTCACGCAGGAACCGCACATCTGCGACCTGGACCGGACCGGGACGGCGCACCGGACCTACCACCCGCGGCACCGGGTTCGGGTGACCGCTGCGATCCAGGGCCTCGCCCGGGTTGTCGAGGTCGAGCCCCTCCAACACGGTGGCGAAGTGGTTCGAGTAGCTCTCCCGCCGGATCTCGCCATCGGTGACGATGTCCAGACCGGCGTCCTCCTGGGCCTGGATCGCCAGTAGTGTCGCGTCATTCTGGGCCTGGGCAAGGTGTTCCGGGGCGGGTCGCCATAGTTCGCGCGCCCGTACCCTCGGGGGGAACCGGCCGGCAAGCTTGGCCCGGTCGATCAGCCAGTCCGGTTGAGGCAGGCTTCCCACGACGGTAGTGGGGAACAGCGGAAGGCCAGCCATGACCATGTCCTCCCATCGCCAGTGCAGGCCAACTGTACGTGCTCTGCTGATCCGCCGCACGACTCGGCGCGGTCCTAAGTGGATTACCGACAGCCCGCAACTTCCTCTATGGACACACTCTCGATTTTCGAATCGGCCAGCATCTGATGTCGGGCCCAGGTTGGGGATACGATCCGAGAGGTCGTTGCGCAAGCAACCGTGTCGGAGGTGTCGCGATCATGCCAACAGAGTCGGAACTGGTGGAGCTCGAGGCCCGAAGGGCGGAGCTGCGCACCCGGTACCTGCGTCCGGCGGCCGAACGTGAGCCGACGTCGGGCCGGGGCATCCATCACGCCGCGCTGATTTGTTCGGATGTCGAACAGACCATCCAGTTCTATCAGGGCCTGCTCGGCTTCCCGCTGGTCGAGCTGGTCGAGAACCGCGACTACAAGGGGTCGACACACTTCTTCTTCGACCTCGGCAACAAGACCCTGCTGGGTTTCTTCGACTTTCCGGGGCTCGGTCTCAAGCCTGGCGTCGAGTCGATCGGGTCCGTCCAGCACATCGCGATCTCGGTCCCGCGCGATCGCTGGGAGCAGCTGCGGGTGCGTCTTGACGAGGCCGGCATGACCTACTTCGGACCGGACCAGGGCATTGCCGAGTCGATGTACTTCAAGGATCCTGACGGCATCCAGATCGAGCTGCTGAGCGATCCGCTGATGTACTTCGCCGGCCGTCAGCTCGACGAATAAACGACACACCGTTCGCCGGCGGTCGCGATCCCCACTCGCCGGTGATCCCCCTATCCGCACTGCACTCGTCTTCAACAAGGAGGTTTGGGGCATGAGTGAATGGAACGCCATGACGTACGAGGGGAAGGACACCATCCTCCGGGTGGTTCGTACCGAAGCCGAGCGCTTGTTCAAGCTCGCGGAGTCCCCGCAGTCGTGGGAGGCGCCGACCGCGTGCACCGGATGGACGACGCGGGATGTCGTGGCCCACATCGTCGACACGACCGAGGGATACTTCCGCGCCTTCGATGCCGTTCGCGGAGGCGCCGCGGTGCCCGATCCGCACGGCCTGGCGGCCATGGGTGCCATGGTCAATGAGCGGACGACGGCGATGCGCGGCATACCGCAGGCCGAACTGCTCGACCGGTTGAAGTCCGACTTCGAGAAGATGCAGGGAATCCTGCAGCCGCTCGGCCCGGACGAGTGGACCGGCCTCATGGTCACCCACCCCTACATGGGCCAGGTTCCGGCGTTCTTCTACGCGGCCGGACAGTTGATGGACTACGGTGTGCACTCGTGGGACATCCGGCAGGGCACCGGGATGGCACACGGACTGCACGGTGATGCGGCGGACCTGTTGGTACCGTTCATGTTCGCGCTCTGGCAGGGGACGGTGAGGACGGGTGACGTGACCGAGCCGTTCACCATCGGCATCCGGGTCGGCGGCCGCAATGCGGGCGACTACCGGGTCTCGATCAGCGACCAGGGCATGACGTACGAGCAGGGCGAGATCGAGAGCCTGCCCGCGTACATCGAGTTCGACGCCGGCAGCTTGGTGTTGACCACGTTCGGGCGCGGCAACTTCGGCACCGTGCGCGGTGACCTCGATCTCGCCCAGCGCTACCTGAACCTGTTCTTCCGTATCTGACAGTCGGCGGCGGCCTCGTCATAGGTCGCCGCCACACCGAACTTGCCGGACGGTTGTCGACGTTTCGGGTATAGCGGGCGTACGTGCTAACACGATGCGCCGGTGTCGGCCTCGGCGTCGTACTCGCCCGGCTGCTGGCCGGCGGGCAGCCGATGCTTGGCGACCCGGGACGTCGGCGTACGGGGCAGGGCTTCGATGGCCTGCCAGAACCGGGGCACCTTGAACGCGGATAGCCGCTCGCCCGTCCACCCGCGCAGTTCGGCGAAGTCGAGCGTATGGCCTGGCTGGGCGACAACGAACGCCTTGACCTCTTCCTCGGTAAGGTCCGAGGCGACCCCCACCACCGCCACCTCGAGCACGTCTGGGTGGCTCTGGATGGCTTCCTCGACCTCGGCCGGGGACAGGTTCTGGCCGCGCCGGCGAAGCACCTCCTTTCGGCGGGCCACAAACGTGAACGTGCCGTCGCCGTTCACGGTGACCAGGTCACCGGTGCGCAGCCAGCCGTCCACCAGCGCGGCCGCCGTCTCTTCGGGCATGGCCCAGTACCCCGGGGTCACCGTCGGGTTGCGCAGCAGGAGTTCGCCGGTCTCGCCGGGACCGCGCTCGTTCCCCTCGTCGTCGAGCACGCGGGCCTCGTTGACCGTGCCCAGGGTGGGGTGCTGTCGTGGCTCGCCGAGTGTGCCGAACGGACGCGTTCCATGTCGCCAGATCAGGCCATACGGCGACTCGGACATCGCGTACCCACATACCACGCGAAGGCCGAACCGCCGCTCGAACGCCTCCTGCCATTCGCGGGCCGGGGACGGACCCGTGTAACACAGACGAAGTGATGTCTGCGCGTCATCGGCTCGGGGCGGCTGGCGCATCAGGATCTCGAGCATCGCTCCGATCGCGTTGAACTCCGTGGCTCCGTGCCGACGGGCCGAATCCAGGAAGCCGGTCGCCGAGAATCGTGGGAGGAGCACCAGCCCCGCGCCGCACGCCAATGACCCGAGCACGGAGTACGCAGGCGCGTTGATGTGGAAGAGCGGCAACGAGGTCATCAGCCGGTCGGACGCGGCCAGCTCCATCCAGTACGGGAATCCCACTCCGGCCATCGCGTACGCCCGGTGGGTCTGCATGACGAGTTTCGATCGTCCGGTCGTGCCCGATGTGGGAATCAGGACGGCCAGGTCATCGGGGCGTACGTCGATCGGCACGGCGATGGGCGAGTTCTCGGTACGCCAGTCGCCGACGAGTTCGTCGATGTCGAGGATCCCCGACAGGCCGGCCTCCTCCACCAATGAACGCAGCGCCGCGTCGCCGACCAGTGCCCGTGGCTTCACCTGGGCGACCAGGCCCGCGAGTTCGATGGCGGTGCCGGCGGGGTCCGTCGGCACGGTGACCGCTCCGAGCGCGGCCAGGGCTAGCCAGCACAACAGGTACGGCGGCGTTGTCCGGGTCGTGACGACCACGAGGTCACCGTGGCCGACCCCCGCCTCGCGAAAGCGCTCGACAATCAGACCGACGTGAGCTGCCGCGCCGGCGAACGTGAGTGTGCCGTCGTCGGTGCGCAACCAGATGCCGAGAGGATCTCGCTCGGCAGCTTGGGCCACCAGGCCCGGGATGGTCTCCACTTCCATAGGGACAAGTGTGATGTGCCGTTCGTGCGCACGGCCGCACACCCGGCAGGGAAGCGCGGACACGGTCGCGAAAACGGTCCGGCGCGTTATCGCCAACGCTGGTCCGCGTTGGCGGCGGCGACTCGAGCGACGCTCGGGCACGCGGCGGCCTCGATGGAGCGAAACCGACGATTCCGATTGGTCGTGGCAGGTCGCCCAGCGAAGGCCGGTCGCGGCCGACGGACGGGGAGTTCGCGCCGAAACCGGACTCCTAGGCCCCACGCCCCACGTCCACGAGTCTGTCGCAAATTTTCGTTTCCGCAGGGGCGACAACCCTCGGGGACAGCCCGACAGCGGCCCAGGCGCAGACATCGACAGTGGCCTACGTTACGAAGCCGGGCCGGAGTACTAGGCAGAGAAGCAACCCTTGATGCTTTGCTCGGCCGGACGGCTAACCCAACTGGTCGAGGACTGGCGCGTGACATCCGGCTGTAATGGATTGTCGTTGTTACTGTCCAGCATCCAGTAGTAGATGCCTACTGTTTGCGTAGCCTTGGCGGCTTGGCAGGCAGCCGTGAACCAATTAGCCTGGACGACTGTGTTGATCACACCGGTACTGGCACCCCAGAGCCATGGGTGCGTGTAGGCACCGCTCAGCGCAGGTATGCCGATTTCTTGCACAGTCAGAATTTGCCGTACCGATAGCGGTAGTTGGTTAAACCACGCGGCCAACGCATCGGTGAGTTGTGCGATTGTCGCATCGTCGCCAACATAGACGGGCACATAGGCGTCCAAGCCGAGCGCCTGAAACGGCACTGGTGTGAATTTGTTCCAGTTCGTGGCATAGCTGACCAAACCAGCGTATCCCGCGGCCTGGATCTGCTCGTTCAGCGCAGTCCACTGGGCAGTTTGTGATTGAAGCGAGGATAGTTCTGTTGCCGCTACCAATTCTTCGACACCGTACTGCTGCGCCAGCCGGGCATAAACCACAAGCAACCTATCGTAGTCCGCGAACCATGTAGTATTGTTGGGAGGTTCTATGGTACCGCGCCATTGACCAGCATCCTTGATATTCGTCTCTTCGATGAGCGGTCGCAGCATGACCCGGAGTTTGCGGGCTTTTGCCGCCGCCAGCACGATGCTAAGGCTATGTACACTCGGGGTTTCCGGTCCGACGTACACCCGCGTGGGTGTGGCACCATCTGTATAGATGGGGAAGCTGATTCCCACCGAGTTTGCGCCCAAACCCACAATGTAGTTCAGATCCTGCGTCGCGGTCTGCTGCAGGCTGCTGTCCGGACCATTGATGTGCCAATAAACCTGGATTCCTTTCTGGAACTGCCCCGGCCACCACGGCTGTGCCACTTGTGGCTGCGGAGACGGCGAAGCCGTATCCTCGGGCAGGATCGGTACGGCCTCCCCCACC
>JBKPDY010000106.1:0-44680 GCA_046728155.1 Actinomycetota bacterium
GCCTTGAGGATGACAGCCGTGTACGTCTTGGTCGTCGGCAGCAGGGCACGCATCTGCTCGTCGGTGAACTCCGCCATCAGTTTCCCTTGATCCAGCCGGTGCCTTGGATGGCCTCCCAGCGCAGGCTACCCCTGAGCACACGCGCCGCGCTCCGCGGGCGTACGGGGAGAATGGACCGGTGGATGACTGGGTCCTACACGTCGACCTCGACCAGTTCGTCGCGGCGGTGGAGGTGCTTCGCACGCCGTCGTTGCGCGGCCGGCCCGTCGTGGTGGGCGGGACTGGCAACCCCGCCCACCGTGGCGTCGTCAGCACGGCCTCGTACGAGGCCCGGGAGCGAGGCGTCCACTCTGGACAGGCGTTACGGTTGGCGAAGCGGCTGTGCCCGGAGGCAGTCTTCCTTCCCGTGGACCGGGAGGCGTACGACGCGGCGTCGGCCGCGGTGATGGCGGTGTTGCGCCGGACCGACGCCGTCGTCGAGGTGATGGGCTGGGACGAGGCGTTCCTCGCGGTACGGACCGACGATCCGCTGGCGCACGCCCGCGAGGTCCAGCGTCGGGTAAGGGTTGCGACGGATCTCGACTGCACTGTCGGGATTGGATGTAACAAACTGCAGGCGAAGATGGCAACCGGTTACGGCAAGCCGGCGGGCGTGTTCCAGATCACCGACGAGACGTGGTTCGACCTGCTCGCGCACCGGCCTACGACCGCCTTGTGGGGAATCGGGAACTCGACCGGTCGGCGTCTGTTCAACCTCGGCATCCGTACGGTCGCGCAGCTGGCCGCCGCCGATCCCGAGCAGCTCGCGTTGCAGATCGGTCCGAATACCGGGCCTTGGTTGGTGGAACTGGCCAACGGCAGATTCCCGTCCCCGGTCTCGGGCGTCCCGCGGGTCGCCCGCTCGCGGAGCCGGGAGATGACATTCCAGATCGACCTGCAGGATTGGGCCGTGGTTCGGGAGCGGGTATCCCGGATGGCTCGCGAGCTGACCGCGGAGGCGACCGCCGACGGCAGGTACATCGGTCAGGTCGTCGTGAAGGTGCGGTTCGTGCCGTACACGACAACCACGCGGAGCCGTTCGCTAGGTACGGCCACCACCGATCCGGGGACGGTCGAGGCAGCCGCGCTGGTCGCCTTGGACCGGATGGAGCGTCGCCGCGCCGTTCGGCTGCTCGGCGTCCAGGTGGTCTTCGCGACGCCACCCACGTCGCCCTCGACGCCACTCACGGCGATGCCGACGCTGCCCACGCCGATCGCGACGTCACCCACATCGGACGCGCCGGCCGCCGATGCGGATCACCACAGCGGATAACCGTACCGACGTAGCAGAGGCAGGGTGATCGCCGTCGTGACGACGCGATCGCGCCGGCTCTGCGCCGTCCGCCATGCGTCGTCCGGACGGATCTCGACCCGTCCGGTGCGAAAACGGCTGGGATTGCCGGAGACCGAGTGGTTGCCGGACAGCTGCACGGTGTTGTCGTCGGCGAACGGGCCGTCCTGCGCCGACATTCCGGCCAGTGCGAGCACCCGCTCGACAGTCGCCCTGGGCTGGATGACGAAGTCCTCGTAGCGCAGCTGGAGCTGGTACGCATACCGCAGCGCAACCCGCTCAAGGAGAAGGTTCCAGGCGAGCCAGTTCACTGCGCTCTCCCGCGCGGTGTGGCGATCCATGTACGGGCGGTGCGGCTGGTCGAGCTGGCGGGTGCGGCGTTGCCACGAGTACGCGACGGCCCGCGGGTCGCGCATCATGTGCACAAGGTATGAGCGCAGATCCGCCCCCACGAGGCTGGCCGCGCCGGACGGGAGCTTCGACGAGTCCACGATGAGTTGGGCTCCGGTGACCGCGGCGATCGCGTCATACAGCCGGGTCATGGCCTCCTGATACCGTCGAGCGTCCTCCGCCCCGGGACCGCCGCGACCGCCGAGGCCGCGGAGCAGCCGGCCGGTGTTGCGTACCCGGGCGATCCGTTCCTGCAGCGCCACCATCTCGTACGGATCCGGCGGCCGGGTGCCGTACGCCTCCTGGAACACCTTCGTCCAGAGTGGACATTCGGGGAGGGCGGTGCCGCAACCACATCGGCGACCCTGCATGAGGCCGCGGGCCCAGACGAAGTACAGCTCACCGGCGGAGAAGACGTGCGGGTACGCGTCCAGAACGTTGTCCAGGATGGTGGTCCCGCTTCGGCCCCACGCCCCGATGTACAGCACCTTCGTCACTGTGTGTCGTCCTCCGCGTGCGCTCCGCTGAGCCGTCACGTCATCAGGCATCGTCATATGCGCACCTCAACGTAGGGCAACGAAGGCTTGGTTGTCGCGTCGAGGCGGCTGTGCGTGTGGGACGAGCGAGGCGCGTGCGCCAGGAGCGATGGGCGCAGCGCTGGAGCGATGTGTGCGACGAGCGATGGGCGTGTGCTATGAGCGGTCTGCGCGCTCGCAGCGATGGCCGTCCGCGATCAGCGATTGGCGTGCGCTGTGAGCGATTAGTGGCGGTTCTTCGATGGATCGCCATTTTGTCGGGTCGCGAGCCGACACCTGGATCACTAGGGTGAACCGCGTTTTGTCCCCTCAACCTCGGAGAGAGTCGCGATGGACGTAGCAGTCAACAACCTTGGCGTCGACAGCACGCTCGACCTTCACATCTACGCGCTGGCCGCGTCGGGTCTGGTTCTTCTCTTCATGGGCATCGCCGGCTTCGGCGCGTCAACCGGATCCCGAGTCACGAGCCTCATCGTGGGCATTGCGGCCCTGGGGTATGCCGTGTACCTGGCCTTCATCTTCACCGGCGAGAAGTACTGGATCTCGTTCTATGCGTACGTCCTGCCCGTCGTGCTGATCGTGAACGCGATCCGGTCGGCCCGGGCGGCGAGAGCGCATCGCGACCAGACGCCGCCGGCCTGACAAGGTCACCAGTCTGGACCCCGCCCCACCCGCCGGGTCCAGACTGGTGCTGCAGGGTCCGTCACGCCCGGACGCGCGAGCTGCGTCCGCAAGCCGAACCGCCCAATGGATCTCCCTCTCGACAACGGCCCTCCGTCGTACCACGCTGTGTGCACGGACTGTGCGGGAGGGAAGTGGCGGCAATGACGACAACGCAATCGATTCCCGAGATCCAAGCTGAGATCCGCGAGGGCGTGTACGGCGCGAAGGTAGCGGCCGTCGAGCCCGGCGGCGCCGGATTCATACCACTGCGCGAACGACACGGCAGACCGCTCAACCTGTTCTGGACCTGGATGTCGCCGAACCTGGAGTTCGCGACGATCTTCGTCGGCGTCATCGCGGTGGAGTTCTTCGGCCTGACGCTGTGGCAGGCGCTGGCCGCGATCGTGCTCGGAACCGGGCTCGGCTCGCTGAGCCACGCGGCACTCTCGGCGCGCGGACCATCCGCCGGCGTCCCCCAGATGATCCTGTCGCGGATCGGGTTCGGCTACCGCGGGAACATCCTCCCCGCCGGGCTGAACGCCATCACGGCGGGCGTCGGCTGGTTCGCCGTCAACAGTGTCAGCGGCGCGCTCGCGCTTGCGACGCTGACGAAGCTTCCATCCTGGCTGTGTCTGGTCATCGTGGTCGTCGTGCAGGTCGCGGTGGCCTTCTTCGGGCACAACCTGGTGCATGCGTTCGAGCGGTACGCCTTCCCGGTGCTCGCCGTGATCTTCCTGATCGCCTCGGTCATCACGTTCGGCAAGACCAGCCCGGGTAGCGCGACCGGCGGCGGTGGTCTGGGCGGTTTCCTGATCACCGTCGGCGCGGCGTTCGGATACGCGGCTGGGTGGAACCCCTACGCCACCGACTACACGCGATACCTCGATCCGGCCGTGAGCAAGGTACGCACCGGGCTCTGGGCCGGTCTGGGCGTGTTCGTCTCCTGCGTGTTCCTCGAAGGGGTGGGTGCGGCGTCGGCGACGATCGCCTCGCCGGACCAGAGCAACCCGACCGCCGCCTTCACCAGCAACCTGCCGACGTGGATCGCCGATCTGACCCTGCTCGCCATCGCGCTCGGCGCGATCTCGGCCAACGCCATCAATGTCTACTCCGGCGGGATGTCGTTCCTGGCCTTGGGCTGGAACATTCCGTCCGGTCTGCGACGAGCGCTCGTCTCCGGCGTGCTCGGTGCACTCGGGTTCGTGCTCGCCCTGTTCGGGCTGCTGCACAACTTGGCCGAGAACTATGAGAACTTCCTGCTCATCATCGCGTACTGGATCGGGCCGTGGCTGGGCGTGTACCTGGCCGATTGGTACCTGCGGCGGGGCCGGCGGGTCGACGGCTTTCTCTACGACCGCGGACACAATCCCTGGGGCGGGGTGGCCGCGATGGCGATCGCGGCGGGCATCTCGGTGTGGCTCTTCTCCAACCAGAGCGACTACAAGGCGATCGTGCCGCAGCACGTGCCCCAACTTGGGGACATCACGTTCGAGGTCGGCTTCGTCCTCGCGGTTGCGCTCTACGCGTTCTTCTTCCGGTTCCAACCCGATCGCGACCGGTCGGAGGCGTTGGTCACGGCCTGAGGAACGTCACCGGCTCCTCATCGGGGCCGTGCCAACGCACGTACGTCTGTGCCGGGCGGGTACCCGCCACCACCCGCCCGGCTCGCAGGACCAGAAAACGCGGCGCCACCAGGCGCAGCGCGTCCGCCTCCGACGGCGCGTCGAAGACGACGAGGTCGGCCGGACCGCCGTCGCGCAAGCCGTACCCGTCGATGCCGAGAGCGGCCGCCGGCGCGTAGGTGATCATATTGATGAGCCGGCGGAGCTCGTCGTCACCGCTCATGTGTCCAAGGTGGACCATGACGAAGGCGGCCTGGAGCGGGTCGCCGTAACCGAGCGGGTACCACGGATCCATCACCGAGTCGTGCCCGATGCACACGTTCACACCGGCCTCCTGCAACTGCTTGACCCGGGTGTGCCCGCGCCGGATGGGCCCGGTGTCGAAGCGTCCCTGCAGGACGGCGTTGTCGAGCGGGTTGGTCACCATGTGCAGGCCGGCCCGCGCGATGCTCGTGATGAGCCGGTGCGCGTACGCGTTGTTGTACGAGTGCATGGCGGTGGTGTGGCTCGCGGTTACCCGGCCGGCCATGCCCCGCCGGATGGTTTCGGCCGCCATCACCTCGACGAACCGGGAGTGCTCGTCATCGGTCTCATCGCAGTGGATGTCCACCCGCAGGCCGTGCTCCTCGGCGAGGGCCATCGCGAAGCGTACCGACTCGACGCCGTCCTCACGGGTCAGCTCGTAATGCGGGATGGCGCCGATCGCGTCCACGCCAAGCTCGACGGCGCGGCGCATCAGGTCGGGCCCGCCGTCGTAAGAGAGGATCCCCTGCTGCGGAAAGGCGACCAGCTGCAGGTCGACCATCCCGCGTGCCTCGTCGCGCAGTTCGATCAGCGCCCTCAGCGCCCTAAGCTCGGGGTCGCACACGTCGACGTGGCTTCGTACATGCTGGACACCACAGGCGAGTTGCCACCGCAGCACCCGCCGGACCCGGGACTGTACATCGTGGACGGTGAGCGTCTTCATCCGTTCCGCCCAGACGGCGATGCCCTCGAAGAGTGAGCCCGAGATGTTCGGCCGTGGTTGGCCCACGGTGAGCACGGCGTCGAGGTGGATGTGCGGCTCAACCAGCGGCGGAGTGACGAGCCGGCCGGCCAGGTCGATCACCTCGGCGGCCTCGGTACGGGCGTCAACGGGCACGATGCGGTCGCCATCGACGCCGATATCGGCGGGGCCGCCCGCGCCGGCGATGTTTGCGTTGCGCAACAGCAGGTCGATCACGATTGGCTCGCCCGGTCAAGGAATAACCGCAGGTGCCGGCGGAGCGCGATGCCCAACTGATCGGCCCGTACGTGGAGTTCGTCACGGGGACGCAGCGGCAGGTCCGGGTAGCGCATCTTCCGTTGCAGGGCCAGATCCTCCTCCAGTACCGCGACTTCAAACGCGACCTCGCGGGCCACGATCTCTGGCCCGGGCACCGCGACCCCCCCGATCCCGTGGACGAGCATCTTGGTGTAGATGCGCGTGCTGGTGTCGTCCTCGGGCTGCGAGAAGAAAAGGATCGTCTTCACCGCCCCGGCGTCGAGCTCCTCCAGGCGCAGCAGCAACTGGAATGGCGCGCGGTAGACGTACGTGGCGCGGCGACGCTGGCGGGACGCGCGCAAGCCTTGAGCCACACCGGGATCCTCCGGGTTGTCGAACCATTGGACCTGTAGGCTGCTGAAGCCGTCCGGCTCCGCCGTCACGTCGTACGGCTGCACCACCCGGTCGGCCTGGGCTCCGAAAGTCCCCGCGTGGACGAACGGGAAGTGCGCCACATCGAGGAAGTTGTCCGCTACGACCCCGGCCGAGACCGGTGTGCGCACCGGCGGCAGCCAGGCCCCGGCGAACGTGGCGTCCTCGACGTCCGGCGCGTCGAACAGGTCCACGATCGGCTCCTCCGGCGCGAGCCAGACCACGCCCCACCGTTCCCGGACGCCGTACGGCGTCGGGTGTGCGTCGAGCGCGGTGTCGATGACCCGCTCGCCGACACGCTCGATGTGCTCCTGGTGCCTGGCGGCCCGATGCTCGCTCGCTGTCGGCTCGTCGACGCGCCTGAGTGTCCACTCGCGACCGAGCAGGCGCACGTCGTGCCCGCCGGTGCTCACCTCGTCGGTCAGGGCGACCGGATGCCAAGCCCGGGCCAGCGCGGGGTCTTCGTTGGTCAGCGGCTCGACCGGGTCCCCGGATAGCGTCGCCACGTCGGCGGCGTGCACCATGATCACCCCGTCTCTTTCGCGCAGGCGCAACTCTGCCCACAGGTTCGCTCGCGGCGGGGGTGTGGCGTCGGGTCCGGCCGACGGGAGCCCGATGCAGCGGCCGTCGGCGGCGAACTCCCAGCCGTGGTACGCGCAGCGCAGGCGACCATCGATGACGGTGGCGGCGGAAAGCGGGACCAACCGGTGCGGGCAGCGGTCGGCGAACGCGACCGGCGACGCATCGGCCGCCGGACGCAAGAGCACCAGCGGCACATCGGCGACGATGACGCCGAGCGGACGCGTGGTGATCTCATCCGCGCGGGCCGCCGGCAACCACCCGTCGTCCATGCGCCCAGTCTCACCGGTGGGGGTTCGTGACACAATCGCCACGACCAGGCGTCGTCTGGACGTGGAAGCCCTGTCATCAGTCCCGGGCCGCGGCGACCGGGGCGCCTACGGTCCCGTCTGGGATCCGCCCCCGCAAGATAGCCGTTACCGTACCAAAGACGCCGCCACGCGTCGTTTTTGGCGCCGAGACACCGATCTTCAGCCACTGATTCCGGGACGTGGGATTAAAGCAGGCCCGGCTTTCCCGCGGTCAATGTCCTCGGCACACGATGCCTCGCGCGGCGGCTCGCGGGTTGATCTCGGTGCGCGCGGCATGGTGATAATGTTTGAATCCGACGTACAAGACCAACAGGAGCCGCCATGACCGTGACCCAGATTGATCTTGACGACGAGGCACTCGCCGAGGTGATGCGGCTCTCCGGCACGCGGAGCAAGAAGGAGACGGTGAACCTCGCATTGCGGGAGTACGCGGCTCGTCACCGCCGTATCGCCGCGCTCGATCACCACGTGGCTGCTGCCCGCGGCTGGGACTACGAGGGGTGGCAGGACATGCGCGCGGCCAGCAAGGCGCCCTCCGCGTGATGCGTTACCTGGCCGACTCGTCAGCTGTTTGGCGTCTCCTTCGCGACCGGGACGTGCGGGGCGGCTGGGCTGACGTGATCTCAGATCACGCGATCGGGTCATGCCAGCCGCAGCGCACCGAATTTCGGCGCTCCGCTCGCAATCTCGACGAGTACGAACAGATGAACGCGATGTTTGTTGATCTGTACCCGGACGTTGCCGTGCCCAAGGCTGCGTGGCAATGGGTCGAGTCGGCCCAGTACCGGCTGCTGCGGGCTGGGGCGCATCGAGCGGTGTCCTGTGTGGATCTGCTCATATGTGCCTGCGCCGCTATCCGCGGACTCGTGGTCCTGCATGATGACAACGACTTCGTTGCGGCGGCACACCACCTGCCGGATCTCGCCGAGCGCCGCGTACATACGCTTCCTGAGGTCGCTTGACCAACGCGGGTTCGGCGACCGTCCACACAGGAGCACGGTCAGCCGGGTCAGCGTCCGCCGCCCGCCAGAACCAGAAGGCCGACCGTGCATGGCACCCGGATCGTCAGAAGGCCGTCGCCGATGGCCTCGAGCCACAGATCGTGCAGTGACAGCTCATCCCGGTACGGCGAGGCAGACCACAGTATTGGAATGCTTGTAGCAGGGAGACGCAACCATGCCCAGCGGCTGGGTCGGCGACCAGAGGAGGAACGCATGCGGGTCGGGCTTGTCGGGGTGGGGCGGATGGGGACCGCCATCGGTGAACGGCTCGACCGATAGCTAGAACCCGGCGCTGCGGTACCGCCGCGGCGGTCATCGACGGGTTTTGGTTTGGAAGCCAATGCATTACGTTCGGTGCTATGGGTGGGACTGCGCGCGACGACGGTTCGCCGGTCGAACCAGGCGAAGGCCAGACATTTCCTGTTCCGAGCACATCTCTCTCGCTCCGGCACGCGATCGCCTACGGAGGCGTGGACGACGAGGGCGAGCCCGTTCTGATCATCACCGACGGCGTCTCGTCGGTCGCTCTGGAGAGTGGTCTCTCCGGGCCGTCGGACGAGGCGGTCGTGGCGGCCCGGCGGCTGGCCGCAACTGCCGAGGACTTCGCCAGCAGGATCGCCGACCTGCTGCCGGAGGGTCTGCCGGAGGGTAAGGAGCGCCGCCCCGGCCGCCGGCCTCCGAATCGCCGGAAACTACCAGGTCCCAAGGGAGCAACCCGATCCTGAGGTGCCGAATCACGGAGCTTAAGTGGATGATCGGCGTTGTGACATCACGGACGCCTCCAGACATCCTTGATGCTCTGACGGCGATCTATGTCCGGCCGTCGCCGCCGGCCGCCGTCGCCGGCCGCCAGACTCAACGCGGGTGGTATGAACGCTGGTGTGAGGGGTTTCGTAGGTAAGGGTGTCAAGCGCTTCGCCGGCGTCCTGGCGCTAGTGGCTGTCCTCTCCGCTTGCACGACGGATGCCGTCCAGGGCGGTGCAGGCAACGGCTACCCCGCTGCCACAAGCCCCCGCACCGCGAACCCGACGCCGACCGGTCCGTCGGCCGTCGCCGTGATGGTCTGCTCGGCCGAGGCTCGGGATGACATCCAGTCGACTCTCGGCCTCCCGGTCACCGGGCCTCCGGCATCGAGCTTCGCTAACGGTCTCTTCACGTGTTACTACCGGTACCCGGTCGGCACGATGGTGCTGACGGTGAAGGATCTGCCCGACGCGGCCGCAACGGACGCCTACGTGACCGCCGCCCGCGGCACGCTCGCCAATGTGCACGATCTGGCCGCGCTCGGCGATGCGGCGTTCTCCGACGACGTGAGCACCGTCTACGTCCGAAAGGACTACGCGGTCCTCCACGTTGACACGAGCCGGTTGCCGGCCCAGTTCGGGCAACCGCCGCACTCCAGACTGACGGTGGCGATCGCGGTTGCCGCGGCCATCATGCTCTGCTGGAAGGGAAACTGATCACAGCCAGTACGTGTCGTGGTAGACCATGAACTCGGCACGTTCCTGTTCGGACTTGCCGGCGAGCCCGGCCAGACCCTCGAAGTACCCCTCGCGTGGCGCGCCCGGCGCGAACAGGATCAGCATTGACGCCGGCTCGCCGGATTCGTTGCGGAATCCGTGCACCCCGCCCTCGGGGACGAACATGAAGTCGCCCGGCCCGGCGTCGACCCATCGGAATCCGTCGTAGAGGCGCATTGCCCCGGAGATGATGAAGAAGGACTCCGAGATCCTGCGGTGAAAGTGCGGGTCGGGTCCGGTGACGGGTCCGTTCATGTCCCATCGGTAGAGGCCGAACTCGCCATCGGTGGATGCGCCGGTGGCGAGGTAGCTCGCACTGCCGGTCGAGTTGAGCAACTCGGGCGGGGCGTCCATCCGCCGGATCCGGGCGCTCGTCTCGCCGGACTCGCCGAGATAGCGGGGCGGTGGATAGGACATGACATGCCTCCTGACGCCTTCCCGGCTCGATCTACGCTACGACGAAGGGAGGCGCCATGGTGGGGGAGCGGGCCATCGTGGGCCGGGCCGACGTCCTCGCCCGCGTGTACGACGTGGTCGATGGTGTGCTCGCCGGCGGCAGCGGCTCGATCCTGCTCACCGGTGAGGCCGGCATCGGCGAGATATACGGACGCGCGGGGCGAGCCGTCGGGCTCTGGCCGACCAACGACGGGCTTTTCATGTCGTACATCGCCGCACCAGTCGGTGAGTTCGCCGAGTTCCGCCGCGACGTCGAGGGGAATGCGATGCTGGCCTTTGACGAGGTCGGGATCGGCGAGCGGCTGCGGGCCGGCCGCCGGGTCGAGCGCTACCGGGGAACGCCCGACCTGCCGGGCCGGTACCGACAGCCGTACGGACCCGGCTGGGCACTTGTCGGCGACGCCGGCATGGTGCTGGACCCGATCACGGGGCTCGGGATCAGCGACGCCTTGCGCGACGCCGATCTGCTCGCCAGCGCTGTCGTGTCCGCGTCGGGCGGTGAGCGGCGGCTGGCACGAGAACTCTCGACCTACCAGAAGACCCGAGACCGCCTGTCGAGACCGATCTACGACTTCACCGCGATGCTGGCGGGGCTGGCGCCACCTCGCCCGGCCGAGCTGCGGCTCTTCCGCGCCCTCGCGGAGAGCTCTGAGCACGCCGAACTGTTTATCGCGGCATTGACCGGTGCGGTGCCACTGCGGCGTTTCCAGTCGCCGGCGATGCTGGTCCGGCTGATCGGCCTCGGCGGCTTCCTGTCCCTGATTTCCGGGCGGGGCAAGGGTTTCACCGCGGCCGAACCGGCAGTAGCACCCGCTGAGCCCTAGGCGCATGCGGAGTACCGTGGCAATCGTGGGGTACCGCTGGTTGCTGGTCGCCGTCCTCTCGCTGCACTTCACCTATGTCGCGTACGTTGTCGTGGGCGGATTCCTCGCCTGGCGGTGGCCGAAGGCGTTCTGGCCGCACCTCGCCGCGACCGTCTGGGGTGCCTTGATCGTGCTCGGGTGGGTCGAATGCCCGCTCACCGCCGCCGAGAACTGGGCCCGCGGCCGGCTGGGCGAAGCCATTCCCAGGACCGGCTTCGTCGACCGGTACCTGACCAACGTGATCTACCCCGCCAAGTACCTCACCGAAGTCAGGTTCCTGGTCGCCCTCGTTGTAGCCGTCGCGTGGGCGGGCGCCTTGGTGCGCTGGCGCTCCGCCCGGCGGGCGTCGAACCGGGACACCGATCCGAGCGCGGCCACGAGCTGACCTCATGCGCCGGCCAGACCGGCTCCGCCCAGAACCGTTCGCGCGCTGCGGGGCTCGCTGCCGCTCACTCCTCGCGCTCACGCCATTCCGCCCAGAACCGTTCGCAGGCTGCGGGGCTCGCTGCCGCTCACTCCTCGCGCTCACGCCATTTCGGCGGGCTCGGCGGGGCGAGGTGGTACCCCTGGGCGAAGGGAACTCCGAGCTCCTGCAGCGTGCGCAGTTCGCTTTCGGTCTCCACTCCCTCGGCCACCAGACCGACCTTCGCCTCGCTGGTGAAGGTCACGATCGCACTGGCCAGCGCCCGCTTCATCGGATCGGTGTCGACGTCGGTGACGAGCGCCCGATCCAGCTTGATGATGTCGGGCGCCAGCTGCAAGATCTGGCTAAGGCTGGAGTATCCGGTGCCGGCGTCGTCGATGGCGACCCAGGCACCGGACCGTTGCAGCTCCCGGACCCGGTCGGTCAGGGCGCTGACGCTTTCGGCCAGGTTGTGTTCGGTTATCTCGATGATGAACCGGCGCAGCGGCTGGTCGGCCAGTACCTCCAGGAGTCGCCAGGAGATGATCAGATCAGGCGAGGCGTTGATGGAGAGCCGCTGTGACTTGGGTATCGACGGCAGTGTGGCCAGCGCGGAGCTGATCGCGTCCAGTTCCAGTTCCGGCCCGGCGCCGACCCGCCAGGCCTCGGCGAACCAGTCCTGGGTGGTATAGGCGTCCGACGGAAATCGGGAGAGGGCCTCCTGGGCGACCGGCTGACGTGTGCCGAGGTCGAAGATCGGCTGTAGCGCGATGCTCGGACCGCCCGCGTCTAGCATGGCTTCCGCGTTGCGCAGGAACTCCTCCGCGATGGCGTGCCGGGACTCGTACGCGACGATCGTCGCGGACTGCATCTCGGCGAAGAGTCGCATAGCGTTGGCGTCGCGGTGGCGCAGAGTCCGGTTAGGCCCGGCGCTGAAAGCGGCGAGGAGCCCGTATGGCTGCTGGGTGTCCTGACCGACCACCGTGACCGCTGCGTACGAGCCCACGCCGAGACGCTCCGCCAGGCCCTGGTCGACCTGATCAGCGTTGCCCGCCACCGCAGGCAGCTCGCCGATGAGGAACCGCTCGACAAACTTGGCCACGGCCGGAGTCGCCGGGCCTTCCCGAACACCGAAGCCCGTGCCGTCGCCTTCAGCCAGCTGGATCGAGGTGCTGGTCGTCACGGCCGACGGACGTCGGGTCTGCGCCAGCCACGCCACATCCATCCCCAGGTGTTCGCGCACGAGGCGGAGGGTATGCCGAAGGGTCGCCGAGGTCTCGGCGTTGAAGCGCGCCGAACCGCCCCGACGCCGGTCCTCGCACCATCGGCGTAGCTCCGAGATCACCGGCACTCCGAGAGTTGATGCGCGTATCGCGGGCGTCCTTGTGATCATAGCCAACGCTCAGACAAACCGCCCAGTAACATCTCAAACCCGTACGACTCACCCGTACGAGCGATCACGCCTTCACCGGAGGTACGCCTAACCGGGTTGTGGTCGGCGCTGTCCCGCGCGGCTGGGTCGGTCGAGGTCCGCCGTGGGGGACCCCAGGTTCCCCAGCTGACGACGACGGGCTCAGCCGACCAGGGTCTTCACCGCGCCGGTGAGGGTGACCAGGCCCTTCTTCGCGTCCGCGAAGTACATTCCCGTCTTCGGGTTGGTGTAGAGCTCATTGTCAATGCCGGCGTACCCGTGGCCCATCGATCTCTTGATCACGATGATGCTGTTGGCGTGGTCGACGTCGAGGATCGGCATGCCCGAGATGGGTGTCCCGGGCCGGCGGGCGGCCGGGTTGGTGACATCGTTGGCCCCGATCACAAGGGCAACGTCGGCTCGGGCGAACTCGGGGTTGATGTCGTCCATCTCCTTCAGCTGCGGATAAGGGACATTGGCCTCGGCGAGGAGCACATTCATGTGGCCGGGCATCCGACCCGCGACGGGATGGATCGCGTAGCTCACGTCGACGCCCCGCTGCTCCAACAGGTCGGCCAGCGCCGCGAGTTCGTGCTGGGCCTGGGCGGCGGCGAGCCCGTACCCGGGGACGATGATGACCTTGCTGGCGTAAGCGAGCTGGATCGCGACGTCGTCCGCGCTCACCGAGCGGATGGATGCGCCGGCGGTTCCGGTGACGGTGCCCGTGCTGTCAGCGGTACCGAAGCCCCCGACGATGATCGCCGGTATCGAGCGGTTCATGGCGTCGGCCATGAGCTTGGTGAGGATGCCGCCGGACGCGCCGACGAGAGCGCCTGAGATGATCATGACGACGTTGTTGAGGACGAACCCGGCCATCGCGACTGCGGTCCCGGTGAAGGCGTTGAGCAGCGAGATCACCACTGGCATGTCCGCGCCACCGATCGGCAGCACCATCGTGACGCCGACGACCAGTGCGGCGACGATGAGCAGGACCAGTGCCGGCCGGCTGGACGGGTCGGCGATGAGCCACCCGCCGCCGGCCACCAGGGCTGCGCCGAGAGCGATGTTGACCAGCCGGGCGGCGGGGAAGGCGACCGGGGCGCTGGTGACGATGCCCTGCAGCTTGCCGGCGGCGATCAGCGATCCGCTGAACGTCACCGCACCGATGAGAATGTCCAACGATCCGGTGATCGAGACCTGGGAGCCGATGCCCGTACCCTCGAGCAGTTCCTTGACGGCGAGTAGTGCCGCGGCGCCGCCGCCGACGGCGTTGAAGATGCTGACGAGCTGGGGCATCGCCGTCATCGCCACGCTGCGGGCGGCGTAGAGGCCGAGGACGCCACCGACGGCGGCGCCGAGCAGGAGCACGATCCAGCCGGTGACCGTCACGGAACGCGCGTCGACCAGGCGGACCACCGTCGTCGCGATCGCGACGGTCATGCCGGTCGCGGAGATCTGGTTCCCCCGCCGGGCGGTCGCGGGCGAGTTCATCAGATGCAGCCCGATCACGAATGACGCGGCCGAAGCGAGGTAGATCAGGTGAGTAATGCTGTCGAACGCCCTCATCTCTGCTCGCCTCCGCGCTCGCTCCACGCGTCGGGCCCGACGGCCCTGCGATGTTCGCCCGCTGTCGGCTCAGTCACTCCTGCTCGCCTCCTCGCTCGCTCCGCTCCTCGGGCCTGACCGCCCTGCGATGCTCACTCGCTGTCGGCTCGCTCATCGGCCGGCCTCGCCGCTCGTCGGGATCGTCGGGCGGCGGCGGAACATCTGCAGCATCCGGTCGGTGACCACGTAGCCGCCGACGACGTTCATCGTGGCGAATGCCATCGCCACGAACCCCAGCAGGTAGCCGACCCACCCGTGGGCCGTCGTGAAGAGCAGCATCGCCCCGACGACCACGATGCCGTGGATCGAGTTCGCGCCCGACATCAGTGGCGTGTGCAGCGTGGCCGGCACCTTGCTGATCACCTCGAAGCCCACCAGCAGGGCGAGTACGAAGACCGTCAGGTCGAACAGCAGCTCGGTTGTCATGCCTGCTCGCCTCCGCACTCGCTCCGCTCCTCGGGCCTGGCGGCCCTGCGATGCTCACTCGCTGTCGGCTCGGTTGTCATGCCTCCTCGCCTCCCCCTGCCGGGTTGACGACCTTGCCGGCAGATGTCACGACGACGGCCGCCATGATCTCGTCGGTCAGGTCGATCGCTGGCTCACCGTCCTGCACCAGCTGGGCCAGGAGCGCCGTGATATTGCGCGCGTACGCGGAGGAGGCGCCGGGCGCCATCGCCGACGGCAAGTTGCCGGCACCGATCAGGGTCACCCCGTCGGCGACAACGGCCCGGGTCTCCGGGCGGGAGCCCTCAACATTGCCGCCCAACGGTCCGGCGGCCAGATCAACCACCACAGACCCCGGTCGCATACCCTTCAGCGCCTCCTGGGTCACGAGCACCGGCGGCCGGCGGCCGGGCACAAGTGCCGTGGTGATGACGATGTCGAAATCGCCGATACGCTGCTGCAGCGCCTCCTGCTGGGCCTCGCGCTCCTCGTCGGTGAGTGCGCGGGCGTATCCGCCCTCGCCGCTGCCGGGGCCGACACCCGGTAGATCCAAGAAGCGCGCGCCGACCGATCGGACCTCCTCCCGCGTCTCCGGCCGAATGTCGTACCCGGTCACCAGGGCGCCGAGGCGCCTGGCCGTGCCGATCGCGGATAGACCGGCTACGCCGACGCCGAGAACCAGCACCTGCGCTGGTTTTGCCGTACCGGCCGCGGTCATCAGCATCGGGAAGTAGCGACCGTACGCGTCGGCCGCGACCAGCACCGACTTGTACCCGGCGATGTTGGCCTGGGATGTCAGGGCATCCATTGCCTGAGCGCGGGAGATTGTGCGGGGCAACAGCTCCAGGCTGAGTGCGGTGACGCCGGCGGCCGCGCAGGCCGCGACGACATCGGGCCGGCCCAACGGGTTGAGCAGGCCGATGAGGATCTGTCCCGCCCGCCGCTCGGCGATCCACTCCGGGGCCGGCGGGCCGACGCAGGTCAGCAGGTCGGCCTCGGCGACCTCGCCCGCCGGGCGGACCGAGGCGCCGACCTGGGTGTAGGCGCTGTCAGAGAACCAGGCAGCGGCCCCCGCGTCCGACTCCACCACAACATCCAGGCCGAGTTCGCGCAGCTTGGGCACCACGTCCGGAACGACCGCCACCCGGTGCTCGGTGGGGTCGGTCTCCTTTACCACGCCGACGAGGCGCGTCGCCATCGTCTCCTCCTGTCGCCTGTACCCGATCGGGGAAACCCTAGGGGTTCCTCGTTAGAGCGTGCCACCGGGCGGCCTCTACCGGTCGTCCGACCCGCCCGCGATGACTGGCTGGCATAGTAGCCGGCCGTCGCGCGGTCGCCTGACTGTTGGTACGGACGCCGGCTCGTACCCATTCCGTTGCCAAACTGAAAGCGCAAACGCGAATCGGGCCGGTTTGACGTTCGCCGAATGTTACGGTGCGCGCGGTGGAGACCGGTTCGTTGGTGACGGACTCGTCCGACCCGGAGGCGACGGCCCGGCCGCATCGGCTGCGCGCCTGGCTGCTGAGGGACTTAGAGAATACCGGAGCTACGAACCGGCGCCCCGAGACGGCGGCCAAGCATCCGTGGTGGCGGGTGATGTGCCTGTCCGGGCTGGACTACTTCTCCACGCTCGGCTACCAGCCCGGAATCGCCGCCCTGGCTGCTGGCCTCGTCTCGCCAGTGGCGACCCTGTTGCTCGTGGCTCTCACGCTTGTCGGCGCCCTACCCGTCTACCGGAGAGTGGCACGGGAGAGCCATGACGGGCAGGGTTCGATCGCCATGCTGGAGCGGTTGCTTCCCGGATGGGCCGGCAAGCTCTTCGTGCTGGTCCTGCTCGGGTTCGCCGCGACCGACTTCATCATCACGATAACCTTGTCGGCCGCGGACGCCAGCATGCATATCCTGGAGAATCCCTTTGCCCGGAGCGCATTGCATGGCCAGCAGGTGCTGGTGACGCTGGTCCTCATCGCCCTGCTCGGAATAGTGTTCCTGCGGGGTTTCACCGAAGCGATCGGCATCGCCGTGGTACTCGTCGCGGTCTACCTTGTTCTCAACGCGGTGGTCGTCGGGGCTTCCCTTGTCCATATTGGACAGGACTCCGAGCTGGTTCTCAACTGGCGCGCCGCACTGACGCTGCAATACCCCGACGTGTTCGCGGTCGCGTTGGTGGCGTTGCTCGTATTCCCCAAGCTGGCTCTGGGCCTGTCCGGATTTGAGACGGGTGTCGCAGTCATGCCGTTCATCAAGGGAGCACCCGGCGACACCCCGCAGCAGCCGACCGGTCGGATCGCGGGGACCCACCGACTGCTCACGACCGCCGCACTCATCATGAGCGTCTACCTCATCACGAGCAGTTTCGCGACCACGCTGCTGATCCCGCAGGCGGACTTCAAACCGGGCGCGCGGGCAAACGGTAGGGCATTGGCCTATCTCGCCCACGAGTACCTCGGTAGCGCATTCGGCACCGCCTACGACATCAGTACGGTGCTCATCCTGTGGTTCGCCGGCGCGTCCGCGATGGCCGGACTGCTCAGCCTCGTTCCGCGATTCCTTCCGCGCTACGGCATGGCTCCGGAATGGACTCGTGCCGTGCGGCCCTTAATTCTCGTGTTCTTCGCCACCTCAGTGGTGATCACGTTGATCTTCGACGCGAGCGTCGACGGGCAAGCTGGCGCTTACGCCACCGGCGTGCTCTTCGTCATCACGTCGGCCTCGGTGGCCGTCAGCCTCTCGGCCTGGCGGCACGGGCACCGGTACGCCACGCTCGGGTACGGCGGGATCACCGGGATACTGATCTACACCACGATCGCGAATATCATCGAGCGGCCGGACGGCGTGAAGATCGCGGCTGTCTTCATCGTCGGGATCGTGGCGACATCGATCGCCTCACGGATCCACCGGGCCACCGAACTTCGCGCCACCGAGATCCATTTCGATCCGGTGGCGACCCGGTTCATCGACGCCGCCGCCGCGTCCGGTGCTATCAATCTCATCGCCAACGAGCCCGACGGGCGTGACGAACGGGAATACGCCGAGAAGGTGGTCGCGCAGCGCGAGGACAACCATCTTACAGCGGATCAGCCGTTCATGTTCCTCGAGGTCACGATCACGGATCCGTCAGATTTCGCGAGTCCGCTCCGGGTGTTCGGCGAGCAGAGGTACGGCTACCGCGTGCTGAGGCTCGAGGCGCCGACGATCGCCAACGCCATCGCCGCTGTTCTGTTGCGCATCCGGGACACCACAGGCCGGCTACCACACATCTACTTCAGCTGGACCGAGGGCAATCCGGTTGTGTACCTGTTGCGCTACCTGTGCTTCGGCGACGGTGAGATCGCACCGGTGACCCGGGAGGTGCTCCGCCAGGCCGAGAAGGACCGCACCCGGCGCCCGCTGGTCCATGTCAGCTGACCGGCCGTCCATTCATCCGACAGGCTTCAAGAAACGGCACAAAGCACGGTAAACGGGCGAGTTTGCGCCGCCGACCGCGACGGACTCTACTGTGGACCGAGGCGCGAGCCTAGGGACACCGATCGCAATCGAGATTCTCAGCGGACGACGGTTTCCTGATTGCGGGGTTGGTTGCACAATCGGCTACGGGCCGTGCCAGTCAGTTCAGCAATGGGTGATCTTGTCGTGTTATGCCCGCTGATGTCTTCGGTCGAACAAGAGGTATCCGGCGCGCCCGTATTCGACCGTCTACCCTCGACAGTATCTAAGCGGTTGCTTGGGGGCACGACTCGCATCGCCGTGGGTTATGGTAGCGTCATTCATCACACAAAAGGTTACGAGGACACCGGGCATGCGTTACTGTTTTTCGCATTCACCGGGAAACGAGCGCAGGAAGGCTTGAGCGTGGCAAAGGAAACGTTTACACGGCTGATCGACGACCTTGACGGAGGAGTGGCTCACGAGACGGTGACGTTCGGCCTCGACGGGCACACCTACCAGATCGATCTGTCGACCAGACACGCGAAGAAGCTCCGCGCCGACCTGGCGCCGTACTTGGAGGTCGGCAGTCGCGTGTCGATCCGTGGCGGACGGGGCGGCGGTCGCGGCCGCGCGGCCGCGACCGACAAAGATGTCAACCGGTCCATCCGCGAGTGGGCGATCGCCAAGGGTTACGACATCGCTCCGCGGGGGCGGATCCGGCAGGAGATCGTGGAGGAGTACCACCGCACCGGCGGCCGCTGACTCCGGTACCCAGGCTGCGGACGCCGGCCGATGAGGGTGGCGCGCCTGCACGGCGTGGGGGATGTCCGTATCGCGGATGAGCCGCCGCCGTCGGTCGTTGCACCGGGCGACGCGCTCGTCCGGGTCACCGCGGTCGGTCTGTGCGGATCGGACCTGCACTGGTTCGGTGAGGGCGGAATCGGCGATGCGGTGTTGGCTGACCCGCTCGTGCTCGGGCACGAAATGGCCGGCGTCATCGAGGACGGCCCGCGCCGAGGCACCAGGGTCGCCATCGATCCAGCACAGCCGTGTGGCGACTGCGAAACCTGCCGGTCTGGCCATCCGAACGTCTGTCCCGAGGTGCGCTTCGCCGGCCACGGCGGTTGTGATGGTGGCCTGCGGGAGCTGATGACGTGGCCGCGGCGGCTGCTGCACCCGCTGCCGGCGGAGCTCAGCGATGCCGGCGGCGCATTGCTGGAGCCCCTCGGTGTCGCCTTGCACGGTATTGACCTGGGACACCTCCGGCTCGGTGACGCGGTGGCGGTCGTCGGCTGCGGGCCGATCGGCTTGTTCGTGATCCAACTCGCCCGAGCCGGCGGGGCGACCACGGTGCTCGCTGTCGAGCCGCTCGAACACCGGCGGCTGGCCGCTCTGGACATGGGCGCCGACATGGCGATGACCCCGCGGCAGGCCGACGACGGCGAGCTGTGGGAGGCGACCGGTCGCCGCGGCGTCGACCTCGCGGTGGAGATGGCCGGCACGGACGAGGCCGTACGGCTGGCGGTGGCGGCGGCGCGACCGGCTGGGCGGGTCGTGCTCGGCGGAATCCCCGATGACGACCGGACAGCATTTCCGGCGTCGATAGCCCGGCGCAAGGGCCTCACGATGGCGCTGGTGCGACGGATGAAGGAGACCTATCCGAGGGCGATCGCCCTCGCCCGGCGCGGGGCCGTGGCGTTGGATCCGCTGATCGGGCAGCGCTTCGCCTTCGAGGACGTCGCGGAAGCCTTCATCCGGGCGGCGACGCGAGATTCACTGAAGACCATTGTGGACATCAGTTGACCGTCCCTTGTAGACCAGCCGCCCAACCACAGGGGACACACCGGTAACTCCTGTCCCGTCTCGGTATTTTCGGCCCGCCGGGGAACCCGGACATTCGATGATGGGGCATGACGCAGCAGACGGAGCTTTCGGACCGTTCGGTCGGTGAACTGGTCCGGCTCGCCAACGAACAGATCGTCTCCCTGGTCCACCATGAGGTCGACTTCGCCAAAGCGGAGATGGCCGCGAAGGCGAAGCGGGCCGGCATCGGCGCCGGCTTGTTCGGCCTCGCCGGGGTGGTCGCGCTCTACGCATTGGGCGTGCTCGTTGCGGCCGCCATTCTGGCCCTGGCCCTGGCCCTGCCTGGTTGGGCCGCGGCCCTGATCGTGGGTGCAGCGCTGCTCCTCATCGCCGCGGTAGCCGTGCTCGTCGGGCGTTCCCGGCTCCGGAGCGCGACCCCGGCGGTCCCGCAGGAGTCGGTGCGCCAACTCCACGACGATTTCACCGCGGTGCGGGACGCTGCGAAGACCCGGGGCCGGGCGTGACCGGCGACATCGGCCGCGAACAGCTCCTCGCGGAACGGGAAGAGCTCGCCCGCACGGTCCAGGCGCTCGCCGAGCGGTTCCACGTCACTTCCCGGGCCCGTGCCGCTGCCACCGCCGTACGTGCGCGGGGACGCCGGGCGTGGGATCGCGCGATGGGCTCCAACCTCTTCATCGCGGCGGCGGCGGCCGCAGGGGCCACGGCCGCCGTGGTTGTGGCCAGACCCTGGTGGCGCAGGCTCAGCGGGCGAGTCCAGCCACGAAGTTGACGGTCGTTGCCAGGATGACGGTGCCGAACAGGTACGACAGCAGGGCGTGCCGCAGCGCGGTCGAGCGCATGGCCCGGGTACTCAGCGCGGTGTCGGAGACCTGGAACGTCATGCCGATGGTGAAGGCCAGGTAGGCGAAGTCCACATACGCGGGCGGCGACTCGTCGTTGAAGCTGACGCCGCCCATCGGCTCGGTGTAGTAGAGCCGGGCGTAGCGCAGCATGTACGTCACATGCACCAAGGCCCAGGAGAGGACGACACTGAGCAGGCACACGGTCGTCAGCATCAGCGCGGTGACGCCCCTCGCCGTGGAGGCCCGGACGATGACCACCCCCAGCGCACCGAGGCTCGCCACGGCCGCGGCCAGCAGCAGGACATCGGCGACTGGGCGGGTCGTGTCCTCGCGGAGAGCCTTGCGAGCCGTGGCGGCGGCGTCGAGGCGCCAGACGGCGGGCAGCGTTAGCCCGAGGTAGGTGAGCGCCAGGGCGTCCCAGCCGGCCTGCGGCGCGATGTAGGTCAACCCGCCGATCAACGACGCGATCGCGACCGCGACACCGACGACGGCGGCGACGGCCACCCGGGTCAGGGCCGCGGTGTGCAGCGGGCTCACGATCCGTTTCTACCGGAGCGGACGCCTCCGTGCGTCTCGCCTCGCCGAGGCTCCCACCGCGCGACGACGCTCCACGTCTTCGCGGGAGCCGGCGGATCGCGCATTCGGGCACGGGTGCGCTGGGCTGCCGCTAGCGTGAGGTGGTCGACACCGTCCGAATGGGGGAAGGACAGATGAGCGCAGACAACCAGCCCGGGGGCGGCCGTCGGATGCAGACCGCCACCACCGATCAGACCACGGACGCCCGGCCGGCCGAGGGCAAGGCGGCGACGCCTACACCAGCGCGCGAAGCGCCGCCGGCGGCCCGTCCGCAGGGGGCGACAGCGGTGGCACTGACTACCGAGGCCGGCAGCACCCGCATCGGCGAGGGCGTGGTCACCAAGATCGCCGGTCTGGCCGCACGGGACATTCCGGGCGTGCACTCCATGGGCAGCGGCATGTCGCGCCGCGTCGGTCAGCTTCGTTCGCTCATCCCGGGAAGTACGGAGGCCGTGTCACAGGGGGTTTCGGTCGAGGTGGGCGAGCGGGAGGCCGCCATCGACCTCAACCTTGTCACCTGGTACGGGCAGAGCATCGTCGAGATCAGCGAGGCCGTCCGCCGCAATGTGGTGGGCCAGGTCGAGGGTATGACCGGTCTGCGCGTCGTGGAGGTCAACATCCAGGTCGACGACATTCACGTCGAGATGCCTGAGTCGGCATCCGAGCAGCCCCAACGGGTTCAATAACGCTCCATTGAGGACAGATGCGATGCGGCGCGAGGATCTGGCCCGGGCGGTAGCCGAGGCGGTCACCGCAGTACCCGGCGTGGCGGCTCTGGTCGGCGGGCCGGGCGTCGAGGTGTCGACGCAGTTCTCCGGCGGCAAGGTGATCGGCGTCCGGCTGACCTCGGACCCGGTAGAGGTGCACATCCGGGCGGATCGGATCCCATTGCCACCCGTGGCCCAGGCGGCGGCGTCCGCGGCGCGTACTGTCCTCGCGGCGGCCGGGGACGACCGGCAGGTACGCGTCGTCGTGGTCGACATCGTCGCTGATGCTCTGAACCGGCGCGGGTTCTGAGCTCAGGTGGCGTCGGGCCGCCGGGAGGTGCCATGCGGACGGTCAACCGGATCGGGGCCGGCGTGCTCGGCCTGGTCCTTATTGTTGCCGGACTCGTCGGCACGGCCGAACTGGCGTTGGCCGCGTCCGGTCGGGCGGCGTGGCCGGCGTGGCTTGAGGAATGGTTCGGCCGGTGGCGCACCACGACCCTGGGTGACCGCCGCGTGCTCGGGCTCGCGCTGGGCGCGGCGGTGCTCGGGCTTCTGATCGTGCTGGCCGAGGTGCGCCGCTGGCGGCCGGACCGCCTGCCCGCGGGTGACGCCACGGAGGGGGTCTGGTGGCTGGCGCGGCGGGGGGTGGAGCACCGCGCCACCGCCAGTGCCGGCCGACCGATTGGCGTGCACTCGGCCCGCGCGCGGGTACGCGGCGGTGGGCATCGCTGGCGGATACGGGTGACGGCCGAAGCCAAGCCGGAGGAGAGCGAGCCGGTCGAGCAGGCGGTGCGAGCCGAGCTGCGGCGGATGGACCTCCCGGCCGAGGCGCCCGTCGAGGTGGCGCTCAAGCCGCCGCGGAGAGTGGCGTGACCACGGTCGCGGCCACCCGGCCCGTACGCTGGCGGCCCCGGGTGCTACGGGTGGCGCGCACCTCCCATAACCGTCTACTGTGGACGATTGTCGGGGTCGTCCTGTTGGCCGGTGGCTTGGCCGTCGCGGCGGCCAGCCTCGGCTGGTTGCCGGTCGATCGCAGCACACCACTGGCTCCGACGTCCTTCGTGGACCGATGGCGTGGTTGGGGGGCGTGGGCGTATGCCCTCGCGATCGCCGCGACCGTGCTGGTCGCGGTGTTCGGGTTCGTGCTGCTCCGGGCGGAGCTTCGCGGCCGCGGCGGCCTTGCCATGGCCGACCGCAGATTCGCCGCCAATCCCGATGGGCCGCCCGGACACACGTTGGTAGCCTCGTCCGCCTTGGCGGGTGCTCTCGCCCGGGATCTCCGGAGCCATCCGGCGGTACGCCGGGCCGGGGTCCACCTCACCGCGCACGGGCAACCTAAGGTCCACGTACGACTGACCGTGACACCCGAGGCCGACATCGGCGCGCTGCATGGCCACGTTGACGCCGCCCTGGATCGGTTCGAGGCCACGATCGGTCTGCGGCCCGAACTCGCCGAGGTTACGGTGGGGATTCCCGGCGCCGGCCCGCGCCGGGTGCACTGACGACATTGCGCCGCGGCGCGCGGCGCCCCGACCTATCCGCCGAGCCCGCTGTTGTCGCGGCCGGAATTTCGTCGCGAACGCCCGTCGCGAACGACCGTCGCGAACGCCATGTATCGCCGACGCTATTTCGTCGCGAAGGCCAACAGCGCGTTGTTCACGTCGGCGGCGTGGGTCCAGGACACGCCGTGTGGCGCGTCGTCGAGCTCCACGTACTCCGCCTTCGGCAGCAGCTGGTGCAGCACGCGTCCGCAGGAGTCGATCGGCAGGATCCGGTCGTCAGTGCCCTGCAGAATCAGGGCGGGCACGTCCACCTTCGGGATGTCCTTGCGGAAGTCGGTCAGCCACGCCGGGACACACGCCAGCGTCGCATGCGGGGATGCTTCGGCCGCAACCGTGAAGCTGGCCTGCACCGCGTCCGGGCTGATCCGCGAGCCCAGGTTGCGGTCAAGTGCGTAGAACTGCTTGAGGAACTCGGTCATGTACGCGTACCGGTCGGCCCGGATGGCGTCCATGATGCCGTCGAAAACGGACCGGTCCACCCCGGTCGGGTTGTCTGCCGTCTTGAGCAGGAATGGTGGTACGGGCGCCAGGAAGGCGACCCGGCTCAGCCGTCCGGTTCCATAGTTCCCGACAAAGCGGGCGATCTCGCCGGTGCCCATGGAGAAGCCGCACAGGATCGTGTTGGTGAGATCCAACGTGGTCATGATGATGTTGAGGTCGGCCGCGAACGTGTCGTAGTCGTACCCCGTGGTCGGCTGGCTCGACCAGCCGAACCCGCGCCGGTCGTACGTGATCACCCGGAATCCGTGGTCGAGCAGCATCGGGATCTGCTTCTCCCAGGAGTGACCGTTGAGCGGGTAGCCGTGGATGAGCACGATCGGCTGTCCGGATCCGTGGTCCTCGTAGTAGATGTCCACGGTGGACGAGTTCTCGTGCCCTACGGTGACGTACGGCATGCTTCGCTCCTTCATCGCGAGAGGTGGGCGACGGGGCCGGGCCAAATGCGCCGGCCAGCGCCGTGCGTTCGGTCAAGGCTCACTCGGAGTGGGCCACAGCCGCAGACGAATCGGCGAATTGGCGGGCCTATTTCTGGGTGGATCCGAAACGCACGCGAATATCAACGATGACAGACTGGCAACATGACGAAGACTGAGCAGCGCTGGACCCTCGAGCAGATGCCCGACCAGACTGGCCGCACAGTAATCATCACCGGGGGCAACAGCGGCCTTGGCTATGCGAGCACCCGAGCCCTCGCAGCGCGCGGTGCCAACGTCGTGATGGCCGTCCGCAATGAGGCCAAGGGCCGCGAGGCGATCGACGCGCTGCGGGCCGACCTGCCCCAGGCCAGGCTACAACTGCGAATCGTCGACCTGGCCGACCTCGACTCGGTACGAGCGCTGGCCACCGGCATCGTCAGCGACGGCCTGCGCATCGACGTCCTCATGAACAACGCAGGCATCATGATGCCGCCGCGGTCGCTGAGTCCACAGGGGAACGAGACCCAGTTCGCCGCCAACCATCTTGGCCACTTCGCGCTGACCGGCCTGTTGCTGGACCACTTCCGGAGCGACGCCGACCCTCGGGTGGTGACGCTCAGCTCGACCATGCACCGACGGGGACGGATGCACTTCGACGACCTCACCGGCGCCCGCGCGTACTCACCGACCGGCTTCTACGCGCAGTCCAAGTTCGCGAACACCCTCTTCGGGCTGGAACTCGACCGCCGGCTCCGGGCGGCCCGGAGTCCGGTCAAGAGCGTGCTGGCACATCCGGGATACTCCGCGACGAATCTTCAGACCACCGGCCCCACCGGCCTGATGAACTTCTTCATGCGAATCGGCAATCCCCTGTTCGGCCAGAGCGCCGACATGGGAGCGCTCGACCAGCTCCGCGCCGCGACCGATCCCTCGGCCCAGGGCGGCGACTTCTACGGACCCGACGGCATGGCCGAGTCGAGGGGGTACCCGACGAAGGTCCAGCCGGTGGCCGCGGCGACCGACCGCGAGACAGCCCGGCGGCTGTGGGACATTTCCGAGGAGCTGACCGGAGTCCATTTCGGACTGCCGGTCACCTGATCCTTTGTCGCGGGTGGACAGTCGCGGGCGTTACCCGGTCGGCGGACTGCTGTAGAGGCTCTCCGCGAACTGCTTGAGGCGGTGCTCGTCAAGGTGCGTGGCGAGGTCCGCCTCACTGATCATCCCGACCAGCCGGCTGTTCTCGATCACCGGGACCCGCCGGACCGCGGACTCCGTCATGACCCGGATGACCTCGTCCTCTGAATCGGACGCATCCACCCACACCAAGGCGTCGCGGGCCAGTTCACCCGCGGTCATGATCTCGGGGTCGAAGCCGTCCGCGACGCACCGAACCACAATGTCACGATCGGTGATGATGCCGTGCAGGCGGTCGTCCGCGCCGCAGATCGGGAGCGCGCCCACGTTCAGATCGCGCATCCGCACCGCAGCCTCAGCCAGCGTCTCGTCCTCGGCGACGCACTCGGCGCCCATGTGCATGACATCTCTGGCGGTGCTCATACCGAGCTCCCTTCCTGCGAATACCTGGAGGTTGCTCGCCGCGCCCGGCCGTATCGCGAGACCGCCCGAACGGTCGGGTCCGGCGGGGTCGACCCATGCGGGAACACCCAACCGTAGAACGCACCTGGCCGACCGCGAAGCCGAACCGACGACTCGGCCTCCCAGACCCCGTAGCCGCCTCAGGCGGGTCGGCCGTCGCTCGGCTCTGGTGGCGGCTGCCGGGTCGCCCCGGCTCCGGCCGGCGTCTCGTGGGAGATGCCCACGCGGCCACGACGGGAGCCACGCTCACCGTCCTTCTTGGTGTCGTCCTTCTTGGTGTCGTCAGCGGCCGTGTTGGCCGTCTCCCGTCGCGGTGCCGACTCGTTCTGCTCGGCCCACCTGCGCCCCTCGTCCTGGCGGAGCTTCCCGGCCATGGCGTGCGCCGCCGCGAGCATGGTCTCGGCATGGCGGGCCGCCCCGGCGCGGGTCTCGTTGGCGTACTCGGCCGTCGCCGCGGCCAGCCATGTCGCGGCCTCCTCGGCGACCGTGCGTAGCGCTTGCCGGATCTGAACCGCCTCGGCCCGCAGGCGTTCGCTCTCGGCAGTGGCGGCATCGGTGAGCCGGCGCGCCTCCTGCTTCGCGGTGGCCAGGTAGCGGTCGGCCTCGGCGAGCATCTTCGCCGTACTGTCCCCCGCCTCGACGGCTTCGGCCCTGACCCGCTCCGATTCGTCCGCTGCCTGCGCTCGCAGCCGGGCCGCCTCGGCGGTGACCCGGCGGGCCTCCTCGGCCGCCTCCGCCCTCAGTCGTTGGGACTCCTTCGCCGCCCCGGTCCGGAGTTCTTCGGCCTCGGCTACGACCCTGGTCCGCAGTTGCTCCGCCTCCGCGGCCGACTCGGTGCTGAGTCGCTTCGCCTCGGCCTCGGCCTCGGTGCTGAGTCGCTTCGCCTCGGCCTCGGCCTCGGTGCCGAGTCGCTTCGCCTGGGCCTCGGCCTCGGCGCGGAGTCGCTTCGCCTCCTCCGCGGCTCCGGTCCGTACCCGCTCGGCCTCGGCGGCCCCGTCGGCTCGAAGCCGCTCGGCATCGCGGGCGGCCCGGTTCCTGAGGGCGCCCACCTCCTCGGTGGCCTCCGCTCGTACCCTCGCCGCCTCGGCCGAGGCCTCGTCCTTGAGCTTCGCCGCCGTGATCGACGCCTCGTTCTTGAGGTTCACCGCGGCCGTGGAGGCTTCCTTCTTGAACGCGGCGGCGGCGGCGGTGGCCTCCTGCCTGACCTTCGTCGCGTCGGCGGTGGCCTGCTCGGTGATCTGGCTCAGCTGCCGCATGTGCTCCTCGCGGCGCGTTTCCAGCTCGGCCCGGCATTGCTCGACGGCGGACTCGTACCGGCGCTGGGCGTCGGCCCGTAGCTCCGAGACCTCGGCGGTGACCCGCGCGCGCTCGGCTTCGATCTCGGCGGCAGCCTCGGCACGGATCGTCCGCGCCTCCTCGTCGGCGAGGGTGAGCAGTTGCTCCGCCCGTCGGCCGAGGTGGGTGTAGCTGACCTGGTCGTCAGGGGGTTGGCGGCGTCGTAGCTCGAGCAGTTCATTCTGGACCCGATGCAGATGCGCATTGAGGGTGCGCAGTTCGGTCAGGTACGCCTGCCGCTCCTCCGACAGCGCCGACACCTGGCTCTCGAGCAGGCCGACATAGCGGTCGACCTCCTGACGGTGGTATCCGCGCAGGGCGATGTCGAAGTTGCGCTCGGTCGAGATTCCCTCGCTGAACGTCTCGATATTTCCGTGACGAGGCACATGCTCATCGTGGCACCGGCGCGTCTACGCCGACCGTGGGTTGACCAAACCGGCCAGTCCCAGATCACCCTAACGGACGACGCCTGTTGTCCATAATGGACGGAGCTAGCCTCCCTCGTTCAATCAGTGGTTCACCGGCGCAAACACACGCCGCGGCGCAGACTGAGAGGGACGACAGATTGGAGCCGAACATATGACCCAACAGTCGGACCGCGACCTGCGCGAGCAACTGCGGATGGTTGATGAGGAGATCTCCGAGCTGCGGGCCTCGGCAGCCGCACTCCGGCGCCAGGTCGGCGATCGCACCGACGGCAGCGTCGAACCGGAGGAGACCGCGGCGACCATCTCCAGCGCCGAGGAGCTGGAGGCCATCGTGGACAGCCTGGAGACCCGCCGGGACGATATCGCTCGTCGGCTCGCATCCCACTGAACCCAGCGCCGGCTCGGCGGATCCCTCGGTGCGCCCGACCGTCGGAATGCCGGCCACCCATCGGCGCGGCGGCCCGATGTCGGCCGTAAGGTGGACGGCCACCGAAGCCCGGGGAGCAGAGCATGGCCGAGACCGACGATGTCACCGTCTTCCGGGCACCCGCCGGCCGGCGCCTGCTCGCCGTCGTGGGGAGTGTGCTGCTTGTGCTGCTGGCAATCCCGGTCGTCATCGCGTACGGATGGCTCGCCGCCATCGGTGTGGTGCTGATCCTGCTGATCATCGGCCAGCTCTGGTGGGTCGTCCTACGACCGCGCCTCATCGCCGACCGCGAGGGTGTGACGGTCGTCGCTGGGTGGCAGCCTCAACACGCCGCCTGGGTCGACATCCAGCGGACAGAGGTCGGCCCGCGGGGGACCTTGATCGTGGCGAAGGGCGGTCGGGAGATCATCTCCAGATTCCCGTACGGTCTCCGGTCGGTGTCATCGACGGCTCGGCAGATGGAGGCCGACCGGGCCGCGGTGTTCCTGGCCGCACGCGTGGCGTGGAGCCGGCGTCGCGACGCATCGCCGCCACCTCCCTACGTCCCGCCGTCGACCAGCCCCTCTGCCTGATCTCACGCACGGCGGGCCGATCGCCGTTACGATTCCCGCCGTGCCCCTTCCCACGCCGACGACACCGGCTGGCGTCGCGGGGCTGGCCACCATCCTGCGCACCCCCGAGCGATCGCTGCTCGCGTTCGACTTCGACGGAGTGCTCGCGCCGATCGTGCCTGACCCGGAGCGGGCATTCGCCGACCCCCGCGCCGTCGCGGCCCTGGCCCGCCTCGCTGCACGCGTCGGTTCGCTCGCCGTCATCACCGGACGCCCGGCCGCAGCGGCGCTCGCTCTGGGTGGATTCGCGCACCGACGAGAGTTCTCCGGCCTCGTCGTGTACGGGCAGTACGGTCGGGAACGCGGTGATGCTCGTACGGGTGAGGTGATAGCGCCCCCGCCCGGTCCGGCCGTGGCCGCCGCCAAGGACGAGCTTCCCGGGGTGCTGGCCGATGTCGACGGCGGCGCGGACGCGTGGATCGAAGACAAGGGCAATGCCGTCGCCGTACACACCCGACGCGCCCCCGACCCGCCCGGGCTGCTGGAACGTCTGCGCGTACCCGTTGCCGCGCTGGCATCGCGACACGGGCTCACGGTTGAACCCGGACGGTTGGTCCTGGAACTTCGCCCGCCCGGTGTCGACAAGGGGCACGCCCTGCGCGCACACGCCGAGCAGACGGGTGCCGTGGCGGTCTCCTACACCGGGGATGACCTCGGCGACCTGGCCGCCTTCGCGGCCGTCGACGACCTGCGCGCACGCGGAGTCGCCGGGCTCAAGGTGTGCAGCGGATCCACGGAGGTGGCCGAGCTGGCCGAACGCGCCGACCTTGTCGTCGCCGGGCCGCCCGGCGTCGCCGACCTGCTCGAGGGGCTCGCGGACGCGATCTCCGGCGTCTGACCCCGCGGGCTGGGGAGGTCCAGGTCCGTCACAGGGCACTCCGGATGACCCAATCACGTGGTTGTACCCAGCCATGTCGTCAGCAATCTGTCCGGGCAACCATTGTGTCCACTGTGGACCGATGTCACGAAGGACCACGGCCCGTGGTCGTCTGGGAACTGTATGAACACGCCGTCGTGTCGACTTGATTGGATGCGGGCGAGTTCCTACAGTGTGCCTAGCCTGATCTTTGGCGTGACCGACCCCCGGTCAAGGATCAGGCCGCTGCCTAATCGGCGCATGCGCGATGCCGCCCGTGCGTCGTACCGGGGAACCGCCGCTCGTTGGGGTGAATCCGTGGCTTGCCGCGGTAGGGCATCTTCCAGCCCGAACCCGTCAGCTAACCCGGTCGGCGGACATCGGAAGAAGGAGTCAGCACCACGTGCGCATCCTCACGGTGCACAGCACGTTCCGGGTAGTCGTCGTCGCCATCACCGCGGCTCTCACCGTCGTCTTCCTCAGCGGCCTCCCGGCCAAGGCCGATCCGACGATCCAGGAGGTCGAGGCGCAGCTCAATCAGCTCTGGAACCAACTGGAGCCGCTGATCGAGAAGTACAACGCCGTACACGACCAGTACCTGAAGAACAAGGCCAGGGTGGCCGCCCTGCAGAAGCAGATCGCGCCACTGCAGACCCAGCTCGAACTCGCTCAGGTGAAGATCGGCGTGATGGCGGCGCAGGCGTACAAGGGGGGCACGAGCACCCCGATGACAGCCCTTCTCACGTCGGGCAGCCCGGACGCATTTGTCGACCAGCTCACCTATGTGGACATGCTGGCCCGCTCCCAGGTCAACGAACTCGCTACGGTGCGGGAAGCCCGCGACAAGTACAACGCCCAGAAGGCACCGCTCGACGCCTTGGTCGAAAAGCTGGCCAAGCAGGACAGTGATCTGGCGCAGCAGCGGAAGACCATCACGCAGAAGCTCTCCGACATGCAGAAGCTCAGGGTCAAGGTGTACGGCACCAGCGGCGGGATCGGACAGTACCGGCCGTGGACCTGCCCGTCGACGTACCTGCCCACGAAGGGCTACAAGGCCGCGGCGTTCGCCTGCCGGCAGGCGGGGAAGCCCTACGTCTGGGGTGCCGCCGGTCCGAATTCCTACGACTGCTCCGGCCTGACCATGGCCGCGTGGGCCACGGTGGGCGTGTACCTGCCGCACAACGCGTACGCACAGGCGCACTCCATGACGCTGGTGAGCCGGACCAACCTGCAGATCGGCGACCTGGTCTTCTATTACTGGGACATCCATCACGTGACGATCTACGTGGGGAACGGGCACGTGATGAGCGCGCCGCAGCCCGGCGACGTTGTACGGATGATGGATATCGGCGGCGCCGTCTGGGGATACGGTCACCCGGGCTGATCACAGCGTCTCCTAGCGGCCGGCCCGGTGTGCTCGAGACCACCGGGCCGGTTGGCATCTCAGCATGTGATCCAGCGATACCGGCGATGCGCTTGACCGTCAGACCGGGGTGGCGCCGGACAGCTCGTCCCGCACCATCGGCGCGACCTCCGTACCCAGCAACTCGATCGCCCGCATGACATGGTGGTGCGGGACATTGCCGACCGACACCTGCGCCAGGAACCTCGTATGGCCGAAGAGGCGGTGCTGAGCGAGCATCTTTTCGGCCACCTCTTCGGGTGCGCCAACCAGCAGGGCCCCGTCGGGACGTGTTGCCGCGTCGAACTCCTCGCGCGAGAAGCCACCACTCCAGCCGCGCTCCCGCCCGATCGCACTCATCATGGCCTCATAGTGCGGGTGGAAGGTGTCCCGTGCCTCGGCCGCCGTCGACGCCACGAAGGTATGCGAGTTGATGCTCACCGCCAGGCTCGCCGGGTCGTGGCCCGCCCGCCGCGCCGCCTCCCGGTAGAGCTCGACCAGCGGCGCGAACCTCGCCGGCTGACCGCCGATGATCGCAATGGCGAGAGGCGTACCGAGCAGTCCGGCCCGCACCGCCGACTGCGGGTTCCCGCCGACGGCGATCCATACCGGCAGCGCGTCCTGTAGCGGCCGGGGATAGACGCCAAGATCTGGGATCGACGGCCGGTGCCGTCCGCTCCAGGTCACCCGCTCCTTGTCCCGGATCTGGAGCAGCAGTTCGATCTTCTCGGCGAACAGCTCGTCGTACTCGTCCAGGTCGTATCCGAACAGCGGGAACGACTCGATGAACGAGCCCCGGCCGGCCATGATCTCGGCGCGGCCGCCGGAGATCAGGTCGAGCGTGGCGAAGTCCTGGAACACCCGTACCGGGTCGTCGGAGGAGAGCACGCTCACGGCACTGGTGAGCCGGATGCGGCGGGTCCGTGCGGCGATCGCGGCGAGGACCACCGCGGGTGCCGACACCACGAACTCGGCCCGGTGGTGCTCGCCGAGCCCGTAGACATCCAGGCCGACCTGTTCGGCCAGCTCGGCCTCCTCGATGATGTCGCGCACCCGCTGAGCCGGGGCGACACTTTCGCCGGTGCGAGGGTCGGCGTATACCTCGGCGAAGTCGTAGATACCGATCTCGATCACGGCCGCCCCCCCATGGGTTGAAACGTAGTCCGCCGGCGGCGGTCGCGTCGGTCGTCCGGGCTGGTGGGCCAACCCTCACAGATTAGTTGTATGGTGCATGCATGCACGGCGCACCGGCCAAGGCGGAGCTGACCGATGAGCTCAACGACGAGCTCACCCGCTTCGTCCGGCTGCTCAAGGCCGCCGCCCCCACCGAGGCCGGCCAGGACCGTTCGGCTCTGCAGTTACTGTCGCCACTGATGCACGAGGGGTCCATGCGCCTGCGCGACCTCGCCGAAGCCAAGGGTTCTGATGCATCGACGGTGAGCCGGCAGGTGGCTCAACTCGTGCGTGCGGGATTGATCCGTCGCGATCCGGACCCGGGCGATGGGCGCGCGTGCCGGTTGGCGTTGACCGAGGGCGGCCGCGGCGTCTGTGAGCGGATGATCGATGCCCGACGCCGGGCGATCGCGGAGGCGCTTCGTGAGTGGGACGCGGACCGGATCCGCGACTTCACCCGGATGTTCCGGGATTTCAACCGCGCAGTCGAGGCTCATCGAGACAGGATGCAGGAGCTACGACATGCACCGTCGCCGGCCGTGGCGACGGAGACGACAACGCTCGCCGCCGCGAGTTGAGCCCACCACGGGCGACGATCGGCGGGGGACAGGGAGACGAGTGTGGCTACCCCAGCGAAGGTGAACAAGGACCAGGTGAGCGAGCCGGACCAGAACTCCGGAGAGCTGACCAAGCGCCAGCTCACCACGATCCTTATCGGACTGATGATGGGCATGTTCCTGGCCGCCCTGGACCAGACCGTCGTCGCCACGGCGATGCGGACGGTCGCGGACGACCTCGGCGGCTTTACCCTTCAGGCCTGGGCCACGACCGCCTTCCTTATCACGTCGACGATCTCCACGCCGCTCTACGGCAAGCTGTCCGACATTTACGGGCGCAAGCCTTTCTTCCTCTTCGCGATCGCCGTTTTCATCGTGGGTTCGGCGCTGTGCGGGCTCTCCCAGAGCATGTACGAGCTGGCCGCCTTCCGGGCCCTGCAGGGCATCGGCGCGGGCGGGCTGTTCTCGCTGGCGCTCGCCATCATCGGTGACCTCGTTCCGCCCCGGGAGCGGGCCAAATACCAGGGCTACTTCCTCGCCGTCTTCGGCACGTCGAGCGTGCTCGGGCCGTTGCTGGGCGGCTTCTTCGCCGGCACCACGTCGATTTTCGGTGTCGCCGGGTGGCGGTGGATCTTCTACATCAACGTACCGATCGCCGCGGCGGCGATGGCCGTGATCACCCGTTACCTGTACATCCCACACCGGCGCCAGGACCACCGCATCGACTGGCCGGGGGCGCTGACCCTGATCGTCGCCCTGGTGCCGCTGTTGATCGTGGCACAGCAGGGACGGGACTGGGGCTGGGGCTCGGGCCGCTCGCTCGCCTGCTATGTGATCGGGGCGATCGGAATCGGCCTCTTCCTGATCGCTGAGCGCCGGTACGGCGAGGAGGCGCTGCTCCCGCTGCGTCTGTTCACCGGTCGTACCTTCGCCGTCGGTTCGGCCAGCAGCTTCATCCTCGGTATGGCGATGTTCGGCGGCCTGCTCGTGCTCCCGCTCTACCTGCAGATCGTGAAGGGAGCCAGCCCGACCAAGGGTGGCCTGGAGCTGATCCCCTTCGTCATCGGAATCATGGCCGGTTCGATCATCTCGGGCCAGACCATCGCCCGGACCGGTCGCTACCGGATCTTCCCGATCGTCGGAGGCGTTTTCATGCTCGCCGCGCTGCTGCTCTTCTCCCGTATCGGGGCCGACACCCCGTTGTGGCGGACCATGCTGGTGATGGGCCTGATGGGCCTGGGCCTCGGCGGCAACATGCAACCCATGATCGTCGCGGTCCAGAATGCCGCCTCACCCAGGGAGATCGGAGTCTCCACGTCGTCGGTGACCTTCTTCCGGTCGATGGGCGGAACGCTCGGGGCCGCGGTCTTCCTCTCGATCCTGTTCAACGCGCTTCCGAACAAGATCGCGACGGCGTTCGGCGCCGCGTCGGCGACGCCGGCGTTCCAGGAAGCCGCGCGGGCTCATCCGGACCAGGCGCTGGGTCTGCGGCAGGCGCTCACCGGAGGCGGCAGCGCGTCATTGAACGACACGTCGTTCATCAACAAGTTCTCCGACGTCCTCACCCATCCGTTCAAGGTCGGCTTCTCCGAGGCGATGAGCCAGGTCTTCCTGATCGCCTCGGCCATCATGGTGGTCGGCCTCATCGTCGTCCTGCTCCTGCCGGAGCTGCCGCTACGCCAGCAGTCCGGGGCGACCGCCCGGGCCGCCGAGGACGCGGAGCTCGCCGCCGCCGACTCAGCCTGAGTCCTTTGTAGACGCACCGGGGTGATCGCGCGGAGCACGCCGTTCGCGGCTATCGGCGGGCGCGCCATACATGTCGAGTTCCCCGCACCAAGGTTGCTACTGCGGTACCGAAAGCGACTCCACGCCCACCGAGCCGGTGCAAGATCCCTTTTCCCGAGGTGTGGCGCCTCGGATCGTATCCCTGTGCTGGGAACCGACCGCAAGATCGCCGTGATGGAACCGAAAGCGCCGCCACGCGTCGCTTTGAGTACTGGAACACCGATCTTCAGCCGGTCCTCGGCAAGCGCCTCTTGCGACACCATGAGCGGTCAAGTTCACTCGACAGCCCAGGAGTCGTAGACTAGAATCATAGTCTATGAGTACGATCCCTCTGTCGGAGGCGAAGGCAAGGCTCTCCGAGGTGGCCGACGAGGTTGACCGGACCCACGATCGGGTGCACATCACGCGAAACGGTCGCGAATATGTCGTGCTGATCGCGGCCGAGGACCTCGACTCGATGGAAGCCACCATCGAGTTGCTCTCCGACCCGGACGCGATGGCGCGGATACGCCAGGCGGAGGCCGATCTGGCGGACGGCCACGCGACAACCGTCGAAGCGATGGCCGCCCTCATGGCCGAGCGCAGAACCCGTGAACGTTCCCGCTGAGGACGACGATTCGTACTCGCTCGTGCTGGCACCCGGCGCGAGACGGGCACTCAGCGAGGACCTGCCAGCCGCCGCCGCGTTCGCGGCGTGGGAGTTCGTCAACCGTCCGCTCCTACGTCAGCCGCATCGGGTCGGAGCGCCGCTGCAGGCCCCGTTTGAAGGACTGTGGCGGGCGAGACGCGGTGAGTACCGCGTCCGATATCGCATCGACGATGAACACCGGGTGGTTCAGGTGCTAGACATCGACCACCGCCGGGACGTCTACCGTCGGTGATACCAAACGAAATTCACGGTGGCTGAATGCGCCGACAGTGGTCAGCGCTCGCGGAAGCCGCCGAAGAATCGGCGGAAGAAGCCGCCTTCGAAGGGGAGCGGCTCGGAAGGCGCGGGCGCGGTGGACCGCAGGCGGGCAACCGGCTCGTCGTAGTCGGCGCGGGCGATCGAGTCGATCACCTGTGCCTCATCGAAGTTCTCCGAGCCCTCGATCTCGGGAACGAACCCTACCAGCACGCCGTCGCGCATGACCTGGGCCTCAAGTCCCGCGGTGTCATCGGTATCCCAGATCGCCTCGCGTCCGTCAGCAAGTGAGACGCGAACGCCGAACTGCGCTACGCCGGAGCGCTCCACGTGCGCCGGCGTTCCGCGCTCCCGCAACTTGTCAACGACGCGCCGAGCCCGGTTCTCGTCCATGCCAACCAAGATAGCGCGCCCGGCCGGCACTGCCGGGCTCATCAGAGTGCCCAGGATTCACAGCGGACTCGCATCCCCCGTGAGCGGTGCTCGTAGCTCAGGCGACCGTCTGCCACCAGCCATCGGCCTCGGGCGGGTTGTCCACGTCGATCCGCTCGCCCGGCCGAGGGAAGGCGACCGGGACCTCGCGCTCCTTCGCCTCACGCCAGAGGCGCTCGGCCGGCTCCGACCAGTCGTGCAAGGCCAGGACGAACGTACACCAGTGCACCGGCACGAGCAGTCCACCATGGACATCGACGTGCGCGCGCACCGCGTCCTCCGGAGTCATATGGATGTCTGGCCAGCCCTCGCCATAGGCTCCACATTGGACAAGTGCGGCGTCGAAGGGGCCGTGCACGGCGCCGATGCGGGCGAACCCGTCGAAGTACCCGGTGTCGCCGGTGTAGAACAGCTTGCGGGTGGGGCCGGCCACGACCCACGACGCCCACAGAGTGTTGTCCCGGGTGAACGAACGACCGGAGAAATGGCGGGCCGCGGTCGCTGTCAGCCGGACCCTTCCGACCATCGTGTCCTCGTCCCAGTCCAACTCGACGATCCGGTCGGCCGCGACTCCCCACCGTTCCAGGTGCGCTCCGACGCCCAACGGCACGATGAACGGCATCGCCTGCAGGCGTACCAGTTCGACGATCGTCGGCATGTCGAGGTGGTCGTAGTGGTCGTGCGAAATGACCACGGCGTCGAGTCGGGGTAGCTCATCGAGGCCGAGCGGAACCGGGTGCAGCCGCCTGGGTCCGACCAGGTGGGAGGGCGAGCAGCGATCACCCCACACCGGATCGAACAGCAGCCGGTGACCCTCGATCTCGACCAGCGCCGACGCATGCCCGTACCAGGTGATGTGCAGCCCTTGAGCGATCGGCACCCCCGACGGGGTGACCACCGGGATCGGCCGGGACGGTTTGCGGTGATGCTCGCCGCCGAACATCTCGTTGAGCACAGCCCGTCCCTGCGGCACCGAACTCGAGGGGACGCTGTTGCGGAACCTTCCGTCGCGGAACTGTGGCGAGCGCAACATTCGCTCAGCCCGTTCGCCTGTTGGTGCCGCACCCAGGGCTACCGGGATGTCCCGTACCGCCCAGATCGCCGCACCAACGGCTGCGGTTCCCGCGGCCAGCCTCGCCGCCCGGCGCAGTATCGACCTTCTCGCCATCCGCCACGCACCTCCGGCGTTCCAAGATACCCGACGGCCGCTGTGCCAGCGCTGAGCCCAGGCATGAGTCCACTGTGGAGCGTTATCCCAGGCCGCCGCCATGGCCTGTTTCGCACGGCTGAGGCTATCTTGAGCGCATGCTCACCCACTGCGAGTGTCCGCGCTGCGCGACGACGTACGACGCGGACACGTTGCTCGGGGTGTGCCGATGCGGCTCTCCACTGCTCGCTCGCTACGACCTCGACCAGGTCCAGCGCGCTGTCACTCCGAGTTCGGTGGCCGACCGGACGGCCGACCTGTGGCGCTACCGCGAGCTGCTGCCGGTACGTGACCCGGCGCGTGTCGTGACCTTGGGAGAGGGTTGGACGCCGCTCGTTTCCGCCGCCCGGTACGGCGCTCGGATCGGCGTGCCACGGCTGCTGGTGAAGGATGAAGGGCTGACGCCGACCGGGTCGTTCAAGGCGCGAGGCGCCGCGGTCGGCGTCTCGCGCGCGGCGGAGCTCGGAGTACGCCACGTCGCGTTGCCGACCAACGGCAACGCCGGGTCGGCCTGGGCAGCGTACACGGCTCGGGCGGGAATGCGCGCGAGCATCGTCATGCCGCGCTCGGCACCCGTGATGCCGCGGCGGGAGTGCCTCGCGGCCGGCGCACATCTGTCCCTCGTGGACGGACTGATCGGCGACGCAGCCGCGGTGGTCCGGTCGCTCGTGGCCGACTCGGCGGGCACCGTCTTCGACGTCTCGACCCTGTGCGAGCCGTACCGGATCGAGGGCAAGAAGACGATGGGATTCGAGATCGTCGAGCAGTTGGGCTGGCGGACACCCGATGTCATCGTCTATCCGACCGGCGGCGGGGTGGGACTCATCGGTATCCACAAGGGACTGTCGGAGCTCCGCTCGCTCGGGTGGTTGCCGCCCGGGCCGACGCCGAGGCTGGTCGCCGTGCAGGCCAGCGGCTGTGCCCCGATCGTGCGCGCCTTCGCGGCGGGGCGGCGCCGGGCCGAGCCGTGGCTCGACCCTCGGACGATCGCCTTCGGCATCACCGTCCCGGCGCCGCTGGGTGACGAGCTGATCCTCGACGCATTGGGGGGAACGGGCGGCACGGCCGTCGCCGTCGATGATGCCGAGATGCTGGCCGAACTGCGCGACGTCGCCGCGACCGAGGGGATGCTGCTGTGCCCGGAGGGAGCCGCCTGCCTCGCCGCCGTCCGCCGGCTGGTCGCCAACCGGTGGCTCAACGGCCACGAGGAGGTCGTGGTCATCAACACCGGGTCGGCACTGAAGTATCCCGAGGCTCTCGACGCTGCCCTGCCGTTCGCCCGGACAGGTTACTGACCCGTTCTGTCGAGTACGGCGTCCCGACTAACGTCAAGCTGTCGTCGGCACGCATGAAGAGAGGAGGCCGAGGTGATCGCGCGGGCCTGTGCACTGATTGCCGTAATGGTGCTGGCGGGCTGCGGCGTCGCCTCCACACAGACCACCCCGACGGCGAACAACCGTCGCGCCCAACCGGCCGGCGTGGTCGACTATCGGATCACGCACCCGGAGTACCTGACTCACGACCACCACTACGGGCACATCCAATACCCGACCTCACCGCCCGTCGGAGGTGACTCCAATCCGCACTGGCAGAACTGCCTCGGCGACGCCTACACCGCTCCGATCGCGAAGGAGCTCGCCGTGCACAGCATGGAAGACGGCGCGGTGTGGGTAACCTACCGGCCGGATCTGCCCGGCGAGCAGTACCAAACGCTCAAAGCCCTGGTGGAGGGACGCCCATTCACGTTCATGAGCCCGTTCCCGGGCCTGGACCGGCCGATCTCGCTGCAGGCCTGGGGCTACCAGCTGAAGGTCGACAATGCCGACGACCTCGCGATCGTCGCCTTCATCCGTGCCTACCGGCTGAAGGCCGCCGTAGCGCCCGCCGCGACGTGCTCGGGCGGGATCACCGTTACCGCGGCCGCCGCGAACCTCTGGCCACCCTAGTGTCCACTGTGGCCATTCGCGGCCGGGGAGCAGCCGCGCCGGAGCGTCGGCGAATAGGGATCATACCCTTGATCCGTGACACTGTTGCTCACCGTCGCCGGACTCACCGCGGTCGTCGTCGCCGTTGCCGCGGTCTCCCGCAAGCTGGGGCTGCTCTCACCGATCCTGCTGGTGGTGGTCGGGCTGGTCCTGTCGTACGTGTTCCGCGACCACAGCTTTGCCCTCGACCCCGAGTTCGTCCTCATCGGAATACTGCCGCCATTGATCTACGTGGCTGCTCTGGAGACCTCGGTCCCCGCGTTCCGGTTCAACCTGCGCCCGATCCTGCTGCTCGCGGTCGGCCTGGTTGTCTTCACTGCGGCCTGCGTCGGCGCGGTCACGAAGGCGATCATGCCGGGCGTACCGCTCGCGGCATGCCTCGCCCTGGGCGCGGTGGTTGCGCCACCGGACGCCGTGGCCGCCACCGCCGTGGCCCGGCGGATCGGACTGCCGCGCCGGATGGTGACCATCCTCGAGGGCGAGAGCCTGCTCAATGACGCATCCGCGCTGGTGCTCTTCCGGGTTTTCGTGGCCGCGGCGGTCGGCCTCGCGGTGGGGCCGTGGCAGATCGGCCAGGAGGTGGCGGTCGCGGCGGGCGGCGGGGCGCTCGTGGGTGCGGTGTTCGCCGTCTCCATCGGGTACCTGCACAAGCGGGTGACCGACCCGCTCATCGACAACGCGATCTCCCTGCTCACTCCGTTCGTCGTCACGGCGGTCGCCGAGGGCCTGCACGCGTCGGCCATCGTGGCCGTGGTGGTCACCGGGCTCTACCTGGGCCATCGGCTGCCCACCCTGATGTCGGCCGCGTCACGGTTGCAGATGGGGGCGTTCTGGAAGCTGGTCAAGTTCCTGCTGGAGGGACTGGTCTTCCTGCTGGTGGGGCTCCAGTTACGGGAGGTGGTCGCTGGGCTCGACACTCCGGTACGGACGACGGTCACGGTCACCGTTGCGGTGGTGAGTACGGTCATAGTGTCCCGGTTCGTTTGGATGTACCCGGCGACCTACCTGACCCGGCTGATCCCCAGGGTCCGCCAGCGCGACCCCGCACCGCCGGCGACCGTCCCGACGGTTCTCGCCTGGGCCGGGATGCGCGGCGTGGTCACGCTGGCAACCGCGCTCGCCCTGCCCGAACTGCTGGCCCATGGGAAGACCTACCCGCGGGCGCTCTTCGTCTGGGTCGCCTTCGCCGTGATCACGGTGACGCTGCTCGTGCAGGGCACGACCTTGCCCATGCTCGCCCGCCGGCTTCGCATCCAGCCCGATGATCCGATGCAGGACACGCTGGCCGAGGCGGCGACCCAGCAGGCCGCCAGCCGGGCCGCCCGGCAGCGGCTCGAGGAGGCAGCACCGACCGCGCCGGCAGGCGTGGTGGACCGGCTGCGGATCCTCACCGAGCAGCGGTCCAATACCGCGTGGGAGCGGCTCGGACACACCCGCGAAACCCCTTCGCAGGCGTATGTTCGGCTCCGGCGCGGGATGCTGGAGGCTGAGCGGGCGGTGTTCCGGGAGGCTCGCGATACCGGACGGATCCCGGAGGAGGTCCTGGTACGGGCGCAGCGGGACCTGGACCTGGAGGAGTCGATGCTGGAACGGAGCAGCGGATGACGTGTGAGCACCTGAGCACGGCGCCGGCGGACGTGGGACCGCAGACAACCGAGGGCTGCCCGGACTGCCTCAAGATCGGCTTCTACGATTGGGTTCATCTGCGGATGTGCCTGACGTGCGGGCGTATCGGCTGCTGTGACTCCTCGCCTTACCAGCACGCGACGGCCCATTACCAGGACGTGGCGCATCCCGTGATGCGCTCCGTCGAGCCCGGCGAGAGTTGGCGTTGGTGCTATGTGGACGAGCTCATCGGCTAGGTCCACAAGGGACGCCAATACCAAGGATCGCGAGCACCCTGCGGTGCTCCCTGGAGCTCGCTCCTCGCGCTCGCCGGACACGCCCAGCGAGCGGGACCGGCTCGCGGTTTCCCGGCTGCTGCGCTTCTACCGCCCCGACGCGTCGCGGTGGTGGGCCGCGAGAGGCGAGGCCTGGCAGCTCGCGCTCGTCATCGAGGCCGTCGCCACCGCATACGAGCGCAGCCACAGTCCGGGTTACGTCAACGCGCTCTCGCGCTGGTTCGCCCGTCATCACAACCGTCGGTCCCGCTTCTTCGACGATGACGCCTGGTATGTCAACACGTGGCTGCGTTGCTATGACGTGACCGGGGACCCGGGTTTTCTCGCGGCGGCCCGGGCCGGGTTCGCCGACCTGCTCGCCGGCTGGGACGCCGAATGCGGCGGTGGATTGTGGTGGAGCCACGACCGGACGTACAAGAACGCCATCACCACAGAACTGTTCCTGCTGGCGGCGGCTCGACTAGCCCGACGCTGCCCGGACGACAGCGAAGCCTACCTCGACTGGGCTACGCGGGCCTGGCACTGGTTCGACCACAGTGGACTAATCAATGTGGACGGATTGGTCAACGACGGGTTGGCTGGTTGCGTCAACAACGGCGGCGCCACCTGGACGTACAACCAGGGCGTACTCCTCGGCGGGCTGGCCGAACTCTGGCGCTCGACCGGTGATGACGCCCTGCTGCAGCGCGCCCACCGGGTCGCCACCGCCGCGATAGCCCATCTGACCAGCGCGGGGATCCTGCACGAGCTGTGTGAGCGGGAGGGCTCCTGCGACCAGGACCAGCTGATCTTCAAGGGAGTCTTCGCGCAGGGGCTGGCGCGCCTGCATCACGCCGATCCGGCGCACGGGTACGCCGACTTCCTGATCGCCAACGCCGATTCAGTCTGGCGCCGGGCGCGGGACCGGCGTGACCGGATCGGCTTGTCCTGGGCCGGTCCGCCCGGCCGGATCACTCCGGCCTCGCATGCCGCCGGCACACTTCTCCTCGGTCAGGTCGCGCTGCTGGAAACCGGTGGTGAGTGTTGGCGGGTCCGGCCGGTGGCGTCCTCCCGAGGTGAATGGATCCACAATGGACGCGCGGTCCGGGTCACGGCGGCGGAGGAGCGGCCGCATGCGTTGACCATTCGTTACCGCGGTCGGACACCGATCGGCTACGTCGGGGTCGATGTGGATGGCGCAGTGATCGCCCACGGGCTGCTCTTCCTTCGTGAGCTGACGTCCGTGAGCGTGGACGTGTTCCTCCGGGCGGGCGAGCACATCGTCACGCTCAAGCCCCAGGTCGGCGTCGTCGACCTCGAGTCGGTCTCCATCCGGTAGTGGCGTGTCGTCAGTATCCGGCGCCGCCTCCGCCATCAGGGCTACAGGTGCTGCTCGTCGAGCCGGCCGGGCAGCCGGAGCCGCCCTTCGGGCCACCGGCGAGCGCCAGCGCGGCCAGGACGGCCACGACTGCGATACCGATACGGGTGGGCCAGGATGGCACCCATCCACGTTAGCCTCGGCTGGAGGCGGTGGACATCTGTGGTTCCCACGGAAACGCACAACGTCTGCTGCCCGATCGTTACGGCTCCTCGGCGACCGTCTGGCCGGCGGTCGTGTCGGCCCGGACGGTGGCGTGCGCGGCCGGGATCGTGCCGAGGCGACCCGCCTGGTAGTCCTCGAATGCCTGGATCAGCTCGGCCTTTGTGTTCATGACGAACGGTCCATACGCCACGACCGGCTCGCGGATCGGCTGTCCGCCGAGGAAGAGGACATCCAGATTCGGGCTGCGCCCTTCCTGGTGCTGCGCGGCGGCGATCGTGATGGTGTCGCCCGCTCCGAAAACGGCCAGCTGACCCATCTCGATCGGCCGGGCATCCGTGCCGGAGCCGACCGTACCCCGGCCGGCCAGTACGTACGCGAGCGCGTTGAAGTCGGACCGCCAGGGCAGCGTCAGCGCGGCGCCTGCGCTGATCGTCGCGTGCACCAGGTTGATCGGTGTGTGCGTGACGCCCGGACCCGGGTGACCGGCCAGCTCACCGGCGATGACGCGCAGCAGCGCACCGCCGTCGGCGGACGAGAGCAGAGCCACCCTGCTGCTGCGGATGTCCTGGTAGCGCGGTGGGGCGAACTTCAATGACCTGGGCAGGTTGACCCAGAGCTGAAAGCCATGGAACAGACCGCCGCTGACGACCAGGTGCTCCGGCGGCACCTCGATGTGCAGGATGCCGGCGCCGGCCGTCATCCACTGGGTGTCGCCGTTGGTGATGAGGCCACCACCACCGTTGGAGTCCGAATGGGCGAACTCGCCGTCGATGATGTACGTGACGGTCTCGAAGCCGCGGTGTGGATGCCACGCGGTGCCCTTCGGCTCACCCGGCGCGTACTCGACCTCGCCCATCTGGTCCATATGGATGAACGGGTCAAGAGCCCGCAGGTCGACTCCGGCGAAGGCGCGGCGGACCGGAAAGCCCTCGCCCTCGAGCCCCCTGGGCGCGGTCGTGATCGAGGCGACCGGACGCGGCTGCAGTACGGCCGCGTCGACCTCCGGGATGCGCGGCAAGGTCAGAATGTTGTCGACCGTGACGGCTGGCATGACTTCCTCCTCGGAAACATCGCAACGTCGCGTCCAACCTTAGTTGCCTACGCAATATTCCGTCCGTCAAGCATTGACCCTTGTTACCGGGTAGTAGGGTGCCCCTGTTTTGACCGAAACGTCGGTAGGGTGCCCCTGCTTGCACCGGCCACGTCAGCGGGTACGCCCGCGCGGCAACAGCGGGGTCGTCGGCATCTCCGGCGCCGGCAACGGATCGCCGTCGTATCCGGTGACACGTCCGAACCGGGCACCAGTCATCCAGTCTGCCCGGTCGGCCACGATCTCGTCGTGGCTGCGCCCGATGAAGTTCCACCACATGACAATCCGCTCGGCGAACGGCTCCCCGCCCAGCAGTAGAGCGGTGGTCCCGGTCTTGGCCGCGAGGCTCAGTTCGGTCCGGCCGAGGCCCAGATAGAGCAGCGGCCCCGGCTCCAAGCCGACACCGTCCACCTCGACCGGACCGGTGAGCGCGAGGATGGCGTGCTCGAAGTCGGGCTCCAAGGGGAGCGTGAGCTGCGCGTCGAGCTCGAGCCTCACCTCCGCGCCGATCAGCGGCGTGTACGTGCGCGCCGGTGAAGCGCGTCCCGCCAGTTCGCCGGCCAGCACCCGTACCCGTGCCGTCGGGTCGAGCACCGTCGGTAGCTCCGCGTGGTGTTCGAAGCGGGGCTCCACGCCGCGCGAGGCGTCGGGCAGGGCGACCCAGAGCTGCACGCCGTGGATGCGGCTCGGCGCCTGGGTGGAGGAGACCTCGGCATGGGCGATACCGCGGCCGGCGGTCATCAGGTTGAGCTGGCCGGGACGGATGAGCTGGGTGTTGTCCAGGCTGTCGTGGTGGACGACCG
>JBKPDY010000107.1:0-5812 GCA_046728155.1 Actinomycetota bacterium
GCTGTGCGCCGACAGCGCCGTGGTCGTAACGGTCTCCCGTACGGCGCGTGACCGCATTCTCGAGCAGTACCACGTAGATCCGGCGAAGGTCGCCGTCATTCCGCACGGCGCCGCGGTAAGCGACTGTCGCGTCCGGCGTCCGGCTGGTGCTCGGCCGCTGATCCTGACCTGGGGCGTCGACAGGCACCCGGAGGGCGTTCAGTGGGCCATCGCCGCACTCCGGTCGCTTCTCGACCTCCACCCCCGCCCGGCGTACATCCTGGCCTGGCGGCCTACGTCACAACGTCGGCAGAACCTCGCATTGCGGGAATCCCTCTATCAACATGCCCGCGCATATGGGGTCGCCGAATCTGTGCGGCTGGTCGAATGCGATCCCGATGAGAAGACCTTGGATCGGCTGCTGTCGCGCGCCGACCTTGTGTTGCTGCCGTATCAGTCGGATACCGGCGTCATCGTCGATGTCCTCGTTCGCGCGATCGCTTCAGGCACTCCGGTTGTCGCAACCGCGGTTGCGCATGCCGAGGAACTACTCGGGAGCGGGGCTGGCCTCTTGGTCCCGCTCGACGATCATCGCGCAATGGGCGCGGCCGTGCGCCATGTGCTGACTACGCCAGATACCGTGCGGCGGATGGCGGAGGAGGCGCGCCGGTTGACGCGGTCGCTGGATTGGTCGAACGTGGCCGCGCTGTACCGAGGTTTAGCCACTGACGTGCTCGAACGGCACGGGCACAGCTCCGGTGCCCATGCGCTCTCGCAGGACATGGACGTATGCGTCCGCTGTACGCTGCGGTCATGATGCAACAGACGCCGGAACAGTGGTGGCGCGGCATGACCAGCGGCGACCAGACCGAGTTGATGGACGAAGTTGACCCGGACAGCAGGGTGTCGCTCGAATTGTGGTTGAAACTGCGCCGGGCGGGAGTCATCCCGGTGGGCAGCGGCTTCGGTGACCACGGCTGGGAGTACTACCTTCCAACGTCGTACCTCAGATATGTGCTTGCGCGCGCCGCCGAGAGGGCCGCATAACAGTTCGTTCGAACCCTCGGTCTTGCCACCCCGCCGAGGCCGAGCAAGCGCAAACTAGTTGCGCGGTGACATGTACTCCTTTATCGGCGTCGCGCCGGCGAAGACGCCGAGGAATCGTTCGATTTCGGCCGGCCGGCCGGCCTCTCACCGGCGCCCTGCCCTGACCCAGTGCAGCGACCCCCAGCACGGATAGCCTGTGTGCATGCGAGAGGCGGTGCTCAGGAGCGGCGTCGATGGCTGACGCCGCCGACGTCCGCCATCTGGCACTTGCCCTGCCCGGCGTGATGGAGATTGACAGCGACGGCTTCGACTTCAGGGTCGCCGACAAGGGGTTCGTCTGGTCCTACCCCGAGCGCCGACCCGGCAAGCCGCGCATCATCCGGACCGACATCGCGGTGCTGTACGTCGGCGACGAAGCGGAGAAGCAGGCTCTGCTACTCGGCGAGCCCGAGGTTTTCTTCACTACCCCGGAGTACGACGGACTGGCCCTGGTCATGCTGCGGCTGGCGCAGGTGGACGTCGATCGCCTCCGGGAGCTTGTCATTGACGCCTGGCGGATGCGTGCCCCCGAGGTGCTCGTCCGCGATCTTGACCACGGCGTTGATTCGTCGAGCGAGGATCTGCGCTGATCAGAGCCGACCGGTGGGTGTCGATGTGGCGCGCGCCCGCGCTGCGGCCGGACGTCCGACGCCGAACCCGACATGTGTAACTGAGTCGAGCTGCCTTCTTGCGGGATGCGATAGGCGGTCCCACACTCGGCGTCAACCGATACGTCACGTGAGACAAGGAGACCGACGATGGTGCCAAGCCTGGCCCGGTACTGGTGGATGGTCGCGATCCGCGGGGCCGCTGCTGTTGTGTTCGGTCTGTTCGCATTGATCTGGCCCGGTGTCACCCTGCTGGCGCTGGTCGTGCTCTTCGGCGCCTATGCCCTTGTCGACGGCGCCCTCGCGCTCGTCGGCGCCTTCGGTCCCGATTCCGCCGGCCGTCGACTATGGATGGTGGTGCACGGCATCGCCAGCGTCGTGATCGGGATCATCACATTCGCGTGGCCCTCTGTCACCACCTATGTGCTGCTCGCACTCATCGCCGCCTGGGCCATCGTCACAGGCGTCGTGCAGATCGCGATGGCCCTGCGCGTGCGCCGCGAGGTACGTGGCGAGTGGGTGATGATCCTCGGCGGCTTGCTGTCGGCCGTGTTCGGGATCGTCATCGCAGTCTCGCCGATCTCCGGCGCCCTGGCCATCGTGTTCGTGATAGGTGCGTACGCAGTTGTCTTCGGCGCCGCGCTGATCGGCTTCAGTCTGCGCCTTCGCAGCATAGGAAGCGCCCAGCCCGCCGTCGCCAGCTAACCGCTGACAACCCTCAGGCGTGCCATCCGGCCGGAGGATCTTCACCGACAAGACCGTCGACCGCCTCCCGGAGCAGGTCGGCGTGTCCGGTGTGCCGACCGTACTCCTCGATCAGGTCGCAGACGAGCCGACGCAGGCTCGCATGGCGACCGTCGGGCCAGGAGACGTGCACGAGCTGGTCGAGTCCACCGTTCGCCAAGGCCGCGTCGAGCCTCGTCTGGGACCGTTCGACGGCGCTGTCCCAGAGGGAGTAGAGCTGGTCGGGCGTGTCCTCGGCGGCGGAGATGAACTCCCAGTCGTTGCTGCCGTCCCATCCCGTGGCGTCCCACGGCGGGCCCAACGGCTCCCCGGTCAATTTGACGGTAGAGGCGTAGTCCTCCTGCGCAGCGAGATGTTTGAGAAGGCCGCCGAGGGTGAGCGAGGAAGCACCGATGCGGGTCTGCAGCCCGGCTGCATCCAGGCCTCCGGCCTTCCACCGGAATGTCGTGCGCAAGCGGTTCAGCGCCCCGACGAGGTGCTCGACCTCAGTTCCGGCGAGCGGGGGTTCCCACGGGGTGTCGGTAGTGGTCATGGGGTCACGTTAGGCCCTATTGCGGACGTATCGTTTCCGGATTTGTCATCCTGTCCGCGCTTGGGGCGCCCAAATTGGCGAACCGCTCATAGACGTTCTTCCGGTTGGCGATCTCGGCCGATCCGCGGTCCTCATCGACTTCCCAGGAATGTTACTGTCCTGCAGGTCGGTCTGTGGCTGGCTGACGGTCGGCGGGGAGGAACTGAGGTGCAGGATTCGGCCAGGGCGTCGGGTCCTCGGAGTGCGCGAGCCTGGCGGCGAGTGTCGCTTTGTCGTGCCCTACACCGATCTACATCTGAATGGCTCCAGAGCACCGTGCGTCCGTCGCCCGAACGGCATTCCCGCGAGCTCGGTGCCACATGAGACACGAGCCCCGGGTCGTCCGCAACGACTGGCGTTCGGTGCAGGTGCCGGAGCTGGGGCGTTGGCAACCCCATCTGAGCGTCAGCGTCGTGATCCCGGCGTACAACTGCCAGGCCAGCCTCGACCTGACGCTCGCCTCGCTGGCACGACAGAGCTACCCGGAGCACCTGTTGGAGGTCATCGTCGTCGATGACGGCTCCCATCCGCCGTTGGAGCTACCCGAGATCCGGCCCGAGAACTGTCGACTGATCCAGACCGGTGACCATTGGGATCGTTGGGGACCCGGCCACGCGGTGCACGCCGGCGTCCTTGAGAGTTCTGGTCAGGTGATCCACCGGCTGGACGCCGACATGATCGTCTCGTCAGACCACGTCGAGGCCCAGGCCCGCTGGCATCATCAGCTGACCTACGCGGTGACCCTGGGTAGCACCCGATTTGTCGATGTAGTTCCTGAATCACCGAAGTGGCCCACACCGAAGGTGGTCGCCACGACGCAGCCGGGCGCCCTGTTCGAACGCGATGACCGGGTACGACACGGGTACATCGAGCCAATGCTCAACCGGACCAAGCATCTGCGCGCGGGCGACCACCTCGTGTTCCTGGCGCACGTCGGTGCCACGGCCGCGCTGCGACGTGAACTCTATGACGTCGCGGGTGGGCTCGACACGCAGCTCCGTACCGGGGAGGACACCGAGTTCGGCTACCGGCTGGCCCAGGCTGGCGCGGTCTTCGTACCGGAGCGGCATTCGCAGGGCTGGCACCTCGGCCGCACGCACATGATGGAACACGCCAACGTCCTTCGCCGGTACAACCAGCCGTATCTCGCCGACCGGATGGCGCATCCCCGATGGCTACGCAAGTCGCGGACATTCGGCTGGTCAGTTCCGACGGTGATGATCGTCATGGACGTGGGCGACCACCCGTTGGAGCTGATCCGAACGGCGGTCGACGCGATCCTCAACGGCGACGAACGCGACATCCGCCTCCACCTGGTCGGGCCGTGGTCGGCGCTGGGCTACGACCCGCGGCCGGTGCTGACCGACCCGATGTTGGAGCTGCGGCTCATCGCCGCTACGTACCAGTCGGACCCGCGCGTACGTCTGGTCGACAAGGCGCCGGACAGCGCGTTCCCATCCCCGTACCTGCTCAACATGCCGGCCACCCTGGCGCTCGGTCCGTCGGCGATCCGCCGCATCGTCGACGAGGTGGATCGGTACGGCGCGGGCCTGGTACGGGTGAAGGGGCCGGGAGGTCATCAGATCGAGCTGTGGCGCACCGCCGCGCTCGGCCGGGCTGCGTGGATACGTGACACCGATGAGTCGCCGGACGCCGTGGTCTCGGATACGTTCGGCATCCGGACACTGTCTACGCGCGACGTCGGGGTTGTCGACCTCTCGACGGTGCCGGCGAAGCACCTGGGACAGGGGCTCTTCGTCGATGATCAGCGACCGGGCCGGATGATCCTGGGCAGTGTCGAGGTCGCCGGGGTACGGTCGCTGGCCCGCGCGACCGGTTTGGTGATCCGCCTCTCAGGTACTCGCGCCCGGGTACGGGTCGGGCGCTGGCTCCGTCCCGGCCGCAAGCCGGTCGAACGGAAACCCCCGACGCCGCCCCTACCTACCGTCGAAGCCAAGGGGCGATGACGGCGGCGCTGGCCGCGCGGCGAGTCGTGCTGCTGCGGGACGCACGCTGGCCGCAGGTTCCGGGAGTCTGCTGCTGGCGTCACAACCTGCGTGAGGCGTTCGCGGCGGTGGGCGCGAGCGTGGACGAACGCGACGTCCGGCCGGTCGAGACCGCCGCCTCCGCAACGGGACCCCGACGCTTGCCGTGGCTGCCCCCGCGGCTGCGTAGGCCAATCGGCCGGCTCTACCGGGGTGCCCGCACTCCGGTTGCCCGAGTACGGAACTGGCCGCGTCTCCGGGCCGAGAGGAGAGATCTGGAAGACGCACTCGATGGTGCATGCCTCGTGATCGCGGAGTCCGTTGGTGTGGCCCGAATCGTCGTGCGTTACACGGACAGGGCGGGCCACACGTGGGTCTCGGCGCAGCCGCCCGAGCGCTTGTACACCGACGCGCCTTCGGAGTACGCCGACGGCCTACGGGCTGTGGCACCAGTGGTCGCCGGTTTCCTCGCCGACGGCGAGCTCGCCCGCGAATCAGTCGAGCGCGCGACCTCGCAGTGGCGCACGAGGGTGGAGGTGTTCCCGCCGATCGCGGTTGACCGCACGTGTCCGGTGTGTGGAAAGCAGCTCACTGGTGGTCCGGATGAAACGGCTTGGACGTCGATGCTGGACTGGGCGCGGCAGGTCTCCGGATCGCGGAGGACGGTTCCCGGCCCGGAGCTGCCAGACGACTGCTCGACCGACGCCCAGATCCGAGCCGTACGGTCCATAATGGACACAGCGCGGTCTCCGGCCGACCGGCCATCGCCACGCCGTGCCGTAGTCTCCGGATTCGAGCTGAAGTTCATCCGGGAGCTCGCCGGTTGGCTGGACCGACGC
>JBKPDY010000108.1:0-54516 GCA_046728155.1 Actinomycetota bacterium
GCCCGCGCCGGCCCAGCCGGCGCCCGCCCAGGCTCCGGCCCAACCCCAGCCGGCCCCCGGCGCGGCTGAGCCTCCGTCGCCACAGCCGCCCCCGGCCGGAGCCACGCCGGTAACGATGCCGGCGCTGGGTGAATCGGTCACCGAGGGCACGGTCACCCGCTGGCTCAAGCAGGTCGGGGACCAGGTTGAGGTGGACGAGCCGCTGCTCGAGGTATCCACCGACAAGGTCGACACAGAGATCCCGTCGCCGGTGGCCGGTGTCGTGGCCGAGATTCTGGTGGCCGAGGACGAGGTGGCCGCCGTCGGCGCACCGCTCGCCCAAATTGCCACGGGTCAGGCTGCCGAGGCGGCACCGGCGCCAGCCCCGACGCCCGCGCCGGCACCCGCCGCGCCAGCGCCAACTCCGTCTCCACAACCATCGGCACCCTCGCCACCACCGTCGGCAGCGCCCTCGCCCGCCGCCCCAGCTCCGGCATCGACGCCACCAGCCGGTGAGCCCGATGGTTACGTCACGCCGCTGGTACGCAGGCTCGCCGCCGAGCACAACGTGGATCTGTCCACATTGACCGGTAGCGGCGTCGGCGGCCGGATCCGCAAGCAGGACGTGCTCGACGCGGCGGCCAGAGCACAGGCACAGCCGCGGGAGCAGGCGCCTGCTCCCACCACGCCGGCGGCGCCGAGTCCGCTTCGTGGGCGGACCGAGAAGTTGTCCCGGCTGCGGGCGGTCATCGCCCGGCGGATGGTCGAGTCGCTGCAGGTGTCGGCGCAGCTGACGACGGTGGTGGAGGTCGACGTCACGCGGGTCGCCAAGCTGCGCGACCAGGCCAAGGCGGAGTTCGCCGCCCGTAATGGGGTGAAGCTGTCGTTCCTGCCGTTCTTCGCCCTGGCCACGGTTGAGGCGCTACGGGCCCACCCGATGATGAACGCCTCGATCGACGTTGAGGCGGGCACGGTCACCTACCACGACGCCGAGCACCTCGGCATCGCCGTGGACACCGAGCGGGGCCTCCTCGTACCGGTCATCCACAACGCCGGCGACCTCAACCTCGCCGGTCTGGCCAAGCGGATCGCCGACCTCGCCGAACGTACCCGCACCAACAAGATCAGCCCGGACGACCTGGCCGGCGGGACGTTCACACTGACCAATACGGGCAGCCGGGGCGCCCTCTTCGACACCCCGATCATCAACCAGCCGCAGGTGGGCATCCTCGGCACAGGGTCGGTGGTGAAGCGGGCAGTGGTCGTCGACGACCCAGACCTGGGAGAGATCATCGCAACCCGGTCGATGGTGTACCTCGCCCTGTCGTACGACCATCGGCTCGTCGACGGCGCAGACGCCGCCCGATTCCTCACCACAATCAAGGAGCGGCTGGAGACGGGCCGGTTCGAGAACGACCTGGGTCTGTGACCGACCGTCCACTTAGACGCGAGCGTTTCCGAATCATGGAGAGTTTCACCCCTCCCAGGGGGTAAAAGCGTCCCGATCGAGGCACGTCGCCGTTTCGAGCGCAAAGCGGTGATGATGGTCTGGTGAGAATCGTGGTGGCCGGCGCTTCCGGCTTCCTCGGTACCCGGCTACAGGCGCGCCTGGCTTCGGCTGGGCACGAGATAGTCCAGCTCGTGCGGCGCACCCCGACCACGCCAGACCAGCGGCAGTGGTGGCCCGACCAGGGCAGGGTCTCCACCGCGGAGCTCGCGGGCGCCGACGCGGTCGTCAACCTCGCCGGGGCAGGCGTCACCGACCAACGCTGGACCGACGCGTATCGGACCATGCTGCGTACGAGCCGCGTCGAACCGACAGCGACCCTCGCCCAGGCCATCGCGGGTCTGCCCGCCAGCTCGCGACCCGCGCTGCTCAACGCCTCCGCGGTCGGGTACTACGGTGACACCGGCGAGATGGCGGTGGACGAGGATTCACCGGGCGGCAGCGGTTTCCTTGCCGGCGTCGCCAGAGACTGGGAGGCTGCGACCGAGCCGGCCGCCGATGCCGGCGCCCGTGTCGTCCGGATGCGCACCGGTTTCCCGCTCGACGCCGGTGGCGGGATGCTGAAGCCACTCTTGCTGCCGTTCCGGCTCGGCGTCGGCGGCAAGCTGGGCAATGGCCGTCAGTGGCTGCCCTGGTTATCGATGCGGGACTGGCTCTCAGCGGTGGAGTTCCTGCTCGCGAACGACGAGATCGCGGGGCCGGTCAATCTCGTGGGGCCCGGTCCCGTCCGCAACAGCGAGTTCGCCCGGGTCCTCGGCCACGTGCTCCGCCGACCGGCGATCGTTCCCATCCCGGCATTCGCGCTGCGCATCGCCATCGGCGAGTTCGCGAACGAGGCGCTCGTAAGTCAGCGCGTGCTCCCCGCTGCACTCTCCAGGCGGGGCTTCACGTTTCAGGACACCACAGTGGAGTCCGCCCTCCGCTCCACAATGGACTAGCGCGTGGGCGACCTGTGACCAAGATCACCTGTGCAGCTCCGCGGCCGGGATAGGCTCACGGGGTGACCGGCACGACGACTGGACTGAACGTGGTGCGGGCCGGCCGGGTGGAGTACCTCGTCGCGTGGGACGAGCAGCGCCGCCTGCACGATGCGGTCGTAGCCGGGTCGGCGCCGGACACAGTGCTGCTGCTCGAGCATCCGAGCGTGTACACGGCGGGCAAGCGGACCCAGCCGTCGGACCGACCGATCGACGGCACTCCTGTCGTCGAGGTGGATCGGGGTGGCCAGCTCACCTGGCACGGCCCCGGGCAGATCGTCGGGTATCCGATCATCCGACTCCCCGGCGCGGCTGAGTCACGGCCGGTCGACGTGGTCGCGTATGTGCGGCGGGTCGAGCAAATGCTGATCGACGTGTGCGCCGACGTGGGCCTCGAGGTCGAGCGGATCAAGGGTCGAACCGGTGCCTGGGTGCGGGCCGACGACCGGGGACCGGACCGCAAGATCGCCGCGATCGGCATCCGCGTCGCCCGCGGCGTCGCCCTGCACGGATTCGCCCTCAACTGCAACTGCGACCTCTCGGCGTACGACAAGATCGTGGCGTGTGGCATTCGCGACGCGGGTGTCAGTTCCCTCTCGACCGAACTCGGTCGTGATGTCGCGATCGACGAGGTGCTCCCCATCGTCGAGCGTCACCTTCCCGCCCTCATCGCTAGTTAGTCGTCGGATGACCGGGTCCGGCGACGAACTGCTCAGCGACGCCCCCTTGCTGGCGGCGTGGCACTCGTACCGTGGCGCTGGGCCGGTACCGTTCACGATTCCTGGGCACAAGGGCGCGGCTGGGCAACTCTGGCCAGCGCTCGGTACGGTTCTCGCCACCGACGTGCCCCTCTTCGGCGGTATCGACACGGTCAAGCTGACCGCGGGCGTACTCGCCGACGCCGAGTCTCGGGCGGCCCGCCTCTGGGGCGGCGACTGGTGCCGGTTCTCCACCGGCGGGTCGACACACGCCGCTCAGGTACTGGCGCTCTCGGTCGGCACACCGGGTGACCGGGTCCTGGTGTCTCGTTCCGCGCACCGGTCGATGCTCTCCGGACTCGTCCTGGCCGGCCTCACCCCGGTGTGGCTACCGACCACTGTGGACGATCGCTTCGGGATACCCAGCGGAGTGAGTGTGGCGGCGATGCGAGACGCGATCGAAGCAAACCCGTCGGCCCGCGGCGTCTTCCTCGTCGAGCCGAGCTACCTGGGCACGGTCTCCGAACTGCCGGCGCTCGTCGACGTGGCCCATGCGGCCGGTCTCCCCGTGTTGGTCGACCAGGCGTGGGGCGCCCACTTCGGCTTCCATCCGGCGCTTCCGCCGCACGCGCTCGACTGCGACGCGGACGCGATGGTGTTCAGTGCGCACAAGACGCTGCCCGCGTACAGTCAGGCGTCCGTGATCGTGGCTCGCACTCAGCGGCTGGACCGACACCGGCTCGACCGGGCGTTTGACATGGCCAATACGACGAGCCCGGCCGGCTCGATTCTCGCCAGTATCGACGGAGCCAGGGCTCTCCTCGCGGCTCGTGGAACAGAGCTGCTCGACCGGGTCGTGTCGGTGGTGGCCCGGGCTCGGGACTGCTTGCGCGATGTCGCGGGCCTGGTGGTACCGGCGCCGACGGACTTCCCGCCCGGCCGGTTGGATCCGACCAGACTCGTCCTGCTGGTGGCCGGTACCGGGGGTTCCGGGGTCGCGGTGGAGCAGGACCTCCTACACGCGGGAATCCCGGTGGAGATGGCCGACCACGACACGGTGGTGCCGATCGTCACCCTCGCGGACACCGACAAGACAGTAACTGCGCTCGTCAACGCACTGAGCGCGGCGATCGAACGACATGGCGGCCAGCCCCGTGCAGTCGCGGCAGCGGCCCCGTTCGTCGGCCCAGCCGCGGCGGCTCCGGCCGCGCCGTCTGCGAGCGTCGCCGACCTGACGCCACGGGAAGCGTTCTTCGCGCCGCACCGCACGGTCGATGCCGACGCCGCTGTCGGACAGGTATCGGCCGAACTTGTGGCCCCCTATCCACCGGGTATCCCGGTGCTCGTCCCCGGCGAGGTGATCACCGCCGAGGCCGTGCTCGCCCTACAGTCCGCTGCCGCGCTCGGTACCCGGATCGCCTACGCGGCTGACCCGACGCTGGCCACCCTCCAGGTTGTCGATTACCACTGATCAGCCAGCCCGCTTCACCTCCCGGTCGAAGTATGCGCCCCAGTCGGGAGTAGCGCCGTCGGTGTCGGTGAAGCCGTACTCCTTCGCCAGGTCCCAGCTCGCCAGCGCCTGGCCGGTCTTCGCGAATACGTAGGGATCAGTAGCCAGGGCCACCACGGCGCGAGCGACGAAGTACGGCGTCTCCGAGGCGGCGAAGTGCGGATCCCGGACCACCCCGTCACGCCAGGTCTCGTCGGTCACACCGAGGCGGTCGAGGACTGCCTCGGAGCGTAGGAACCCGGGCGTCAACGCCACGACGGCGACCCCCCGTGGCCGCAGGTCCTCAGCCTCGGCCAGGGCGAGACGGATAACCGACGCCTTCGCCAGGTCGTAGAAGAGGTTGCCCCGGTAGTCGGGCGAGACTCCGTCGGTCATCTCGACGATGAGACCGCCGCCCCGTCCGACGAGCAACGGCGCGGCGTACCAGCTGGTGAGGATGTGCGTGTGCACGCCCAGTTCCTGGATGCGCAGACCGTTGCGCAGGTCATGCTCCCAGAACGGAGTGTCCCATGTGGTCAGTGGATCGCCGCCCCAGATATCGTTGACCAGGAGGTCGAGCCGACCGTTCTGCTCGGTAGAGATCTGCTCGACCAGCGCCGCAACCTGCTCCGGATGGGTGTGGTCGACCGGTACGGCGATGCCCGTGCCGCCACGGGCGGTCACCCGCTCCGCGGTCTCCTCGATGGTCTCCGGCCGGTTCATCTCCGACCGCCGGATCCGGGTACTGCGACCGGTCACGTACACGGTCGCTCCCACGCTGCCCAGTTCCTCGGCGATCGCCCGCCCCGCTCCGCGGGTGCCGCCGGCGACCAGGGCGACGTGGTCGGTCAATGGCCTGTCTTCCATGGCCCGTACGGTCCCAGACGGGTCCGACAAAACCCTGGCCCGCGCCGATCAACCGATCACTCGACCAGCCGACCGACCGAGTCGGCGAACGCCTCAACGTACGCATCGACATCGCTCTGTGTACTCGCCGGGCAGGTAAGGGCCATGTTGTGGAACGGAGTCAGCAGCACGCCCCGGTTGGCCATCGCCACGTGCAGGTAGTCGTCGAGCTGGTCATCGGCCGCCGCGGCCGACTCGGTTCCGGTTCGTGGCGGAGGATCGGCGTACCGGAACTCCACCCTCGCCCCGAGCTGGGAGACCGACCACGACACGCCGAACGCCCTGATCTGCGCCCGCAGCTGCGTCGCCAACCGCGTCGTCAGCGCTTCCATGTGGACGAAGGCGGCATCGGTGAGCACCTCGGCGAGGCAGGCCCGCGCCGCGGCCATTGACACCGGATTGCCGGCCAGCGTGCCGCCCACCCCTCCCATGTCAACGAGGTCGAGATCGGTCCGGCTGAGCAGGCGCTCGGCCAGGTCGGCGGAGAGTCCGTACGCTCCACAAGGGACACCGCCCGCGATCGCCTTTCCGATCGTGACGATGTCGGGGTTCAGCCCATCTCGGCCGGTCATCCCACCCGGCCCGGCGGAGAATGTGTGCGTCTCGTCGTGGATGAGCACGGTGCCGTAGCGACGGCTGAGGTCGCGGACGCCCTCGAGGTAGCCGGGTTCGGGCAGCACGATCCCGATATTGGTCAGCGCCGGTTCGATCAGGACGGCCGCGACATCGCCGTACGCCAGCGCTCGATCAAGGTCGGTCAAGTCGTTGATCTCGGCCACTCGCGAAGTTTCGAGCACATCGTAGGGCGCGCCGACGTTGCCCTGCCTCGAGACCGGCCGGCCGTTCGCCAACACGATCAGGGATTCGTCGACGCTGCCGTGGTAGCAGTAACTGTGGAAGAGGACCCTGCGGCGACCGGTGACCGCCCGGGCCAACCGGATCGCCCACCGGTTGGCATCCGTGGCGGTGAGCGAGAAGCTCCAGTACGGCAGGCCGAACCGGCGGGCCAGCTCGGTACCGACCCAGGCGGCGTCCTCGGTCGGCATCATCGCGGTGAGGCCGCCCGCCTCCGCCATCCGCCGGTACACGGCCTCGACGACGGGCTGCGGCGAGTGTCCCGCCATGGCGCCCGTGTCGCCAAGGCACAGGTCCACATAGGAGTGTCCATCGAGGTCGGTTACCCGGGCACCCCGTGCCGTGGCGAGATAGAGCGGGAACCCTCCGGCGCGCTTGTTCATCCACGTCATCGGTACCTGACCGAACAGGTGGCCGGCGTCCCCGTACGCCTGGGCCGAGCGCGGGCTGCGGTCGGCGAACGTGGCACGTTCCCTTGTCAACAGGTCGGCCAGTCGGACGCGGTCGATCATGGCGGCCATCCTATGTGCAAACAGTCACCTCACGGCGTCAGGCGATGCAGGTCACGTGGGAACGGGGTGACCTCACGGATGTTGGTGACCTCGAGCAGGCGCATCGTGAAGCGTTCCAGGCCGATGGCGAAGCCCCCGTGCGGCGGCATACCGTGCCGGAACGCCTCCAGGTATGTCTGGTACGGCGCGGTCGTTTCACCTCGGGCGGCCAGCGCCGCAACGTAGTCGTCGTACCGGTGCAGCCGCTGACCTCCGGTAACCAGTTCCAGCCCGCGGAAGATCAGGTCGAAGCTGTTCGAGTAGGTCGGCCGGGCCGGTTCGGGGTGGGTGTAGAAGGGCCGCTTCACCATCGGGTAGCCGACGACGAAGAGGAACTCGGACCCGTGTTCCCGACGCGCCCAATCGCCGAGCCACCGTTCGTGCGCCGGCGCGAGGTCGGGCTCCGCCGACAGGTACTCCCCCGTCGCGGCCCCGATCATGGACACCGCGTCGGCGAAGTGTACGGACGGGATCTCGTCCGGGACGGCAGGTAACGCCACTCCCCACGCGCGGGCTGGCCCGGGCGTGCGCTCCGCGACCGCGTCGACCATGCCGGCGATCACGTCGTGGAGCACCGGCATCAGGTCGCGATGGTCGCGGATGAAGCCCAACTCCACGTCGAGGGAGACGTACTCGGCGAGGTGGCGGACGGTGTCGTGCGGCTCCGCCCGGAATACCGGTCCCACCTCGTAGACCCGCTCGAACACCCCGACCATTGCCTGCTTGTAGAACTGGGGCGACTGCGCCAGATAGGCCGGACGCCCGAAGTAGTCGATGCCGAAGACGTTCGCCCCCGACTCGGTCGCCGACGCGACGATCTTCGGGGTATGGACCTCGACGAAACCCTGCTCGTCGAGTACGCGGCGGAACCCCTGCACCGCGGCCGCCGACATGCGCAACGCCGCCTGCCGCATCGGGTGGCGCAGCGCGACCGACGCATGGTCAAGCTGCGTGGGCAGGCTCGCCCTCAACTGCGGCCGGTACAGGTCGAACGGTGGCGGTTGGGCCGGCGACAGCACCCGAACGGCGGTCGCGGCGACCTCGACCCCGCCCGGTGCGACCCCGCTGGCGATCGCCAACCCTTCGACCTCGACGACGCTCTCCTCGCTCGTCTCCTCGACCGCCGCCCGCAGGTGCGGCTCGGTCACCACGACCTGCGACAGGCCGGCGGCGTCGCGAACGATGAGGAAAGCGACCGCCTTCAGCAGCCGGCGGCGGTGGACCCAGCCGGCGACCAGCACCTTCTCCCCGGTACGCGAGGGCAGCTGGCTGGACAGGATGCGTTGCATGGTGTGGACCTCCTCTGGTGTCGCAACGCGATCCCCGGGAGGTGTGGGCGAGCGGGTGCCTCGCGGTGCCACCACACCTTCACCACCGGCGCACGGACCGGTGGCCTCTTGTGGTTGCCCGGTCACGGGGGCCAGCCGACGGGCTCTACTTGGCCGAGGGTGCGGCCGTTCTTCCCGCAGCTCTGGAGGGTCTTCGCGCCCCGGCGCCAGGCCGCCGTCACAGCAGCTGGCGGCTCTCTCGGCTGGCGGATCAGGGCGCTACTCGGCTCCGTCATCGCTTTGCGACCAGCCTAACAACGCCGACAACCGGGTTAGCAGGTCACATTCCTACTCTTGGGTACGTGAGCCTCGTCGCCTTGAGCTGGTGAGACCCCTCGTCTCACCAGTCACGGCGTTAGGCTTCGGGCGTGACCACCGTTGCCCCGGAAGGCCGTCGGTTGCTTCGCATCGAGGCCCGCAACGCCGAGACTCCGATCGAGCGTAAGCCGCCGTGGATCAAGGTAAGGGCGACCATGGGCCCCGAGTTCACCCACCTGCGCGGCCTCGTCCAGCGCGAGGGGCTGCACACGGTGTGTCAGGAAGCCGGCTGTCCCAACATCTACGAGTGCTGGGAAAACCGGGAGGCAACCTTCCTCATCGGCGGCGATCAGTGCACCCGGCGGTGCGACTTCTGCCAGATCGACACCGGTAAGCCGGCCGAGTTCGACGCCGATGAGCCGCGTCGTGTCGCCGAGTCGGTGAAGACGATGCGGTTGCGGTACGCGACAGTCACCGGCGTGGCTCGAGACGATCTGCCCGATGGCGGGGCCTGGCTTTACGCGGAGACAGTCCGCCAGATCCACTCACTCGTCGACGGATGCGGTGTGGAGCTGCTCATCCCCGACTTCAACGGCGACGCTGACCTGCTCAAGGACGTGTTCGACGCGCGCCCGGAGGTACTGGCGCACAACGTGGAGACCGTCCCTCGTATCTTCAAGCGGATCCGGCCGGCCTTCGGCTACCAGCGCTCGCTGGACGTGCTCACCCGGGCCCGCGCGGCCGGTCTGGTGACCAAGTCCAACCTGATCCTCGGACTCGGGGAGGAGCGGAGCGAGGTCTCCCAGGCGCTGCGGGACCTTTACGACGCCGGGTGTGAGCTGGTCACCGTCACCCAGTACCTGCGTCCCAGCCCGCGGCATCACCCGGTCGAGCGGTGGATCCACCCCGACGAGTTCGTCGAGCTGCGCGAGGAAGCGGAGAGGATCGGATTCGCCGGCGTCATGAGCGGGCCCCTGGTGCGCTCGTCCTACCGGGCCGGTCGCCTCTACCAGCAAGCCATCGCAGCCCGCACGGCGATCTGAGCTAGCCGGCGGACGCCGGCCGACGGCCCGCGGGCCATTAGACTTCGGGCATGGCCAAGGCACCAGAGCCCGAGCGCGTTGGCTTTTTCGGGCGCATCAAACAGATCGGCATGGTCTTCGCGTTCACCGCGAGGCGGGACAAACTCTTCGTACCGCTGGTCGCGGCCGCCGTCCTCGTCGCAGTCGCCTTGACGGTGCTTCTGGTGCTGGTGTTCAGCCTGCTGTTCATCCCGGTCGGCATCATGCTCGTCCTGCTCGCCGTCGTGATCGTGCTGAACCTGCGAGCGAACAAGGCGATGCTCGCCGAGGCGGAGAACCAGCCTGGGGCGGCCGCCTCCATTGTGGAGAACATGCGGGGCGACTGGCGGGTCACGCCGGCGTTGGCCTCGACAACCCAGCTCGACTTCGTCCACCTGGTTATCGGACGCGCCGGTCTGGTGCTGCTCGGGGAGGGCAACCCGAGCCGGGTGAAGAGCCTCATCGGCCAGGAGCGCCGGCGGCTCTCCAAGGTCATCGGATCGGCCGAGATGCGCGACTTCATGGTGGGACGGGGCGAGGGCGAGATCCCCATCCAGCGGCTGCGGGCGACGTTGGTCCGCCTGCCGCGCACCCTCTCCGGCAAGGACGTGAACGCGCTCGACAAGCGGATCAAGGCGTTGACCGCCCGCCCGCAGCTGCCGAAGGGCGCGATCCCGAAGAACATGCGTCCACCGAGGGGTGCCTTCCGCGCCATGCGAGGCGGTCGGTAAGGGCGATCTTGCCGCGGGGTGACGTACCGCTAGCCACCACCTGACCGTCGCGGCACCGAGACCACGATCGAGCCGGCGGCCCGATCGTGCAGACCTCGCAGGTCGCGGTCCATGATCAAAGGTGGGACCACCAGTGCCAGGAGCAATCCACGCAGCAGAGCCCGCGGGATTCCGATCGGCCGTCCGTCGCCGACGGAGACGCAGCGTATCCGGGCCAGCCACATACCAGGTGTCTGAGCGACGAGTCCGATGAACAGGCCGTACTCCCCTATCAACAGCACCACCGGCGGCCAGGCGACCCGGCGCGGGTTGGCGTAGAGCCCTGCGATCAGCAGGCAGAGCAACCAGTCCACGAGGAGCGCTCCGAATCGACGGCCGAGTCCGGCCGGCGCACCGATCCGGGCATCCGGGACGTCGTTGGACAGATCGCGCTCTACCATGATGGGCAAGCGTAGCCTGGGGCCGTGGGCGGCCCGCTGAGCGTTCGGTAACACGGCTGAAACACGCGAGACACTGCCGGGCAACGGCGGCCGCCTAGCGTCGCGATCAGCCAACCAGGCTCTGTGGACCGCCAGGAGGATGCGTTGTTCGCCAACCCCGAGGAGCTGCTGCGTTACCTCAAGAATGAGGGCGTCAAGTTCGTCGACGTGCGCTTTTGTGATCTGCCCGGTGTGATGCAGCACTTCACCGTGCCGGTCGAATCGTTCGACGAAGCCGTCTTCACCGACGGTCTCGCGTTCGACGGCTCCTCGATCCGGGGGTTCCAGCAGATCCACGAGTCGGACATGCTGCTGCTGCCGGACGCCGCGACCGCGTTCGTCGATCCGTTCCGGGCCGAGAAGACCCTGGCGATGAACTTCTTCATCCACGACCCGTTCACGCGCGAGCCCTACTCGCGCGACCCGCGCAACGTCGCGAAGAAGGCCGAGGCGTACCTCGCCTCCAGCGGCATCGCCGACACCGCGTATTTCGGCCCCGAGGCCGAGTTCTACATCTTCGACTCGATCCGCCACGAGACCGGCACCAACCAGGCGTACTACTACATCGACTCGGTCGAGGGGTGGTGGAACAGCGGCAAGGACGAGGAGGGCGGCAACCGCGGGTACAAGACGGCGTACAAGTCCGGCTACTTCCCGGTGCCGCCCCTTGACCACTATGCCGACCTGCGCGACAAGATGGTCAAGACGCTGCTGAGCGTCGGTATCCAGGTCGAGCGGGCGCACCACGAGGTGGGCACGGCTGGTCAAGCCGAGATCAACTACCGGTTCGCCACGCTGCTGCTGGCCGGCGACTCGCTCCAACTCTTCAAGTACGTCGTGAAGAACACGGCCTGGCATGCTGGGAAGAGCGCGACGTTCATGCCCAAGCCGCTCTTCGGCGACAACGGCTCCGGCATGCACACGCACCAGAGCCTCTGGTTGGGCGGCGAGCCGCTGTTCTACGACGAGACCGGCTACGGCGGGCTCTCCGACGTCGGCCGCTGGTACGTGGGTGGTCTGCTCCACCACACCCCGTCGCTGCTCGCGTTCACCAACCCCACGGTGAACTCGTACCGCCGACTCGTGCCGGGCTTCGAGGCGCCGGTCAACCTGGTCTACTCGCAGCGCAACCGGTCAGCCTGCACGCGGATCCCCGTCACCGGTACGAACGCGAAGGCGAAGCGGATCGAGTACCGCGTCCCGGATGGGGCGTCCAACCCCTACCTGGCCTTCTCCGCGATGATGATGGCCGGCCTGGACGGCATCCGAGGCAAGATCGAGCCGCCGGCTCCGATCGACAAGGATCTTTACGATCTTCCGCCGGAAGAGCACGCCGCGGTGACGCAGGTACCGGGCTCGCTGCCGGAGGTGCTCACCGCGCTCGAAGCCGACCACGAGTACCTGCTCGATGGAGGTGTCTTCACGCCTGACCTGATCGAGACCTGGGTCGATTTCAAGCGGGAGAACGAGATCGATCCGATCCGGTTGCGCCCGACGCCGCACGAGTTCGCCATGTACTACGACGTCTGACCGGCGCGAGCGCGGTCCATAGGTCGATCGTACGCCCGTTCGACGTACGTACGGTGCGGGAGATCACGAAGGCGGCGGGTGTCCGGCTTGCTCACGCGCGGCGAGCGGGTCAGCGCCACCGTTCTCTAGCAGCCGCCGCGCCTCGGCCCGCCACGTCTCGCCCCTGCCGAAGCGGTCGAAGAGCTTGGCCTCGGCAGCCGTCAGCACGGCGGCGGACTGCGGCGTGAGGATGTGCATACCGGCGTTACTGAGCTGGTCGGCGATCAGCATCAGCGCTTCACCCTGGTCCAGACCTTGCCGTTTCCCGAACCGCGTCGCGATGTCGACGATCGCCGCGATAGCGTCGTCGTGGTCGTCGTCTTCCGGCCTCGCCATGGGACAAGGGTAGGGATGGCCATGGGCGACCGCTCGGAAACGACGAACGCCCCAACCAGGCGGTCCGAGTTGTCGCGAGCCGAGAGACGCAGCGCACGTCCCGGGAGGTCGATCGACATCGCCTTAGGCCGCCGGTATGGGAGTCTGGGACAACGACCGCGTGTACAGCCAGATGCCCGGCCGTGACACGTCACGCGAGGAAGACGCGTTCGGCCGCGGCCCGCGACCGGCGCATCGTGCGGAGGTAGTCGTCCAGGAACGCTCCCGGTTCCGTGCTGGGCGGCCAACCGAGGGCGCGGGCGACACCGGCCAGTTCCGTACCTTGGCGCGGCAGCTGATCCGTAGGCCGGCCGCGGACGAGCATCAGCGCGTTGCGGACACGGGTCGCCATCATCCAGCCGCGGGCGAGCCAGGTGGCGTCCATTGTGGACACAAGCCCGGCGCCGCGGGCCGCGGTGAGCGCGTCGAGGGTGCGTGGGGTACGTAGGCCCTCGATCTGATGGCCGTGGCGCAGCTGCAGGAGTTGGACGGCCCATTCGACATCGGCGAGGCCACCGCGGCCGAGTTTGGCGTGCGTCGCGGGGTCGGCCCCGCGAGGAAGCCGTTCGGTGTCGACCCTTGCCTTGATGCGGCGGATCTCCACGATCTGGTCGGCGGCGAGGCCCCCGACCGGATACCGGACCCGATCGGCCAACGCAAGGAACCGGGCGCCCAGATCGGTGTCCCCGGCGACGAAGCGCGCGCGCAGCAAGGCCTGAGCCTCCCAGGTGCGCGACCACTCGGCGTAGTACCGCTCGTAGGCGGCGAGGCTACGGACCAGCGGCCCCTGTCGCCCCTCCGGCCGCAGGTCGGCGTCGATGCCGAGGGGTGGCTCGGCCGACGGCGCCGATAGGAGTCGGCGCAGCTCCTCAGCGATCTGGTGGGCAGACCCGCTCGCCGCGTCCTCGGCCAGCCCGGACGGTGGTTCGTGGACGAAGAGCACGTCCGCGTCGGAGGAGTAGCTCATCTCCGAGCCGCCGAGCCGGCCCATGCCGATGATGGCGAACGGCATCCGGTGTGCCCGTACCCGCGACTCCGCGGCTCGCAGCGCCGCCCCCAACGTCGCGTCCGTCAGGTCGGAGAGTGCCTGCCCCACCGCGGTCGCGTCGATCCCATGCGGCGGAGCCTGCCCGTTGGGCATGGCGCTCAGCAGGTCGGCGCAGGCGATCCGGAAGAGTTCGCGCCGCCGAAGGGCACGCACGGCCTGCACCGCGGCACCGGCTCCGCTGTGCCAACCCGATGCGCCGGCGAAGCCGTGCCGGTCGACGGCCGCGACGAATCCGTCCACAAGGGACTCCTTCGTACGGCAGATCAACTCGGCGTCATCCGCCAGCAACCGGAGCGCCTCGGGGTCGCGGGTGAGCAGGTCGGTCACGTATCGGGAGAGGCCGAGCAGCCGGGCCAACCGAAGCGCGACCGGACCCTCATCGCGCAGCAGCCGCAGGAACCAGGGCGTGCGCCGCAGGGCGTCGGACACCTGCCGGTAGGCCAGCAATCCACGATCGGGCTCGGGGGCGTCGGCGAACTCGTCCAGCAGCACGGGCAGCAGCGTGTGCTGGATCGCCGCGTACCGGCTCACCCCGCCGGTGAGCGCCTCCAGATGGCGCAGCGCGCCAGGGGGATCCCGGAAGCCGAGAATCTCCAACCGGTTCTCGGCCGCCTCGGGTGTCAGTCGCAGCGCCTCACCGGGGACCCGGGCCACCGCCTCGACCAGCGGCCGGTAAACGAGCTTGGCGTGCAACCGGCGGACCTCCTGCGAATGCCGTACCCACGCCTCGCGGAACCGGTCGACGGCGTCGGCTCGCGGATCACCGCGGAACCCCATGGCCTGCGCGAGCCACCGCAGCGCGGCCGTTCCTTCCGTCGTGCGGGAGTCGGGAACGGTATGAGTGCGGCGAAGGCGCTGCAGTTGGAGCCGGTGCTCGACCGTACGGAGGAATCGGTACGCGTCGGCGAGCGCCTCACCGTCGGCCCGGCCGACGTATCCACGCTCGGCCAGAGCCCGCAAACCATCCAATGTGGAGCCCGTACGAAGGTTCTCGTCGCCACGCCCGTGCACGAGTTGCAGCAGCTGCACGGCGAACTCGATGTCCCGCAGGCCACCCGGTCCGCGTTTGATCTCCCGGTCGCGCTCCTTCGCCGGGACGCTGTCGATGATGCGCCGCCGCATCGCACGTACGTCGGCAACCGCCTCGGGACGCTCGGCCGCCCGCCAGATCAACGGGTCGAGTTCGGCGAGCCACTGCGCTCCCAGCTTGAGATCGCCGGCGGCCGGACGCGCCTTGAGCAACGCCTGGAACTCCCACGTGCCGGCCCACTTGCGGTAGTAGGCGAGGTGTGCCGCCAGCGTCCGTACCAGCGGGCCCTGGCTCCCCTCAGGACGCAGACTCGCGTCGACCGGCCACGCGGCCGCGCCACAGATCTGCATCAGGCGCGCCGCGATCACCTGGGCATCGACCAGATCTTCATCGCCGGCACAGACGAAGACGACGTCGACATCGCTGACGTAGTTCAGTTCGCGGCCCCCGCACTTGCCCATGGCGATGACGGCCATCCGCGGCGACGCACCCCGCTCGGTCTCCGCGAGGCGCAGCGCTGAGGCAAGAGTCACGTCGGCGAGACCGGCGAGCCGAGCCATCGTCTGGTCGAGACTCGCGGCACCGGTCAGGTCGGCGGCCGCGATGCGCAGCAGCGAGGTGCGGTACGCCGAACGCAGATCCGCCTGCGAAGAACCGTTCGCAAGCTGCGGGGCTCGTTCGCGCTCACTCCTCGCGCCCACGTCAACCTGACACGAACCGTTCGCAGGCTGCGGGGCTCGCTGGCGCTCGCCCCCCGCGCTCACGTCCACGGCCGGAAACTCGACCCGGTCCGCCAGCAAGGCCCGCCAACGCTCCGCATGCCCGACCAGGTCATCGCCCAACGCCATCGACGCTCCGAGCACCGCCGTGAGCCGGCGCCGGAACCCCGCGTCTCCGCGTACCTCGGCCATGACGCCCGAATCGCCCGCCGCGACCATCCGGTGCAGCTGGCGCAGAGCGAGATCGGGGTCGGCCGAGTCGGCCAGCGCCGCGAGGACCTCGCCGCCCTCCGCGTCCACCGGCTGCTGATCCACTGTGGACCAGAGATTTAGCGCCTCCACCAGCCGGGCCGTTGTGCCCACATCCGTGAGCCCGAACCGGGCGAGCCGCGCCTGCGGTCTCGTCATGTGCGGATCTGACAGCATCCAGAACCCGACAGCATTTACCGACCCAGCACCGGCAGGTCCCGCGGTCCGGCCAGGGCCAGCTCTCCGCGGGCCACCGCCGCGAACCGGTGGGTGAACGGATGCCAGACCTCGAAGAGATCGTCCATGAGCGCGTCGACCTGGCCGACGACCTCCTCGGCCGTCAGCCCCAGGTCGGCCAGTAGCGCCGTGTCGGCCGCCGCCCAGTCAGCGATCATCGCGGTATCGCACTCCGGGTGGAACTGCACGCCCCAGGCCGACTCGCCGAGCCGGAACGCCTGGTTGGGGTAGTCGGTCGAGGCACAGAGCAGAGTCGCCCCGACCGGCAGCTCGGTGATCTCGTCAAGGTGCCACTGGACCACGTCGGGCATCAGCGGCAACGGTGCGAACAGTGGATCACGCTCGGCGGCATCGCGCTTGGCCACCAGCGCCGCACCGATCTCGGGCCCGGCCGCCGACCGCTCGACCCTGCCGGCGTGGGCGACCGCGAGCAGCTGGGCACCCAGACACACGCCCAAGGTGGGGACACGGTTGCGGACGGCGGTGCGCAGCAGACCCTCGAGCGCGGGGAACCAGGGCGCACCGGCAACCCCATCCGCGTCCGGGTAGGCGTGCTGCTCGCCGCCGAGCACGACGAGAGCCGCCACATCATCGAGATCCGCCGGGATCGGCTCGCCGCGGTGAGCGCGGAGCACCCGCAGCTCGAGACCGGAGTCGATGAGCCAGTCACCGAGTCGGCGAGCGTCGTCGGTCGGATCGTTCTCGATGACGAGACAGGGACGCACGAACCGAGCCTAGTCGGGATCCCTAGTCGGCTGGGTCATGGAGTCCGCCACAGCGGACCCCGGCTTCCCCAACCCGAAGCGGGCTAGGCTGGGCGGCCGTGGAGAGTGCGCGGCCGGCGGCGTTGATCGAGGGCGACCTGGTCCTGCTGGTCTCACCGGCGGGCCCGCCGCGCCCCGAGCGCCTGGACCTCGGCGTCAAGCTGCTCACCGACTGGGGGCTTCGGGTGAGCGTCGGGCCCTATGTCGAGAATCGCCGGGGATACCTCGCCGGAGCGGATGAGCACCGGCTCGCGGACCTCAACCTTGGCCTGCGCGACCCGCAGGTGAGAGCGGTCCTCTGTACCCGCGGCGGGTACGGCGTGCAGCGCATCGTCGACGGCATCGACCTCGATGCGGTACGGGCGGACCCGAAACTGGTCGTCGGTTTCTCCGACATCACGGCGCTGCAGCTCGCCCTCTGGCGGGGAGCGCGGCTGCCGACGATACACGGCCCGGGCGCGGCGTGGGTGCCGGAGCGGACGGGGCCGGTCTCCGCGGCGTCGCTACGACAGGCGCTGATGACCACCGACGCGGTCGTCGTCAGCTGCCGACCGGATGTGCAGACCGCGTCGGTCAGGATGCCAGGGTCGGCCACCGGGACACTGATCGGCGGGAACCTCTGCATGCTGGCGTCCACGGTCGGCACCGTCGACATGCCGGATCTCGCCGGCACGATCCTGCTCATCGAAGATGTTAACGAGCCGCCGTACAAAGTGGACCGTATGCTCACCCAGCTTCTCCGCGCCGGATGTTTCGACGGCCTCGCCGGCGTCGCCGTGGGATTCTTCACCGACTGCACCGACGACTGGCCCACATCCATTGTGGACGTCCTGGTTGAGCGGCTCGCGCCGCTGGGCGTACCCGTCCTCGGTGGACTGCCGATCGGGCACGGCCCGGACCAGATCACGGTCGCGGTCGGCGTTCCCGCCACGCTCGACGCGGACGCGGGCATGCTCACGGTGGCGGCAGCCGGTCGCTAAGAACCCTGGTCGCCTCCGCGCTCGCTTCCGCTGCTGCCAACCCACGAAGACACTCCGCTTCGCTCCACGTCTCCGCGGGGACCCCGGGCTCGGGCCGGTCGGCCCAGCGATGCTCACTCGCTGTCGGCGAGCTAAAGGGAGAGGTAGCGTTGCCGCTCGTACGGGTTGACGACGCGGCGGTACTCCTCCCACTCCGTGCGCTTGTTGCGCAGGAAGTAGTCAAAGACGTGTTCACCCAACACCTCGGCGACCAGCTCCGATCCGGACATCACCTCGATCGCCTGGGCGAGGTTCTCGGGCAACGATTCGTACCCCATCGCCCGGCGCTCCGCGGCGGAGAGCGACCACACGTCGTCCTCGGCGCCCGAAGGCAGCTCGTACCCCTCCTCGATTCCCTTCAACCCGGCCGAGAGGAACAGGGCGAAAGCCAGGTAAGGGTTGCAGGCGCTGTCGACCGAACGCACCTCGACGCGAGCCGAGTTCGGCTTGCCGTACGAGGGAACCCGGACCAGCGCCGAACGGTTGGCGTGGCCCCAGCACACGTACGCCGGAGCTTCGGTGATCCGGTCGGGCAGGGTCATCGGGAAGAGGCGCTTGTACGAGTTCACCCACTGGTTCGTGACGGCGGTCATCTCACGCGCGTGCGCCAGGAGTCCGGCGATGAACGCCTGCGCCACCTTCGAGAGCTTCATCGGATCGCTCGCGTCATGGAACGCGTTGCGCTCGCCCTCGAACAGGGACAGGTGCGTATGCATCCCACTACCCGGCTGGTCGGTGAAGGGCTTGGGCATGAAGGTCGCGAAGACGTTGTGCGAGAGAGCGACCTCCTTGACCACGTGCCGGAAGGTCATGATGTTGTCGGCCGTGGTAAGCGCGTCGGCATACCGCAGGTCGATCTCCTGCTGGCCGGGCGCCACCTCATGGTGACTGAACTCGACCGAGATCCCGATCCGTTCGAGGGCGAGCACGGCCTGCCGGCGGAAGTCGCGCGCCACCGCGTGGGTCGTGTGGTCGAAGTACCCGCCCGAGTCGACCGGCACCGGTACCCCGCCGTCGCCGGGCGGCGACTCGACGAGGAAGAACTCGATCTCTGGGTGGGTGTAGAAGGTGAACCCCTTCTCCGCCGCCCGCGACATCGCGCGACGCAGGACGTGGCGCGGGTCGGCCCAGCTCGGCGACCCTTCCGGCAGCAGGATGTCGCAGAACATCCGCGCACTCTCGCCGCTGACCCCACCCTCGAATGGGAACACCTGGAACGTGGTCGGGTCCGGGCTGACCACCATGTCCGACTCGTACACCCGGGCGAAGCCCTCGATCGCCGAGCCGTCGAACCCGATCCCCTCCTCGAAGGCCGACTCGAGCTCGGCCGGGGCGACCGAGACGCTCTTGAGCGTGCCGAGCACGTCGGTGAACCACAGCCGGACGAAGCGGATGTCGCGCTCCTCCAGCGTCCGGAGGACGAATTCCTGCTGACGGTCCATGAGTCCGCTCCCGCTGCCGATCGTCATGCGGTCGTCAACCGCCCCGGGTGAGTCTGTCGCGCCCCTGTTACACATACGTTACGCGCGCCGCCCAGGGTGACCACGCACACGGCGACCGCTGGACGGGATTGCGCGACAATGGATGTATGCCGAGGTTGCGTGTAGCGCTGGCTCAAGTGGACCCGACGGTGGGAGACCTGGACGGCAATGTAGCGCTGGTCCGCGGGTGGACCCGCAAGGCCGCGGAGGCGGGCGCCCAACTCGTCGCGTTCCCCGAACTGGTGGTGACCGGCTACCCGGTAGAGGATCTCGTCTTCCGGGAGTCCTTCGTGGCCGCCTCGAGGTCGGCCGTCGAGCAACTCGCCGCCGACCTGGCCGAGGACGGCCTCGGTGCGACGGTCGTCGTGGTCGGGTACCTCGATGCCGACGGCAGCGCACGTATCAGCGCCGACGCCGCGCCGGGCCGGGGTCCGCGCAACGCGCTCGCCGTCATCCACGACGGCGGCGTCGTCGCCAGGTACTTCAAGCACCATCTGCCCAACTACGGCGTGTTCGACGAGGACCGTTACTTCGTACCGGGTGCCACGCTGACCATCGTGCGTATGGGCGGCGTCGATGTCGCCATGACGATCTGCGAGGACCTGTGGCAGGCAGGCGGGCCGTTCGCCGTCGCCGCGCGGGCCAATGTCGGGCTCGTAGTCAACATCAACGGTTCGCCGTACGAGCGGAACAAGGACGACGTACGACTGGAGCTGGTCCGCCGGCGCGGGGCCGAGGCGAAGGCGGCTGTCGCGTACGTGAACATGGTCGGCGCCCAGGACGAGCTCGTTTTCGACGGTGACTCGCTCGTGGTCGACGCCGACGGCACGGTGCTCGCGCGGGCCGGCCAGTTCACCGAGGAGCTGTTGATGGTCGACCTCGACCTGCCCGTAGCGGTTGACGCGCCCGTACCGACCGACGCGGAGATGGTCATCGCCAGGACCGTCATCGACACCGAGCTCAACAAGGGCGACGCGACGCGGACCACCGGCAGCCTGGCCCAGCGGTTGACCGATACGGCTGAGGTGTGGCAGGCCCTCGTCACCGGGTTGCGGGACTACGTACGCAAGAACGGTTTCCGGTCGGTCATCATCGCCCTCTCCGGCGGTATCGACTCGTCCGTCGTCGCCGCCATCGCCGCCGACGCGCTCGGACCGCAGCAGGTCTACGGCGTCTCCATGCCGAGTGGTCACTCCTCGCAGCACTCCAAGGACGACGCGGCCGACCTGGCGGCCCGCACCGGCCTGCGCTACTCGGTGGTGCCGATCCAGTCCATGGTGGACGCCTTCCTGGTCAACCTCGCCCTCTCCGGTCTCGCCCTGGAGAACCTCCAGGCCCGGGTGCGCGGCGTGATCCTGATGGCACTGTCCAACCAGGACAATCATCTGGTGCTGACCACCGGTAACAAGAGCGAGCTGGCGGTGGGTTACTCGACCCTGTACGGCGACTCCGTCGGTGGCTTCAACCCGCTGAAGGACGTGCTGAAGACGATGGTCTGGGAGCTGGCCCGGTGGCGCAACGCCGAGGCGGTACGGCGAGGTGAGACGCCGCCCATCCCGGAAAACTCCATCACCAAGCCGCCCAGCGCCGAACTCCGGCCAGGACAGCTCGACAGCGACTCGCTGCCCGACTACGCCGAGCTCGACGTGATCCTGGCCGGATACGTCGACGGCGACCTGAGCCGCGACGATCTGGTCGCCGCGGGGCACGACCCGGCCATGGTCGACCGGGTGCTGCGCATGGTCGACGTGGCCGAGTACAAGCGCCGGCAGTCCGCCCCCGGTCCCAAGATCTCCATCAAGGCGTTCGGCCGCGATCGCCGGTTGCCCATCACCAACCGCTTCAAAGGCTGACCGCCCCGGGCCGGCGTTGTCTGGACTGAGGAGCCGAGCGACAAAGGAGCGAGCGACGAGGGAAGACGACGCCTTCCTGGGCCCGGGGCCCGCGCGAGCGCAGCGAGCGCAGAGAGCACTGTGACATGTTGCACCGGCTGGTGCCCGAGGGTCCGTGCCGGTGGGACGATTCCCAGTGAGCCCGGGGACCGCGTCAGGCGGCCTCGAGGAGCACGAGGAGACGACGATGTCCCACGCACATGAGCCTGACGTGGCCTCGCTCTACGGCGGCATCACGACCCGACGGGTCCGCACGCGGGATCTGCTGGCGGCCAAGGAACGGGGCGAGAAGTGGGCGATGCTCACCAGTTACGACCAGTACACCGCCGCCATCTTCGACCGGGTCGGTATCCCCGTCCTGCTGGTCGGTGATTCAGCCGCCAACAACGTCTACGGACACGAGACCACGCTGCCGGTCACGGTGGATGAACTGGTCCCGCTGGTCCGGGCCGTGGTACGGACCACCGGTCGAGCGCTGGTCGTGGCCGACATGCCGTTCGGCTCGTACGAAGAGGGTCCGACCCAGGCGCTGCGCACGGCCGTACGTTTCATGAAGGAGACCGGAGCGCACGCGGTCAAGCTCGAGGGGGGTCGGAGCTGCGCCCCACAGATCGCCTCGATGACGGCGGCCGGTATCCCGGTCATGGCACACGTGGGCTTCACCCCGCAACGCGAGCACACATTGGGCGGCTACCGGGTCCAGGGGCGAGGTGATGCCGCCGACGATGTCTTGGCCGACGCGCGCGCGGTGACCGAGGCGGGTGCCTTCGCCGTGGTGCTCGAGATGGTACCGGGGGTCGTGGCCAAACGCGTGACCCATGAGGTGGCGATTCCCACCATCGGCATCGGAGCGGGTCCGGACACCGACGCGCAGGTGCTCGTCTGGCAGGACATGGCTGGGCTGCGGACGGGGAAGCTCCCCCGGTTCGTCAAGCAGTACGCCGATGTCGCAGGCGTTCTGGCCGAGGCCACGGCCGCGTACGCCGCCGAGGTACGCGAGGGGGTGTTCCCCGCGCCCGAACACTGGTTCTAGCTGCAGATGCGTCATTCGTATTCTGGCTAGAGATCGGTCACGCGCAGGCCTGCATGGACCTTGTACCGGCGGTTGATCGCGATGATGTTGGCGGTCAACGATTCAACCTGGCCGGCGTTGCGCAGCCGGCCCGAGTAGACACCACGCATGCCGTCGATCCGCCCCGCGAGCGCCATCACCATCGCCACTGCATCCGGCTCGTTGCCGAGCACCATCACATCAAGCTCGAGCCGTTCAATCGACGGGTCCGCCAGCAGCACCGCACTTACGTGGTGGAAAGCCGCACAGACGCGCGAGAACGGCAACAGCGACTCCGCCTGCTCGGCCGCACTCCCCTCGGGCACGCGTACGGCGTACGGACCCTCACCGTCGAAGCCCAACGGGCTCACGCAGTCGACCACGATCTTCCCCACCAGAGGCTCCCGAGCTGCGGCCAGGGTCTCGGCATGGCCATCCCACGGCACCGCGACGATGACGATGTCGCTCGCACCGGCCGCCTCCACGTTGCCCAGTCCGGACACGGGGCCGGCAACGAGGGGCATCGCTGCTACCTCTTGCGCCGCCGCCGCCGCGCGCTCGGAACTGCGCGACCCGATCACGATGCGCTGCCCCGCGCGGGCAAGGCGATAGGCCAGGCCATGTCCTTGTTCGCCGGTTCCGCCGAGGATGCCGACGGTGAGTCCGGCCACGTCGGGTAACGACTTCCAGTCGAACGTCATGAGGTCATCCTCTCCTGCGACGCTCGCCTCCGCAGTGTCGCAATCGGACCGTCGTCTCCTGCGACGCTCGCCTCCGCAGTGTCGCAATCGGACCGTCGTCGCCGCTACGTGTCCGCGGTCGTGAAGAAGACGAGCCGACGCTGCGGGTCGGCGGTGACCAACCGGACCCGGACCCGCTCGCCCAACCGCAGGGCTCCGTCGCAGGGCGCCCGGACGGGTGGCTCGTCCAATGCCACGATTCCGCCGTGACCGACGTGGCGGTCGTTTGCCTCGGCGCCATTGCGCCGGGCGCGGGACGTGGCCACATCGATCACAGCTGCCTCGAACTCCTCGCCGATGCGACGCTGCAACAGTACGGCTTCGGCCAGGTCCACGGCGGCCCGTTCGGCGTTCGCGGCTGCGCGGTCCGACGCCTGCATAACCTCGGGGAGTCGCGGCAAGGCGGCCCGGGCCCAGCTGGGCATCTCGGTGCCGCCGGCGAGACCGAGGCAGGCCTCGGTAGCGTAACGGTCGGCTAGCCGCCGTAGCGGCGCCGTGACATGCGCGTACGGGGCCGCCACGGCGCCATGACCGGGCTCTGGTGGGATGCTGCCGTCGAAGGCCGTGTAGCCGGCACCCCGCATCCGCTCCGCGGTCTGATCGGCGAAGGCGGCGCCGCGTGGAGTGGCGGGGTCGATAGCGGCCAGCACGCGGCCGACGCTCACCCCGTCCGGCCAGTCGATGGCGAGGGCTCGACCGGCGAGGCGAAGAGCCGTGATCGCGTCGGGACGTGGCGCGGGCATCGTGCGAAGAAGACCGACGCCGCCCTTGAGCATGATGTCGGCGGCGCACATCCCGGTCAGCAGAGAGATCTGGGCGTTCCAGTCCTCCACCGGAACGGGCGAACGCAGGATGAGTCGCCAACCGTCGGCCTGCTGTTCCACCGCCTGCTCCGGGATCGGAAGGTTGATGGCGCCTCGGTCGAGCCCGCGCGCGAGCAGCAACCGCCCGACATCGGGCAGGAGCGTGATCGCCTCGGCGGCGGTACCCAATTCAAGGGCGGCCTGTACTCCGATGTAGTCCAACTTCGCCCGGCTACGCACCAGAGCGCGCTCCACCGTGACATCCGTACGTTCGCCGTCATGGTCCAGGTCGATGGTCCACAGCACGGCGGGTCGGACGCGCCCGGGCAGCAGACTGGCGGCGCCCTCGCTCAGCGCGACGGGGTGCAGCGGTACCGAACCGTCGGGGAGATAGATGGTCTGGCCACGTCGCCATGTCTCGGCTTCGAGGGCCCCGCCGAGCGGGACGAAGGCGGTGACGTCGGTGATGGCGTAGAAGACCCGGAAACCGTCGCGACGAGGAGCGATACACACCGCCTGGTCGAGATCGCGTGACGACGCCGGGTCGATGGTGACGAACGCGATATCGGTGCGGTCGCGCGGTGCCACGGCGGCCGACACCGCGCGTGCCGCCGCGGCCGCGGACCGGGCGGCGGCGACGTCGGCTTCCCGCTGCGCCGCGAGCGGAAACTGCGTTGGCAGTTCCAACTCGCGGCGCAGGGCTGCGAAGTCGATGGGCGGAGCGGTGACGAGCCGAGTGACCACGCCACCTTTCTAGCAGCGGCCGCCCATCGGGGCTACGCGATGGGACCCTGGTCTGGTTACTTGGCGGCTGCGCGCCGGGTGGCGCGAGCAGTCGGGGTACGGGTGGGCGTGGTACGGGTGCCAGCTGTCCGGCGAGCGACGGTCGACGTGGCGGTACGGGTGGTCGCCCGGGCCGCGGTCGTCTTCTTGGCCCCGGTCTTCTTGGCGGTCGTCTTCTTCGCGACGGTCGTCGTCCGCTTCGCCGGAGCGGCCTTCTTGGCCGCGGTCGCCCGCGTGCCGGTCGCCCTCTTGGCGGGAGCGGCCTTCTTGGCCGCCGTGGTCTTCTTGGCCGCCGTTACCTTTTTGGCGATGGCCTTCTTCGCCGGAGCAGCCTTCTTGGCCGCGGTCGCTCGCGTGCCGGTCGCCCTCGTTGTCGCGCGCTTGGCCGGAACGGCCTTGGTGGCTGTCTTCTTCGCGACACCCGTTGTGCGCTTGGCGGGAGCGGCTTTCTTGGCAGTGGTCTTCGCCGCGGCGCTCACAGTTCGCTTCGCCGGGGTCGACTTCGCGGCGGCACGCGTTCGCTTGGCCGTCGACGTGCTGGCAGCCGCACGCTTGGCGGCCGGTCGGGTGGTGGCCGTAGCGTCGGCCATGGTTGCCTCCTCGGGCATGGGTTCGGGTGGGCTGTTCTCGTTTGACTCGTGGGTGGGCCTGGATCCTTCTTGGCGATTCACATGGCCTCAGCGGTGTAGGTGGTGGGGATGGTCACGGCCTTTCGCCGTCCACAACGCGTCCTCGGCATCCCCGGTGCTCGTTGCGCTCTACCACTCTGGCTAGTGCCTGCTGCGCTTCTGCGGCTCTCCCGTTGGTCCCGTTGAACTCGCCGCGAGGCACACATCGGCATCTGGCTCGACCCGTTGTGTCGCAGGTACTAGTTGTAGTGTCCACCTCCGCGTTTGCTCATGACATCACTGTGCACCGTGAATCGCTCAAGCGCGAGCCTTTCGCCGAAAAACTCGCATCACTTCCACTGTAGACGGTATCAGGTCGGTACCGCATCGCGGCTACCCAACAGCCCACAATGGTCGGAAGTCATTGTGCACACATGTAATGACTCGTTCAAGAGGCGACACTCAACAATGTACGGTCGGCTGGTCGGGGACCTCGCCGTGGAACGTCGGCGCGGCAGCGGCCGGCAACCGTACAGCCCGGCCGAAGCGATGGCGCAAGGGTCTCGAGTCCTTACGTTGCAGGGGTTTCAGCATCGCATCGATGCGTGTCGTCAGGCGGCGGAACCATGTTGGTGGCCGTCCGCACCGCGCGACCCTCTACAGTCGACTAATGATCGGGCGGCGTGTCGGCCGACGCCGGTCGACCGCAGCGGGGCACGGCACGCACCCGGGTTACGGCCTGCGCTCTCGCCGGCTGGCGGCGAACTCCACTGTGGATGCGGCGCCCGTCGGCGAGGGCCGAACCGCTCGCCGCCGGCGATCGCGTCACCGAGTCGACGACAGACCCGAGTGGGTCGGGCTTGGCGCCGCGCCGGCCGTCGATGTGGGTTGGAGTGGACGACGCTTCGCGTCCCGCGCGCCGAGACAGACCCCCATTGCGGCGGGCGCCTGCAGGCGGTCCGGCGGATCGCGCCTGACTGAGGTTGATTCGACCGATCCGGCGGACGGAAAAAGACACGGCCAGAGGTCGCCCGCGACGCCTACGGGTGCCATGATCGGGGGCGATCGGTTCCCCTCGAGAAACGTTGTTCGGAGGTTGCGTTGCCGCTGAGTCCATCCCTCGCGCCGTGCTTGCCGCAGTCCCGCATGTCTGATCTGAGCGGCTCGGCCACAGCGCCCGGATCCAACTTGAAGGAGACCCCCCGTGGCTGATCGGGAAGGAGGCGGCGGCAAGATCCTGCGGGGCCTGCTGACCGCCATCATCATCGTCGCCGTCCTGGTGTTGGTCATCGTGCTCCGCAGCCAGATCGCGGACGCCGGCGGATCGCTCGGCAGGTTCGTTGCCGACCACACACCACCCACCACCGGACAGAAGATCGCCGTAATCGTCTACATGGTCGTCGCCGTCCTGCTGAGCATTCTCTTCTCAAACGCGGGCCACTTCACCGCGTACGGCATAGCGATGGGCCTCGGCCCGCTGCTGTGGTTCCTCTTCTGGGAAGGCTTCCCGGCGCTCGGTCTGCACCCGACGTGGATCGACAGCCTGAAGCTGACCCATATGGACAAGGTCGTCGTCATCACGTGGGCGGTCGTCGCCGACGTTCTCATCACGCTCGTCTTCGTCCCGCTCGAGATTCGGGAGAACATGCTGCGTCGCCGGCACCGGCTCGGTGAGGACACCGAGAGCTAGCCGGGCACAGGAGAGGGGCACCTTGTCGCGAGCGGCAAGGTGCCCCAACTATGTGGTGGCCCGTTGGATCAGGACACCGGCACCGGTGCGGCGACCGGGCTGTGGTGCCCGTCCTGATCGACGGCCCTGACGCCGAACTGGACGTTGTCCTTCGCCAGGTCGATCGTCGCCGTCGTGACGTCGCCGACCGGGATCACATGCGTCCAGTCGGGTGCCGTCGATTCCCGCCACAGGACCTCGTACCCGGCCAAGTCGGGCTCGGTTCCGCGGGTCCGCTGCAACGTTGACAGGTTGGTCAGCGCGGTGGTCTGGATGCCGACGTTCTTCGGCGTACCCGGGGCCTGCGCCAGCGAGTACACCGTCGCCGCATTGACTCTCGTCGCCCGGGCGATGAAATCGAAGTCGCAGAACTCGTCAAGGTCGCCGAACTGGATCCCGTTCTCCACCCGGGTGTTCTGGTGCTCGTGGTTGTAGTTCTCCCGAGGCTCGGTGAAGCGTGCAGCTGGATAACCCTCGCGGATGAACGAGTCGTGGTCGCTGGCACGGAGGTACCGGTCGCGCCGCCACACCAAGCGGTTGGTGAAGGCGTTGTCGGCGACGTTCACGACGAAGCGCCCCAGCTGGCGCGACGCGCTGTCGTTCTCGCCGCCGACCGCCTGCCGGATCGCGGTCTGTTGCGCCGTCGGAGGTCGGCACGCCCTCGACGAAGAGCCGCAGTGTGTGCGGGACGGGCGGCGTTCCGTCGAACGCCGAGCTTGCCCGATGATGTCGTTGCTGAGCATCGCGTGGATGTCCGCCCCCGCCGCCTTCATCTGTGCGGCCATGTAGGCAGAGCCGTAGAGTCCCTGGTCTTTCCCGGCGACCGCCGCGACGACGATCGTCGCCTCCCAGTCCCGCGCCTATGCCACGGACCGGGTCGTCCTGACTCGACAGCGTGTGTCGCGTGCCGAACGTAACCAGGCCGTTCACGGTGGCTTGCATCCTGGTATCAGCCCCGATGCCTGTCCACTTGAGCGGCCAACCTGCCTACGATCGGAGGCAGGCGGCGATGAGTTAGCTGCTCACGGCAGGTCTACCCGGACAGGACGCGAGGCAGGGAGGGATTATGGCGAGGTCGGACACCGCGGTGGGCGAGGCATTCCTGCAGCAGGCCGACGCGTACCGTCGAGAGCTGTTCGCTCATTGCTACCGGATGCTCGGTTCGGTCCACGACGCGGAGGACCTCGTCCAAGAGACCTACCTGCGAGCGTGGCGTGCCTATGACCGATTCGAGGGCCGGTCCTCATTGCGCACCTGGCTACACAGCATCGCCACCCGCGCCTGCCTCACGGCACTCGAGGCGGGTACCCGGCGACCGCTACCGACCGGGCTCGGCGCTCCCAGCTCCGACCCCGACGACGAGCTCGTGCTGCTGGACGACATGCCCTGGCTTGAGCCGGTCCCGGATGCGATGGTGGACACGCCCGGGGCCGACCCCGCGGCAGTAGTTGTCGGCCGGGAGAGCCTCCGCTTGGCTCTGATCGCGGCGCTGCAGCACCTGCCGCCCCGGCAACGCGCCGTTCTCATTCTCCGCGATGTGTTGGCGTGGAAGGCGGCCGAGGTTGCCGAGGTCCTCGGCACCACGACAGCCGCCGTCAACAGCCTCCTCCAACGGGCGCATGCCCAGCTCGACGATGTCGCACCTACTGCCGACTCCGTCGTCGAGCCGGCGGATGCGGCCCAGCGCGACCTGCTCGAGCGCTACGTCGCCGCCTTCGAGGCGAAGGACATCCAGGCGATCGTCGACCTCTTCACCAAGGACGCGATCTGGGAGATGCCGCCGTACACGGGCTGGTACGAGGGAGCAGACACGATCGGCCGCCTCATCGACGAGCAGTGCCCCGCCCGTGGTCCGGGCGACATGCGACTCATCCCGACCCGAGCTAACGGCCAACCCGCCTTCGGTCTGTACATGCGCGAACCCGACGGCGGGTACGCCGCCTTTAACCTGCCGGTCCTGACCATCGGTCCGGGGGGCGTCACCCATGTCGTGTCCTTTTTCGACGTTCAACTCTTCGACGTGTTCGGGCTGCCCAGCCGGCTGCCCCCGACGAGCTGAGCGCGCGCCGTGACCAGCGAGACCGCCGCGGCAGCCGGCGGGGTCGCGTTGCTGGAGCGTGCGGTCAACTACACCTTGGGCTGCATTCATCTCGTCACGCCATCGGCGTTGACGCGTCAGACGCCGTGCCGCGGCTGGGATCTGCGTATGCTGCTTCGCCACATGGACGAGTCGGTCGTGTCCCTGATCGAAGCGGTCGGCCCCGCGGTGCAGGCGGGGACGAACATCACTGATGAGGTATCGGCCTTGCGAGGCCATGTGTGCGAACTCGTCGGGGCGTGGGCCGCTGCTCCAGCGCGGGGCCTGTTCGGTATCGACGGCCGGACCCTGAGCGGAGGCGTTGTCGGCGGTACGGGCGCTCTTGAGGTCGCCGTGCACGGCTGGGATATCGCCCGCGCCTGCGCGTCGCCGCGTCCGATCCCCAGTTCCCTCGCCGACGAGATGCTCGACCTCGCCGTCCTCCTTGTCACCGACGCGGAACGACCTGGCCTCTTCGCGCCGGCTGTCCCCGTCCCGGTCACCGCCACCTACTCAGATCGGCTGGTCGCCTACCTAGGCCGCGACCCTGCCTAGCCGTACGGCTCGGCGGCGCAGCGCCGCCCGGATCCGTACGGCCAGCTCACTGGCTTCGTCGGGTGACTGGGCAATAACGCCACCTTCGGCCATGAGCGCGTGGTACTGCTGCCGCTTGTACGGCACGCCAGGCGGCAACGGAGCGACGTGCCAATGGACGTGCGCGTTACCCTGCATGCTGCCAAGAGACAACAGGTAGATCCGTTCCGCCGCGGTAACCTCCGCGACCGCCCGCGCCACCGTATGTACCGCCGCCTGCAGGGCCAGGTACTCCTCCGGTGTCAGGTCGCGCACCACGTCCTCGACATGCCGGCGTGGTACGACGAGCGTGTAGCCACGCAGGGTCGGATACCGGCTGAGGAAGGCGACGTGATCTCCGTTCTCATAGACCATCTCGTGCTCGTAGCCAGGATCACCCCGCAGGAACCCGCACACGAAGCACGGCCCCTCGCGCACCCGGTGCTCGTACGCTTCGAGATCCATCGGACGCTTGGCGATCACGGCTCCATACTACCGTCCTTATAGGACAGACGGCGGCGGGCGCAGCACGAAGACGCCCCAGCCGAGGCAGCGCCGACCGTATGCGAGGTACGCACGGCGATGATCGGCCGTCTGCTCCCGCACCGACGCCGCCTCGGGGTGGGAGGGATTCACGCGCAGCCAGCGGTCGGCCGCCGCCCAATGGCTCGACTCGTACCGGTCCCAACTGTCGGGGTTGGCCAGCACCATCTCGACGAGGTCGAGGCCCGCCGTCTCGAATCGATCGAGCGTGCCGAGCAGCGTGTCGAACTCCTGGCGGCCGATGCGCAAGGCCTCCAATGCCTTGCGCGGCGGCTCCTCGATCCAGTACGGCTCGCCAACGAGCATCAGTCCACCAGTCGCCTTACGGAGAAGTCGCAGTGTGCCTTCCAGCCCGCCGCCGATCCAACTGGCGCCGATGCAGGCAGCGAGGTCGAATGGCTCGGCGGCCTGGTACGCGCCGGCGTCGCCGTGGACCAGGGTGACCCGATCAGCGACACCCAGATCGTCCAGCCGCTTGCGGGCCGCAGCTAGGAAGACTTCGCTCGTGTCGACGCCGACGCCGCCGATGCCGTACCGGTGTGCCCATGTGGCGAGCATTTCGCCCTTGCCGCACGCGAGGTCGAGCATGCGCTGACCGGATTCGAGCCGGCACACCTCGCCTAGCAGCGCCAGCTTGTCGTCGGTGAACGGGTTCACGATGGTCTGGTCCGCTGCGACGATCTCGTGGTACCGAAGCGCTGACATGTCCCTCCTGTTGATCGTGGTACGCGTGACACGGTACAGATGAGCCGTAAGGGTTCCTGCGCGGGGCGAGGTAGGTATCGATGAATCCGCGTGACTCGTTGCGAAACACACAACCGCCTGCCACCGTGCTCAGGTGGAGGCGGTCTGGATCGCGACGCTGCATGTCAGCGCCCGTACCGCCGAGAAGATCATGCTGAGGCACCAGATCCATAGCGATTGAGGACATGTCGGATGCATGATGTCTGCATGCTCCAGGACGAGGACTTCTACGATGAAGTTGCTCGAGCGAGAAAGATCGGGTGACGGACCGGAGGCGGTCTATTCGTTTCGTCATAGCCGTTGCTGTGGAGAAGGCTCGGAAATGACGAGCATCCAACTGTCGATGTACCCAGCCGCGTATCGGTCGTTTTGTCGCGCCCTTGCCGCCGCGCAAGGGTTGCTCGATCTCACCGGCCGTATCCCGAGACCATTGGCTGAGATCCGTAACGCTGTATCGCGGTCACGAACGCGGCGCACACCGCCCAGCCGGTGGCCGGGCGATGACCTTCGAGACGACGCAGAACCGGGCATGGTCATCCACGCCGGTGATGACATTTGCCTCGCTGCCGTCGGTCATCATCACGCTGCCGACGATGTCGAGCTGCCACTGATCCATCGGCTCCGGCCCTTGCCACGACAGATAATCGTCGCGGCGACGGCGACGATGAACCGGATTGATCAGATTGTTGCGCACCAGGATCCTGTAGATCGTCGCCCGGTCCGGCAGTGGTCGGGATCCGCGCCTGCCCAGGTCGTGGCGCAGTCGACGCAGACCCCACCGCGGATGATCCGACGATCTTGCAGACCAACGTCTCCACCTCGGCGTCGATCCGGTGCGGGCACGTCGCCGGACGACGCGACCGATCCGGGTGGCGGACACGGGGATGAAACCTGTTGCAAACACGGAGAGTGATCGACGTTGGGTTGCGGTGAGGACTGTATCCCTGGCTGTCAGATCGCATCCCAGGCGACGGACTTGTAGATCTCAGCGACGGTCTTTATGAGGCCGTGGGTCAGCCTTTCCACCAGTCGAGCACCCGGAGAGCGCGGAGGGTGTTCCAGCGGCTCGGCTGCCCCACGCCGCCCTCGAAGGCGAAGTGGACCCGACCCGGATGGATGTGGTCGAGCAACCAGCAGCCATCCGGCTGCTGCTTCGATCGCACGACCTCCACCGCCTCCGCCATGCGGGGATCAGGCTCGGCGCGCGCCCGCCAGAAGTAGTCGAGTGCGCGCAGGACGTCGTAGTGCCAGTAGTGCGGGAAGGCGAAGTCGAGATACGCCGGATTCGCGATCTCGCCGGTGCTCTTGCGGCGGAACAGGCCGCGCTGGAGCAGGTACTCCTCCCCGCTGCGTCGCGCCTCGCGCACCGCGGCTGACCCGCCGCTCACGCGCTCGAATCCGAGCAGCCCGTCGACCACGTTGATCGTCGTGTCGAACGAGGAGCGCACTGACCCGTTCTCGGCCTCGCAGTTCCATCCGCCGTCGTCGAGCCGTTCGCCGAGGATCCGCTCCACGATCGGCGAGACGTCCACCCCGAAGTAGGCGCCTGTCTCGATCGTCCTGCCGTTGATGCACGGCTCGACCTCGCCGTCGAAGTACCGCTGCCCGGCGTTCTCCCAGCGCCCGTGCTCGGAAACAAGCGCGATCGCGCGGCGTGCCGCCTCGCACGCCGGGTCGAGCCCGAAGATCTGCAGGGTCTGCAGGGTGTGCATCGTCGTCGTCCAGGGCTGCCCCGGTTCGCTGCCGGTGTAGGACGCAGGGAACAAGGCGCCGCAGTCCCACAACCCGTCGGCACCCTCGAGCGCCAGAAGACGGGCGCCCCAGCCTTCGCGCTCCACGCGCGCTCGTTCGGCGGCGACCTCGTCGGGCGAGGCGTCCGTGAGATCGCGCAGCACCTGCCAGCGGATGGCCGGGTCGGAGTCGAGCAGCCAATCAACGACGTTCATCGCCGCAGCCTAGCGGTCCGCACGGCGGGGTACGCGCGCTACCGGATGTAGCGGCCTGTGACTGGGTGTGTCCGGTTGGACGATCGACCCGTGTCGTGGTCGCCGACAACGGCTGCGGGGAGCGAGCCGGGACCTTTGCGGCGCTGCTCGGCGTCGTGGCGCTCGACTGCAGCGTGACTATCCGGGCTGCTGACCTGTCCACGTCGCCGGTCACCCCGAGTCAGGGGTCTCTCCGCCGGCGTGGAGCCGTCATGTCCGCCCACGCGGAACCTGACGTCCGCTCACCCGGAATCCCAGGCGACCGTCGGCAACCACGGCGGCAGTGATCGTTGCGTGGCGGCTGTGGTACGACGCGCACGTGACCGCCGGTGGTCCTCGGCCTTTGAATCGGCGAAGGACCGGCACCTTGTGCCCCGGCGGTCACGGCTATCGACCACGAGCGCAAATAACGGCTTGCATGTCCGGCACCCAGCTCGTCGTCGCTGCATGGGATACGACGCCGCGCCGCCGGTAGTTCAGAACCCCAACGCCTTCGGCGACCGGAACCTCCGGCCGTGGACGCCGACGCGTCATCTGACCTGCGCAAACGTTCTTATCGTCTCGCGTTGATTCTCAACGGTTCTCGCCGCCGTCGGTACCGGATCTGTACCGGATGATCTAGGTCCGTTGTCGACAGCACGCCTTGGTACTGGACTGTCGTATCGCTGCATGGGGGTGCAAGTCCCTAACGTCGCTTCGCGGACCTGACTTTGTTGAACGCAGCGATCGCCCGCCACAGCAGAACCGCGGTCCCGGCGGTCAGCAGCGCCACACCGGCCCATCTCAGGACCCAGCCGAGTGTGATCTTCGTGTAGATGCCGTGAGCCGTCTTCAGTTCGTCTTCCGTACTCACCAGCCAGGCCCGCGTGTCGGACGGTGTGCCAGTGAACCGATGAACTGTGCCGTTCTCCTCGACAATCGTCGCTGTCGCCGATGGCGGGTTGGCCTGCTCCGACGTCGTGGTCATCCATGGCCAGCCGCCGCCTTCGAGCGTAAGCAGGGAAGCACTAGCGACCAGCGCGCTGATGCCGAGCGCAAATGCGATGACACCGACGGCCAGCCAGGTCGAGCGGCCGGTTCTTCGCCGTAGAGGACTCTGCGTCATGCAAGCATAGTGGCACTCCGCCCACGCATGGTCGTGAGCGCTCGCATCCAACTGAGCGTGGGAACTCGCAGTCAGGTTGGTTGATCTGCGGCCTCGTGGCTTAGGCTGTTCCGCGAGGCCGGTGGCTATCAAGATCGAATGAAATCTGTACCGTAGCTGTACCCGACGATCTTGGCGGACGCTTCGCCGCAGGTCAGAGGCGGGCGGCGGACGAGTCGGTCTGTACGCCGGGTCCTGTAGCTGCCGCGCCAAAGCGCGGCGGCTGGCGGCCATCCATCTCGGCCTGCCGTCGCCGACAGGCTCTAGCGGCCTACCCGCAGACTCGGGCGGGCAGCCCTCAAGCGTCTGCGCAGGCCACCCCTTTCGGCGTGGCCCTCTTGGCCTTGCTCCGGGTGGGGTTTACCGAGCCACCCCGGTCACCCGGGATGCTGGTGGGCTCTTACTCCACCGTTTCACCCTTACCGCCGCGGCCGAGGCCGTGGCGGCGGTCTGTTCTCTGTGGCACTGTCCCGCGGGTCGCCCCGGGTTGCCGTTAACAACCACCCTGCCCTGTGGAGCCCGGACGTTCCTCGGCGGTGCGCCCGGAGGCGCACCGACGCGACCGCCCGACCGACTCGTCCGCCGCTCCTGCAAGGATACGACGCGATGAACGTGATCGACGCGTCAGCACTCGTCGTGGCGGGACTGGCCGCCGGTACGGTCAACGCGGTGGCCGGTGGCGGATCGTTGATCACCTTCCCGGCCCTGGTGGCGGTCGGGCTCGGTACGGTCCCGGCCAACGTCACGAACTCATTGGCCGTCTCCCCCGGCTACGTGGCGAGCGTCGTCGGCAGCCGCCAGGATCTCGCGGGCCTTGCCGCGGGCCGGGGTCGCCGATCGCTGATCGCCCTCGCGCCGGCCGCGATCATCGGCACGCTCGCCGGTTGCGAGCTGCTGCTGCATACACCCCAGCGCGCCTTCGATCTGGTGGTGCCGTTCCTGGTCCTTGCCGCCGCACTCGTCCTCGCCTTCCAGGACCGGATGCGGGTGGTGGTCGGCCATCCCCGACACATGGCGACGCGGCGGCGGCGAGTCGCGCTGAACCTGACCGTGGGCTTCGGCGCCGTCTACGGCGGGTACTTCGGCGCCGCTCTCGGTGTCATGCTCGTCGCCGCGCTCGGCCTCGTCCTGGACGAGTCCCTGGCCCGCATCAACGCACTGAAGAACGCGATCTCGGCCGTGGTCGGGGTGGGCACCGTTGTCGCCTTCGCCGTCCTAGGCCCGGTCGACTGGGTGGCGGTGGCTATCATCGCGCCGGCATCACTGGTCGGTGGATATGCCGGAGCCAAACTCGCCCGGCGACTCCCGACCCGCGTGCTCCGCGCCATCATCGTCATCATCGGGTTCGTCGTGGGCGTCGCGCTCTTGGTCCGCGCGCTCTAGCGCGGTGGCCGGGCCGCGCGCGTCAAGCCGAGTGAATACAGTGCGATCATGTCCCCGGTTGTGACCTGTCTGTGGATCCTCGTAGCTGTCGTGACCGGCACCTGGCTCGCCTCGGTGCTGACCAACGAGTACTCGTGGGTCGACCGGATCTGGTCGATCGTACCGATCGTCTACGTAGCCGTATTCGCAATCGCTGCTGGTTTCGCCGACGCGAGACTCGACACGATGCTCGGCCTGGTAACGCTCTGGGGCGCCCGGCTCACCTTCAACCTCGCCCGGAAGGGGGGATACCGTTCGGGGGGTGAGGACTACCGATGGGCGGTCCTGCGGGGGCGGATGTCGCGGTGGCGGTTCCAGCTGTTCAACCTTTTCTTCATCGCGATCTATCAGAACGTACTGCTCTTGCTGATCTGCCTGCCGGCGTGGACCGCCTACGAGCATCGGACATCAATGGGTGTCGCCGACGTGGTCGCGACCGTCGCCTTCCTCGGCTTTCTCGCCGGCGAGACCGTTGCCGACCAGCAACAGTGGACCTTCCAGCAATGGAAGAGGATGCAGCCGGACCCCCACCCACGCTTCGTCCAAACTGGACTGTTCCGGTTCTCCCGGCATCCGAACTTCTTCTTCGAGCAGGCCCAGTGGTGGACGGTCTTCGCTTTCGGCGCCATCGCCGCCGGTAGCGTCGCGCAATGGACGGTCGTGGGAGCGCTGTTGCTGACTCTGCTCTTCGTCGGGTCGACCCGGTTCACCGAGAGCATCAGTCGTTCCCGCTATCCGGAGTACGAGCGCTACCAGCAGTCCACATCGGCCATCATCCCCTGGCCACGACGAGCGTGAACCGGCGTCCGCACCAGGGGTACGGACGCCGGCTTGTCCAGTCCCGTTAGTAAACTGGTCGGGCAACACTTCACGCCACCGGCGTCGGCTCCGGTCGGCCGAGCTCTTCCGCTGTTGGTCCGCCGGCGATGCGCGGTTCTCCCTCGTCGGCGAACTAGTCGTCCCTGGTTGTGAGGTCGATTCCGTCCGCCACCCGGACCGCCTTGCAGATCAGGGTAATGATCACCGCCACGAGGACGTTCGTGATGACCGCGATGAATCCTACGTAGACGGTCGTGGCGGCGTTGAGTCCGATCGTGGTCGGATCGAACCACTTGCTCAGCGGGAACGCCGATCCGCCGAAGTGGGCGTGCGATGTAGCGGGGTTGGGGATCTGGTACAGCATCCACATGCCCAGGCCCATTCCGGCCAGCCAACCGCCGACGAGTCCCCATCGGTGGAACCACTTGGTGTAGAGCCCGAGCGCGACGGCTGGCAGGGTCTGCAGGATGATGACGCCGCCGATCAGCTGCAGGTCGATGGAGAACTGCGGGTCGATCACGAGGATGAAGACCAGCGCGCCGACCTTGACGATCAACGAGGCGATCTTGCTGACCTGGGCCTCCTGTCAGGGGGTGGCGTCGCGCTTGATGTACTCCTTGAAGATGTTGCGGGTGAACAGGTTTGCCGCGGCGATGGCCATGATGGCGGCGGGCACAAGGGCGCCGATGCCGATGGCGGCGAAGGCGACGCCGGCGAACCAGTGGGGGAAGATCTTGTCGAACAGGAGCGGTACGACAGTGTTCCCGTTCGTGACGACCGGGGTCACCTTGGCGGCGATGGCGGCGTACCCGAGCAACGCGATGAGCCCGAGCAGCAGGCTGTACGCGGGCAAGGCCGACATGTTCCGTTTGATGACGCCCCGGTTCCGGCTCGCTAGTACGCCCGTGATGCTGTGCGGGTACAGGAAGAGCGCCAGCGCCGACCCGAAGGCCAGCGTGATGTACTGCCAGTTGGCGCTGCTGAGGAGTATGCCGTCCGTCTTCGCCGGCGTCGCGTCGAACTTCGCCTTCGCGGCGCCGAAGATGGCACCCCAACCGCCGAGCTTCGCCGGCAGGTAGAAGATTGCCACCAGGATCACGGCGTAGATCAGGATGTCCTTCACGAACGCGATGAGTGCCGGCGCCCGCAACCCGGACTGGTAGGTGTAGGCGGCCAGGATCGCGAACGCGACGATCAACGGCCAGACGCCCGGGATGTTCATGGTCTTCAGCACAGCTTCGATACCGACGAGCTGCAGCGCGATGTACGGCATCGTCGCCACGATTCCCGTGATCGCCACCAGAAGGGCCATCGTGGACGAGCCCGAGCGGGCCCGGACGAAGTTGGCCGACGTGACGAAGCCGTGCCGGTGCGAGACCGACCACAGTCGGACGAGGACTCGCTCGCTGGCGGCGTACGCATCAGTCCATACGTCTCATCCATGAAGGTCCGTACGTCTCGGTCATGAGCCGTACGCCTCATTCAAGGAGTGAATAAGCCGCTCGTCGCAAGGATCCGGTCCAACGGTGCCGATCAACGGCAGCCACGCTGTGCCGACCGGCGTGTGGCGGCTCCAAGATCACGTGTTGGCCGAACGGGAAACACGGTGCACCGACATCTGCCGGGATGCTGTCCCACCGGATGCGGGGGCATCTATGGTCAAGGGCGATGCAGGCACAACCTGGCGCAGTACGCCGCGCCGGCCCTGGGTTCGCGTACCGGCCAGCTCTGGACGGGCTGCGGGCGCTCGCCGTCACCGGGGTCCTGCTCTTCCACGGCGGCGTGGCCTGGCTGCCGGGTGGGTTCCTCGGTGTCGACGCCTTCTTCGTCCTCTCCGGGTACCTCATCACGTCGCTGCTGCTCGTCGAGCGTGCCCGCACGGGCCGGATCCGGCTCGGAGCGTTCTGGCTGCGCCGCGCACGCCGACTCCTGCCCGCTCTGCTTGTCCTCCTCGTCACCGTCGTGCTCGTCTTCCGCGGCCTGCTTGCGCCGTTCGAGGTGACGCTGCTCCGAGGGGACGCACTCTCTGCCCTCGGGTACGTGGCCAACTGGCGGATGATTTACCGGGGCGACGACTACTTCGCCCAGACCTCCGCACCCTCGCCCTTGCAGCACACCTGGTCGCTCGGGATCGAGGAGCAGTTCTACCTGATCTGGCCATTGATCGTGGTCGGTCTGTTCGCGCTGACCCGTCGGTACGTGTCACGCGTCCTCACCGTGCTCTGCATCGTCGGCGCCGTCGCCTCGGCGGTCGCCGGCGCCGTCCTGTTCCGAGCCGACGAGGTGAACCGCACCTACTTCGGCACCGACACCCGGGCCCAGGCCCTGCTCGTCGGCTGCGCGCTCGCCACGATCCTCGATCGACGACGGCGACCGGCTGCCGGCGCGGCCGCTCCCGCCCGCGCTCGCACCGCCTGGGCGGCGCACGTCAGAGCGGTGCCGTGGTCCGGCCCCGGCGCTGGAGAGTGGGCGCTCACCTTCGCCGGGATGTCCGGCGTCGTCGTCCTCGGCTGGCTCTGGACGCACGCCCATGGCACCGACGCCGTGCTGTTCCGGGGTGGGCTCGCCCTTGACGCGCTCGCGGTGGCGGCGATGATCGCGTACGCGGTGAGGATCCCACGCGACCCGCTCGCCAGGGTGTTGAGCCTGGCTCCCGTCGTCTGGTTGGGGCGCATCTCGTACGGCGTGTACCTCTGGCATTGGCCGCTGTATGCCTGGCTTACCGCGGAGCGATCAGCTCTGACGGGTGTCAGCCTGTTGGCGACCAGGGTCGGCGCGACCGTGCTGGTAGCCACCGTCTCGTTCGTAATGGTCGAGGAGCCGATCCGGCGGGGACGCTGGCCATGGCCCGTCCGGGTCGTCCCGCGACGCCACTTGCGGCCGGCCGCGTTCGCGGTCTCGGCGGTCGGACTCGTCGGGTTGACCGGCTTCGTCGTGGTCGCCGAGACCACGCCGCCGCCGGCCGGTCCACCGGCGAGCGCGGTCTACGCCCTACCGCAGCAGACATCACCGGCGACGCCACGGGCGCCTATCGAGCGCCCCGGGCGCCGGCCGGGCACCGAACCACGCATCGACTTCTTCGGCGATTCCGTCTCGTGGACTCTCGGGACATACCTACCCCCGCACCCGGGCCTGGTGATCACCACCAGGTCGCTCCAGGGCTGTGGGATCGCGCGGCTGCCGGACCTGTTGCAACTGGGCACGGGAGGCACCAACTATCCCGGCTGTGACACCTGGGACACCCGCTGGCGCCGCGGGGTCAGGGTCGACGATCCGGATGTCTCGGTGATCCTGCTCGACCGGTGGGAGCTCATGGACCGCTTCATAACCGGCGCCTACCACCATGTCGGCGAGCCGATCTACGACGCGTACCTCTCGGGTGAACTGCACCTGGCCATCTCGATCGCGGGATCACGGGGGGCCAAGGTGGTACTGCTGACCGCGCCGTATACACACCGCGCCGAACGGCCCGACGGTGGGCTCTACGACGAGGACCAGCCGACCCGGGTCGATGCATGGAACCGGCTGCTGCTCCAGGCCGCGGCGAGCGACCCGAGCCATGTGGTCGTCATCGACCTCAACCGACGCGTCTGTCCAGATGGGACGTTCACCTGGAACATCGGAGATCTTCAGATCCGCAGCGACGGCCTGCACTTCACGCCGGCGGGAGTACAGCAGTGGATCGCGCCCTGGCTGCTGCCTCAGCTCGCCGAGATCGCGTACGGCCTTCCACCCGTCCCCCCGCCGGGTCCATCGGCGTGGCCGACCCGGGCGTCCCGCTAGCCGAGATGGGCCGTATCGTTGACCGTACGCACAGCCACACTGCCATCCGGCCAGTAGTCCACAAGGGACAGACCGCCGGGGTCGAGGTAGAGGCGGTGCAGGAAACCGTCGCCGCCGTGAAGCGCATCGCGCAGAACGAGCTTGATCGGTGTCACATGGCTCACGGCGATGACCGTCTTTCCGGTATGCCGCGCCAGCAACCCCGACACCACTCGCTCGACCCGTTCCGCCACGGCGTCGAACGACTCGCCGCCAGGAGGCGCTACGGCGGGCGACGCGAGCCACTCCGCGAGAGCATCCGGCCAACCGTCCCGGACATCGGCGAAGGTGAGCCCCTCCCACTCGCCGAAGTCGCATTCGATCAGGTCGGGTTCGGCCCGGACAGGAACACCCGCGATCGCCCGGGCGATCTCATTCGCGGTAGTCCGGCACCGGCTCAGCGGTGAGGTGACCACCAGCGCGGCGTCCGGAGCCAGTTTCGCCACCCGCCCGGCAGCGGCCCGGGCCTGTTCCCGCCCACGTGGGGAGAGCGGAACGTCACCGCGCCCCGAATACCGGCGCTGTTCGGTCAGGTCCGTCTCGCCGTGTCGCACCAGAATCAGCCGGGTCGCGTTCTCCGTTGGTGGAGCCCAGCTGGACCTGATCGTCGCCCCCGGCCGCGTCGGCACGGCCAGGTCCAGCTCTGGCTCGGGCCGGCCGTCCATGGCGGCGTTGGCCAGCGCGTCGGCCCGCGTGTTCTGCTCTCGGGGTACCCAGGTGAATTTTGCCGTGTCGAAGTGCCGCACCAGTTCAGCCGCCTGGGCGGCGAGCGGCCGCAGGTTCGCGTTGCGGATCTGCCAGCGACCGGTCATCTGCTCGATCACGAGCCGCGAGTCCATCCGGACTTCCACCGAAACGGCGCCAAGGCCGGCCGCGGCCCGCAGCCCGGCGATGAGGCCGGAGTACTCGGCCACGTTGTTCGTGGTGATGCCGACCGACCCTGATCGGGAGACCAGGACCTCGCCGGTGGAAGCCTCGCACACGACAGCGCCGTAGCCAGCGGGCCCGGGATTGCCCCGGGCGCCACCATCGGCTTCGACGATCACTTCGAGCCGGCGGGTCTTCGCAGGACGGTTCTTGGCAGGCCGCGTCATGGCCGGCCCAGCTTCAGAGACCGGATTCGCTGGTACGGACGAGGATGCGCCCGCACTCCTCGTGGCGGACCACTTCGTCAGGCGGGGCTCCCTTCAGCTGAGCCCGCTCCGAGCCGGAGAGCTCGAGTCGGCAGCCCTCGCAGCGCCCGGCCCGCAGCAAAGCCGCTCCCATGCCGGTCGATTCCCGGATCCGCTCGTACAGGCTGAGCAGGTCAGCCTGGAGATCCGTGGCTACCTTGCTCCGGCCGTCGAGCCGGAACGCCCGGTCCTGGTCGATCTGACCGAGCGCCTGGTCCCGTCGGACCTCTGTATCAGCACGCGTCTGCCGGACGGAACCCAGCCGCGCCTCGACGGCGTCGAGCGCGCCTTGAGCCTGCTCCTGCTGCTCCATCAGCGCCAACTCGGCGTCCTCGAGATCGCTCTGCCGGCGGGTCAGTGTCGCGAGCTCGTGCTGCAGCGCCTCCAGCTCCTTGGCCGGGCCGGTACCGACGTCCAGCCGGGCCCGGTCACGGTCCGCGCGCATCCGGACCTGCTCCACGTCCCGCTCCATGCGGGACACGTCGCGGGAAATGTCATCGACGGCGACCTGCGCCCGCAGCCGTTGGTCCTCAAGGGACGAGAGTTCGCGGGCGAGGGCGTCCAGTTCGGCGAGCTCAGGTAACGAGCGCCGCCGGTGGTCGAGCTGTGCCAGTGCGGTGTCGATCGCCTGTAAGTCGAGCAGGCGGCGCTGCGCGTCTGGGTCGGCTTTCACGCAAGTGGCTCCTTTTCCTCCTGTGTGGACGGTGCCAACGCCGTCATGGTCCACACATCTGTGACCACATTGGACACATGTACCGGGACGTTGAACGCCATCTTGAGCATGAGGCACAACACGTCCAGCCACGGCCGTTCGGTCGCCCAATGCGGGGCGTCGAGCAGCGCCGGCCCACCGCCAGCCAGGTGTTCACTCGCCGGGTGATGGCGAAGGTCGCTGGTCAGGTACGCATCCACCCCGGCCGCCGTCACCTCGGTCAGGAAGGTATCACCCGCGCCGCCGGCGAGTGCGAGTGTGGAGATCAGCCGGTCCGGCGCGCCGGCCACCCGGATCCCGGCCGCTGTCGGCGGGAGTCGGTTGGCGACGAACGCGCCCAGTTCGGCCAACGGCATCGGGGTATCCAGGCGACCGATCCGGCCCGGATGTCGCTCGCCCGGGACCAACGGCACGACGTCGAGCAGACCCAGACGTACGGCCAGCGCGTCGGTGACACCCGGCAACGCCGAGTCGGCATTGGTGTGCGCCACCAGCAACGCGACGCCGGACCGGATCAGCCTGTGGACCAGGGCGCCCTTGTACGACGTGGTCGCCACGCTGTGCACGCCGCGCAGCAGCAGCGGATGATGGGTGATCATCAGCTGGGCGCCGACGCCGATGGCCTCGTCGACAGTCTCAGCGACACAGTCGACGGCGAGCAGGATCCGCTCGACCGGTGCCTCCGGCTCGCCGACCACGAGGCCGACCCGGTCCCAGTCCTCGGCCGTCTCGGTCGGGTACCACGTGTCGACGATCTGGACCACATCCGCCACGGTGACCGCGGTCCGGGCCGGCTGGACATCGCTGGTCATGGGACGCGACGCTACCAGCGCCGACGCGGGCGAGGTCAGTGCGCCGGCAGCGCCAGCGGTGTCGCCGTGCGGCTGCTTCAGCCGGTGACTCCGATGAGATCTGCCAGTTCGGCGAGGGCCTGGGGCGCGCTGCCCCGGGTCCGGCGTAGCACGTCGGAGACCAGTTCGTGGGCGATCGGCCGGCAGCGGACCTCGCTCGGGGCCAGCCGGTCGGCCTCGATGATCGTCTCGGTGGCGCGGGCGACATCACCCACCTGCGTCAACGCACGCGACACGTCGAGTAGATGATGAGCCCGCCGCTCGGGCATCATCCCGGCGAAGTCCTCGGCCGGGATCGCGTCGTGGAGGGCGATCGCACGGGCCCCCTCGCCCATCTCCACCTCGGCCGTGACCCGGTGAAACGCTACGTTGGTCGGACCGAAGTTGGTGGCGTAGTAGTTCTCGTCGCCGCCGAGCTGCTTCGCCGCCTCCTCGGCGGCGATGAACAGATCATTCACGGTCGCCATGTCGCCCAGCCGGGCCGCCGCCATGGCCGCCTGCAGCAGGAGGATCCCGTACACCGACAGCCGTTCCGGCGTCGCGTCCAGCCCGCTGTCGGGTGCCAACTGGCTGGCGATATTGACGTTGAGCTCCAGGGCCGGACGGAAGCGGCCGAGAGCGGCAAGCGCCGTCGCCACCCGCGCCACCGCCAGACCCGAGAGCAGATCGTTGCCGGCCCGCTGGCACGCCACCATCGCCCGGTCTGCGGCGAGCCAAGCTAGCTCGTTCTCGCCGAGTTTCCGGAGACTGGACGAGGCGATCTGGTAGACCTGTCCGAGCAGGCGGTAAGCCTCGCGACCGTCCTCACCTTCGTAGCACGTGGCGGCGCTCTGTGCCTCTCGCAGCAGCCGCGGCAGCGTCCTCGCCAGGACGCCGTACTTGGAGTGCTGATATGTGAGCCAGGCATGGCCCACCGCCTTGGCGAGCTCACCCAGGCGTGGCATGACGGCCGGTGGCTGGCAGAACGCGCTGATCTTGTCGTACCGCTCGAGCGCGGACCGGATCTCCTCGACCTCGACCTGGTCGATACAGCCGATGATCTCGGGCCGGCGGACCGGATCCCTGCCCAGGAGCACCTGGACATCCAGTTGCAACACGTCGGCTATCTCGTAGATGACCGAGAAGCGGTCGAGCTTCCGAACCCCTCTTTCGATCTTGTCAACCCAACTCTTCGACTTGCCCAACCGATCGGCGAAGAGTTGCTGCGACATCTTCCTCCTGTTGCGCCAGTACGCCACCCGCCTGCCCACAGGCTGCTCGTCCACGGCGCCCCCTTCCCCCAAATGGTTCTGGTGGCCGCTGTCGCCGGCATCGTTGCGAAGCGTCAGTCTCCGATCCGTTCCGTCGCCCCGTTGACGACGCGATCGGCGCGGTCCTGGACCCCGCCGGGTCCGGACCTCGCTCGTACCTCAATATGCAACTTGCAAAATGGGCTCTCTGCTCGCAACGACCGAACGGCTCGAGGGTGACGGATGTTCATATGTTCGAGTGGATGTGATGAATGTCTGGGATGTCAGGCTACGGTGCCACCCGTCGGTTTGCGCGCGTCTACCGTATGCCGTCCGGCACTCCGTGGTAACTCCTCGCAGAGCGGTCGTGCGCTATCTGTCACATCTGCTGGCCGTGAGACCATCCACAGGTAACTCCCAGCTCCCGTCCAGGCTGGACACGGTCTCGGCCTGCACGCTGAAGTCTCCGGTCGCCGCTCGAAGAGGGAGATCGACATGTCACCCGAAATCACCTTGTCCCACAACGGGATCTGGCTCACCGCTATGCTTCGGCCCGTCGGCGAACTTGCTGGACGAGCGATCGACCGGTTCATCGACGACGTCGTGTCGCTGGCCCAGCGGGCCAATATCGTGGTCGTCAATCTGGTTGCCGCGACCGTGCCCAGGCCGGCCGCACTCGCCCGAGCTCTGCGGCGGCCGGGCACCATGCTATCCGGACCCGACCAGGCACTCCTGCTCGTCGGCGCGGACGACGAACTGCTCAGCGAGCTGCGCCGTCAAGGGGGCGAGATAGCCACGGTCCTTCCGGCCGGGTAGAGCCGTCAGGCACCGTTGCGTAACCACCCAGGTGATCAAGGGCACGGTCACGGCCGGCGCAGAGGCGACCGGGGTGGCGCCGGCGCGCGAGCTGTGGGCTGGTCGGGAAATGTGGGCCGGGTTAGCGGATGCGGCGGCATGACCCCAGGCGGTAGTAGCACCTGAGAGCCACCCGGTGGCGCCGGACGCTGGTGTGGAACATGAGCCGTAGCCGCGTCCAGCTGCGTCAGCGCGTGGCGGAGCAGCCTGACCAGAGCGTCGCGGACCGATGCCCGGCGCCGCGCGTCGAACATCACGACCGGCGTGTCGGCGCCGACAGCGAGGGCCCATCGTACGTCCTCCAGCTGATGGCCGAGCCGTCCGTCGAACAGGTTCACCGCGACGACGAACGGCAGTCCCGAGCGCTCGAAATAGTCCACTGCCGGATAGCAGTCCCCGAGGCGTCGGGTGTCCACGATCACCAGCGCTCCCAAGGCGCCATCGGCCAGGTCACGCCACATGAAGCCGAAACGGTCCTGCCCCGGAGTACCGAACAGGTAGAGGGTGATCTCCTCGTCGATGGTCAACCGACCGAAGTCGAGGGCGACGGTCGTCACCGTCTTCGCGGGCGTGTGGCCAGTCCGGTCCACCTCGGCCGCGACCTCCGTCATCGCCGCTTCGGTGGAAAGCACGGGTATCTCGGAGATTGCTCCGACTGCGGTGGTCTTGCCGACGCCGAAGCCACCCGCGACGACGATCTTCACCGGGATGGGTGGCCGATGTGGTGGCTCGGGCCGGCGATGGCTGCCTGGTTGCCGCGGCGACGGGGGCTGTTCGGCCCGAGAGTCAGGTGATGGCGTCCAGTCCACGGATCACCCTCTCGATGATGTCGGGACGCAGATGCGCATCACGTTCAGGCCGGCGCACGCTGAGGTGGCCGTTGACTACCAGATCGCCGACGAGGACCCTCGTCACCCCGAGGTGCAGGCCGAGCAAGGCGGCCACCTCTGCCACCGCGTACGGCTGATCGCACAGCGAGACGATGTCGTACGTCTCGAAGCTGAGCCGAGGCAGACTCGCCCGACCGGCATCCGTCGTGACGACCTGCGCCTCGAGCTCGAGACTGTCGTCAATGGGGCGCACCCTGCCCCCGGTGAGCAGGTACGGCGGGATGCGGGTCGGGTCGAATCCGGATGGCACCTGACCGTCCACAGTGGGGTGATGCGACTGTGTCGACATGGCCCGACGGTCGTCAGAAGCCGACCGTGATCTTCAGCTCCTCGATGAGCTGTGGTGAGATGACCTCGCCCGCCCGGTTGGCGAAGATCGCCATCTCATACGCGAGGTTGCCCAAGTTGGCCTGGCGTGACGCGAGTACCCCGAGTGAGGCACCGGCACTCATCGAGCTCACCAGCAGGAAGCCGCCTTCCAGATCTATGATCACCTTGTTGGGCTGGCCCAGGTCATAGACCCGACCCGCGCCCTGAGCCAGGCTGATGATCGCCGACGCGATCGCTGCCAGCCGGTCGGCGCTGGCGCGGTCCAGCTTGTGCGACATTGCGATGAGCAGCCCGTCGGACGAAACCGCGATGGCGTCGATGACCTCCGGGGTATTGGCCGCGAATTGGCTCAGCAGCCAGTTGAACTGCTGCGCCTCGCTGCTCAGATGATCGGAGTACACGGTCATTCCAGCTCGCCTCCGCGCCCGCTGTGCACCTTCCACCTGGCGGCCCTGCGATGCTCGCTCGCTGTGGGCTCGGTCATTCCAGCTCGCCTCCGCGCGGTTCGTCATCGCTACGTGCGATTCCCGAGAGGTAGTCGTTGAGGGCTGCACGCTCGGCGTCCGGGTCTCGCACGACCCGCCGCGATACGACCGGAGCGGACTCCCGCACCGCTGCCGCCATATGGGTTCCCGGAACGCGTCGCACGAGCCCGCCGTGGCTGGTCGAGTCTGCCATCTCCGGTGTGCCAGCGGCCGAGCGCGGTATCCGCCGCGGCAACGGCGCGACAGCGTCGGGGTATGCACCCGCGCCGGCGGGGGCCGCAAGCTCCTCGCCGGAACCGATCGCGTCCACGGAGGGCAGGCTAGCGCGTCCGACCGCCGAACTACGCGGGCCGCCATTGGGAGGCCCGGCGACGTACGCGCCCGGCCCGGACACGGGCACGTCGGGTCCGGACCCGATGGCCACCAGCTGTTTGCCGGTCTCGAACCATCCGAACGGCTCGCTGCTGATATCGACCTCCACCGCGTCGATCGCCGCGACAGCCGGGTGTGGGGTGGGGCGAGTGCGCATCGGAGCGGATGGCAGGCCGGCGATACCGCCCAACGCGAGCAAACGAGACGGTATCAGGACCACCGCAGTCACCCCACGGCCGCTCGAGCGCTCTAGACGGACCTCAAGCCCGTGACGGCGGGCAAGACGCCCGACCACGAACAGGCCCAGGACGTTGGTCGGGGCGAGTTCGAGTCGCTCCCGCTCGACCAGACGACGGTTCTCCTCCTCCAGCCTCGTGGGGCTCATCCCGAGTCCATGGTCGACGATCTCTATGCGGCAGTCATTCCCGTGCATGCTCGCCGTTATGACGACCGGACTGGTCGGCGGGGAGAAGTTGGTGGCGTTCTCGAGGAGCTCGGCGAGCAGCAGTCGCAGATCGGTGACGAGCGTCGCCGGTATCGCGACCGGGCTGATCTCCCGCAGCTCGACTGATCTGTAGCCCTCGATCTCTGCCAACGACGCCCGGATGATGTCGGCCAGGGCAGTCGGTGAGCCCGAGATGATCTGGTCGATGGTGCCCGAGACCACCAGCAGACTGTCCGCGCTGCGGCGTAGGCGCGTGGCGACGTGGTCGAGCCGGTACAGCCGCTGTAGCAACTCGGGGCTGCGTTCGTTGCGCTCCAGATCATCGATCAGCGTGAGCTGACGCCCCACCAGATTCTGGGTACGACGGGCGATGTTGGCGAACATGACTCCTACGTTGTGGCGCGACGTGGTCTGGCGCTCTAGAAGCAGGGCCGCCGTGGCCTGCACGCGGTTGAGCGCAGTTGCGAGCTCGCCGATCTCGTCGGTGCTGTCGACCTCGATCGCGGCCAGCCGCGGCGGCGCCGGATCAGGTGTATCGGAGTCGGCTACCCGTACGAGCTCATCCCGGGACAGGTCCGCCACGACGCGGGCGGCCCCGGTGAGTCGACGCAACGGCCGGGAGATCGAGGTGCTGACGACGACACCGAGCATCACGACGAGAGCGAACAACGCAGCCGCGCCACCACCGACCCCCCAGGCGGTGAGTCGCGCGACGCTGGCCCGGCGCTGGGCGTCGGTGACGATGTCACGGGCGGCGCGGTCCTGAGCGAGCCGGCGCAGTGAGGTGTATGTCACGGCCGCGGTCAGCGCCGCGGAGACTTCGTTGACAGTGCTACGCACGGTCGCATCACCGACCTGCCCGAGGATTTGTCGGAGCTGGGTTCCGGCGGCCCCATTGTCCACCGTGTCCACAAGGGACACCTCGGACTGGTCCCCCAGATTGCGGAAGCGATTGAGGTACTGCTGATCGGCGGTCACCGCGTCAGCGAGGAGAGACCGGCTGAAGTCCGGATCAGCGGCCGCCGCTACGAGAAGTGCACCGACACTGCTCGCCTCCTCGTTGGACCGGAGCAGCGCGTCGAGTGCCCCGAGTGGACGGATGCCGGATGCGTCCGCCCCGCCGGGCCGCGCCAGATGCATCGCATCCAGCAGAGCGACGTCGGCCGCACGGAACGCTTCGTAGGCCGCCTGCGGCGAGATCTGCCGGTCGAGCACCGCCGCGCGGGTAGTGTCCAATGCGGACAGTTGCGGCTGGGCCACGCTGAGAACGGGCGCAGCCGCCGGGTCCGACCGCAGCTGAGCCTCGTCGTTCTGAGCCTCCTGGCTCTGCAGGAGCAGCGCGCTTCTGTCGAGCGTGGGCGTCGAAAGATAGCCGAGGGCCACCAGCCGTTCCCGCTGGAGTGCTTGGATGAGCGCACCCACGCGACGGGCCATGTCGGCGGTGTTCGCGGTGACGCCGGCCGACCTGGCGTCATCGATCCGTTCGGCCGTGAACGGAACCAGCACCGCCGCCACCGCGGTCAGTGGGATGACCAGAAGTACCCCGAGCTTCTGGCGGATGCTGAGCCTAGAAAGCATCGCCTCGACCTCGCGCGCGGGGCCGGACCGAGCGGCCGATGTGGACCAGCTCTTCCTGGTCCAGCAACTTCTGGGCGTCGGTCAGCTCAGTCACCGGTAGATCGCCGCGCCCGGCCGTCTGCTCGTCGCCCGCGCGTGCGTGGCTTCCGTGTGGCCGACCGAGGGCGAGGATCCAGATCATCAGCAGCCCGATGAGGCCGGCGGCCCCGGCGGACGTCACGGTGAAGCGCCACTCGCGGGCCAGGCCGTCGCCGCGTTCCGTGAGCAGGTTCTGCAACTGACTGAGCAGGAGATGCGCCAGCGGAAGCGCGGTGGCGTACACCTTGCGAGCGTTGGCCGCCAGCGAGGTCGGGTCGGTGACGGGTCCGGAGAGCTCGGTCAGCATCGCCGGCGGTGCGAACGTCGCCGCGGCCGCCATGAACGCGTCCAGCCGGTCGGCGATGTTGTCACCCAGTGCCGAGTTCGAGGTGAAGTCGATGCTCTGGTTGAGCCCGGTGCTGACCTCTTCGGCGGAGTTCGAGACGTAGAAGCGCGCCACCGCGGCGCTGACAGCATCGGTACCGTTCAGGGTGTGGCCGCCGCCCAGGGCAACGAGGTCCGCGGCGCGTCCGGCGTAGACCAGGGCATCGGGGAGCCTCACCACGGCCGCGTCCATGACGAAGTATGAGTCGACCTCGGGGTCATGGATGAGATGTGACGTGTCCGCCGTGTGGCGGATGAGATTGACCGCCAGCGTAACCAGGCCGGTGTACGCGTCGTAGGCCGCGCGGCCGGTGGGGTTCTGGGCCAACACTGTACGGATCTTGCTCGCGAGGTCGCTCATCGCCTGGTTGGTTTGAAGTTCCACGCCATACTCAGGGTTTAACCCGCCGACCTTCTTCAACGCGGTGGTGATGGCGGCGACGGCGTCGTCCATCGGCGCTCCCACGACGGCTGTCGACTGCGCGTCGACCAGGTCACCGAGGAGTGAGAGCATCGGGTGCAACGACTCCGCGCCGTCACCTTCGACATTGACGAGTCTCGCCGCCGTTGTGTTGATGGCGCCCGATTGGCGTACCACCGCTCCGACCAGTGCCACGACCGCCAGCCCGCATATCGCGAGCAGCACGATCCGTACGGTTCGACGCGTTGTCGACGTGGCCACGTCATCTCCTTTCGAGGGGTTACCGCGCGGTGATCGCCGGTCCAGCGAGGTCGACCGGGGCGGAAGCTGAGTTCAGGTCGTACGCAGGCTCGCCGTGCTGCGCGAGGTCGAGGCCGAGAGTCTCGTGCCGGCGCCGTACCCGGTGACCGACGACCGAGTTGACGACGACGGCGATGAGCAGCGTAGCCACCAACGCGTAGGCCGCCACCACGCCGGCGGTGCCGGCCTCCACTGCGAGTAGGTGGTAGCCGCCGCCGTAGAAGAGTCCGTCGCCGCCAGCGGGGTTGACCGACCTGCTCGCGAAGAGGCCGACGCAGACACAACCGATGAGGCCACCACCCAGATGCACCGCGGCGACATCAAGGGCATCGTCCACATTGAACCAACGCTTGAGTGACGCGGCGAGGTGGCACAGAACGCCGGCGACGGCACCGATCGCGATGGCGGCGAGCGGGGTGACGTAGCCGGCTCCCGCCGTGATGGCCACCAAGCCGGCCACGGCGCCCGAGGCGGCGCCGAGCGCAGTGGGCTTGCCGTACCGAACGCGATCGAGGAGGAGCCAGCCGAGCAGCCCCGCGGCCGCGGCGACCTGGCTGTTGAGCATGGCCAGGCCGGCGATGGCCCCAGCGGTGTAGCTCGATCCACCGGTCATTCCCAGCCAACCGAACCAGAGCAGCCCGAGACCGGTCATCACCAGCGGGAGGTTGTGCGGGCGGGACACGTCATCGGGCCAGCCGCGGCGGTGGCCGAGCGTGATCGCGACCGCGATCGCGGCCGCGCCGGCCGTCACCTGGACAGCGGCGCCACCGGCGAAGTCCAGCATTCCCCATCGGGCCGCCCAACCGCGCGGGTGGAACACCCAATGGGCGATCGGCGCGTAGACCAACACCGACCAGACCCCGACGAAGACCACGTACGCAGAGAAGCGCCACCGCTCGGCCCCAGCGCCGAGGATGAGCGCACCGGCGAGCACGGCGAGCATCAGCTGGAACAGCGCGAAGGTGATGAGTGGCACCCCCGGCCGAGCCGTGTTCGCGGCGTCGATCGGTAGCCCGACCGCGGAGAGCCCACCCAACGCCGGGCCCGAGCCGCCGAAGGCCAGCGAGAAGCCAAGGACGACCCAGAGCAGACTGACCACCGCCATACCGGCGAAGGCCTGCACGATCACGCTCAGCACGTTGGTCCGGCGGACCATCCCGCCGTAGAACAGAGCGATTCCGGGGGTCATCAGCAGAACGAGCGCCGCGCATGCGAGTACCCACGCCGCGCCGGAGGTGTCCGGGCCCGCGATCGGCTCAGGCACGCGTCAACTCCCCTCGCAACCGGGTCCGACCGACGGCGTAGGCGGGCAGGTGAACGCTGGCACGCGTGGAACTCCGCCGAGCCCTTCACATCCCCCCACGTCGGTTCGGCCGACCGTGTTCAACCGCGCTCACGTGCGACGTTCGACGACTCTGCCGCCAAGCCTCAACGGCACTCATCGTTGCCGCCGCGGGAGCGGAGTGCTACCGGCGGTGACCGTTTGGACATCACACAATGGCTGATCGGCACGTCAGCATGGTACGAACGGTCAGCTCGGCCGCTAGGGGCGGGTGTTCGGGGTGGCATAGCGTATGAACGTGGACCGCTCAGTTGCCCAGATTGGTGATGAGTTGTACGCATTGCCGCCGGCGGCCTTCATTGGTGCACGCGACAGCTACGTTGCCCGGGCGCGCAGCGACGCCGATGCCGCTGCGGCTCGACAGCTCGCCGCCCTGAAGCGGCCCACCGTCGTCGGCTTCCTGGTCAACCTGCTCGCACTGCGCCGACCTGAGGCGCTCGACCGGTTCCTCGCCCTCGCGGAACGGATGCGGAGCGCCACCGGCGCCGCCCAGATGCGCGAGCTCTCAGCGGAGCGTCGGCGTGAGATCGACGCCCTCCTCGCAGTGGTCACCGAGCTGACGACCGAGGCTGGCGCCACAGCGCCCACGCGTACCCAGCTCGCGGAGGTCGAGTCGACGCTCTCGGCCGCCTTGGTCGACGACGTAGCGGCCGAGCTCGTCCGGTCGGGCCGGGTCCTCAAGGGACTCTCCTACGGCGGCTTCGGACAGCTGGCCGGTCCTGAAGAACGCGCCGCAGAAGCCCGGGAGAGCAGGCGCGAACCCGAGCGGGCGCCGCACCCCGACGAAGCTCATCGGGCGGCACAGGCGCGGGTTGACGCCGCGCGGGAAGCTCTCGACGACGCACGACGGGACGAGTCGCGGCTGGCCGATGAGGCGGAGGACCTGGCCGCCGAGATCAAGCGATTGAAGGAGCACCTCGACGCCGTGACCCGAGAGGCACGTGCGGCCCGCCAGGCCCGCCTCGCGGCCGAGCGTGACCTTACGTCGGCCGAACGGCGGCTCGCCCGGGTGACCTGATCCATCCGTACCGACGATCTGCGGCAGTATGGGACGGTGGCGACCGACCCGCTGCCCCTGCTGTCGCGTGCCCTCGACCAGATGTCGGACCTGCTCGGCAGGGTACGACCCGAGCAGAGAGGCAACCCGACGCCCTGCTCGTCCTGGGACGTGGCTGCGCTGGCCCGCCACGTCGTCTTCGAGCTGGAGCGGTTCGAGGCGGCGGCGAGGCTGACGCAGCCGGACCGGAGGCAGGCGGCGGGCGAGATCGAAGGGGACTGGCGGGTCGCCTTCGACCGTGGCGCCGGCACGCTCCTTGCGGCGTGGCAGGAGGCTGGTGACCTGGACGCGACGGTAAGCCTGCCCGTCGGCGAGGTCCCCCGCTCGTTCGTAGTCAGCCAACAACTGACCGAGTACGCCGTGCACGCGTGGGACCTCGCCCGAGCGATTGACCACAGTGGACAGTTAGACGAAGAGATCGCCGCGGCCGCCCTCGCGTTTGCCTCGCGCAATCTCAAGCCCGAGCACCGGGGCGAGGGCAAGGCCTTCGGGCTCCAGGTGTCGGTAGCCGACCATGCACCGGCGACCGATCGGCTGGCCGGGTTCTTCGGCCGTGACCCTCACTGGAAGGCCACCTGATCGGGCCCGGCCCGGGCAAGATCCAACAAAATATCGAAGATGTTGGTCTGGTGGACTTTTCCGATATTCTGTTGGATCAACCGACGCTGGCGCCGCAGTGGCGGGCCTCGATCCGGCCCTGGCCGCGGGCGCGCAGATCAGATGGTGCGGCCGCGCTAGGCGCCCGCGGCGGTGACGATCGCGTCGGTGAGGAAACCAGCGACCAGTCCAGCCAGAAGAGCCCATGTCGTGACCTCTTTGAGGTTGAACCGTCGGGCCACGCCGAGCATCTCGATCACGACGTACAGGATGGAGCCGGCCGCGAGCGCGAGGAAGGCCACGGTCACCGCGGTGTTGGTGTAGCTCTGACCCACGAGCGTGCCGAGAAAGGTCGGGCCGCCGCCGACGGCACCGAGTACGGCAAGGTAGCCCCAGGAGGGGCGTTCGCCAGCCGCCGCCATCGGCGCGACGATGCCGAAGCCCTCGGTCGCGTTGTGCAGCCCGAAGCCGATGATGAGCAGGACGGCCAGTGTCATCTCGCCCGCCGCCGCCGAGCTGCCGATCGCGAGCCCCTCGGCGAAGTTGTGCAGCCCGATGCCGGCGGCGATCATCATCGCAAGGTGCTGCGCTGTTGACCGCGTCGTCGGGACAGCCGGCGCCATGTCCGTTGCGACGCTCGATCGCGTCGACGGCACGGCGGGTGCCGCTGCCGTGACACCGATATCGCGCTGGGCCCGCCGCCCCATCCAGCGGTCGAAGTAGACCAGTCCGAGCAGGCTCACCCCGAGGCCAACGGCGAGAATGACGCCGCGGCCGAACGCCGTGCCCGTTTGTCCGTCGGCCAGCGCCTCGTCGATCGGCTCCCAGGCGTGCGTGAGCACGTCCCAGAAGAGGAAGAGCAGGATGCCGGTGGCTACGGCGTTCAACGATGCCCGTACCTTGGGTGCCGGCTGCCTTAGTCGGCCGACTGGCAGCCCAAGGTAGATGGTGAATCCTGCGACGGCGCCGAGCAGCGCGATCTGTACAGGCGACATGTGATCTCCATTGCCGGACCGAGATGATGAGGGCAGCCTAACCTAACACCTACCACCACCAGAACCGGGTCGGAAGGGCTCCGCCGCCTGGTCATCCACCGACTCCGGCGTTGACGCCCGGTGCACAATCTCCATCGACACCGATATCGATACCGGCGCCGGCGGTCAGTCCGGCGTCCGTGGTATGACCGTGGTCGACCCGTGCCCAGTTGTAACTGATCCGCCGTGCCCGCCGAAGCCGATCGCCGCTCGGTTGACCGTCATGGATAGCGGATCCTCGGTGATCGCCGTCGTCACCAGCGGCAGCGACGGACATTTCAGCGTGACGCTGCGGCCGGGGAGCTATGAGCTGCGGGCCGCGGCTATGACCGGTCCCGC
>JBKPDY010000109.1:0-5091 GCA_046728155.1 Actinomycetota bacterium
GAACTCATCCACCGTGGTATGAGAATCCAGCCACACGGCTCCACGCAACCAGGGGCACAGCATCCCAGGCCTGTCTCCGGGCTCAGGCTGAAGATCGTGTCGTCAACGGCTCACCAAGCTCAGTAGTGAAGAGCCGCCAAACCCGCTGTTTGAGCGTGGCGTATGTAGGGATTCCCCCTTGCGCCGCCCAACATCCGCTTGCAGAATCAAGGTATCAGTCCCCGAGACGAGCCTCTCCAGCGCCAGGGGACACGGGAGCCGCTCCGTCGAGCAAGGAGCGAGGGGACACGGGGGCCGCTCCGTCGAGCGAGGAGCCAATGATGGCAAAATATATTGTCCACTCGGGGGACACATTCAGTGCCATTGCTGCCAGGTTCGGCGTGACCCTGGCTGCTCTAGTCAGCGCGAACCCGCAGATCGCCGACCCGAACCGCATCTTCCCCGGACAGATCATCACCATTCCGGGCAGCTCCCCGGCGCCCGGGTCGGACTATGTCGTCCAGACCGGCGACACCCTCACCGCCATCGCCAGCCGATTCGGCGTGACCCTGCCAGCCCTCAAGGCCGCGAACCCGCAGATCGCCGACCCGAACCGCATCTTCCCGGGTCAGGTCATTACTGTCACGTCCGTGATCACCTATGTACGGCACAATATTTGGACTCTGGACCAGATCGATCACTGGCACCCGACGATCCACGCATACGCACGTGGGGTGGGAGTTCTGATAGATCGGACGAACGCCAATCCGCTCGACCCGATCGGTTGGCAGTATCAATCCGACGTCCACGGGACGGGTGTGAACCCGGACAATTTCCGCAACCAATGCCAGCACGTCACGTGGTTCTTCCTGCCGTGGCACCGGATGTACCTCGAGTGGTTCGAACGGATCATCAAGTCCGCGATTGCTGACCTCGCCGATATCGACGATGAGACCAAGACGACCTGGGCACTTCCATATTGGAACTACAGCAGCGATGACGTCGCGCATCGACGTCTGCCGCAAGCGTTTCTGGATACGACCCTCCCCGATGGCGTCACACCCAATCCTTTGCGAGTACCCGGACGCAACCTCAACAACGGCTCGGCGTTGCCGGCGGCGGCTGTCGCATTGACAAACGCACTTGCGCCTGTCCCCTTCGCCGGAGTAGGCGGATTCGCCGGTGGGCGTACGGGATTCAGCCACGCCGGGGAGGATCCGGGTTCATCGATGGGTCCGCTCGAAGCCACTCCGCACGGCGCTGTGCACGTCCAGGTTGGCGGACTCATGGGTGCGTTCAATACCGCGGCGCTGGATCCTATTTTCTGGCTTCATCACGCGAACATCGACCGGCTGTGGGAGGTTTGGCGGGGGATGCCCGGCCGCTCGAACACCACCGAGGCGGCGTGGTTGACAGGTGTGATCTTCCATTTCCACGATGAGAACGCGGCGCAACTCGACGAGACGGTCCAAGAGGTGCTCGAGACCGAGGCGCAGCTGCACTACAGTTATGAGGACATTTCTGCGCCCGTTGAAATTTCTGCGCTCATTGACCTGGAGGCGGCCGTGGGACCAAGACCTGAACCAGAGAATCCCCCGGAACTGGTCGGTGCGTCGGACAGCGCGGTTGCCCTCATAGGGGACACAGCCATCATCACCTTCGGCATCTCTGCGCCCCAGGGTCCACTCGCCGAAGCGGATACCCCAGTTTCCCGCGCGTACCTGCGTCTCGAAGACGTGACGGCTCCCGCACCGGCGGGCGTGACCTACGGGGTGTACCTGAACGTGCCCGACGGCGAACCGGCAACCGATGACGCACATTACGTCGGGGTCGCCTCCTTCTTCGGCATCGAGGAAACGCGCAATCGGGACAACGAACACGGCGGAATGCGGCTTGCTTTCGACATCACCGACCTGTATAACCGGCTCAATGCCGAGGGCCGCTGGAACGATCAGGTCAGCGTCACGTTCGTCCCCCAGTACGTGGAGCCACCCGAGACTCCCGTAGAGATGCCGGTGGACGAGGTATCAGCCCCCCAGCAGCCTGGGAACGTACGAGTTGGGCGAGTAAGCGTCTTCCTCCAATGATCGTGGTACTGCCGCGGCCGTCGAGCTGGCGGCGCATGTGGTGGACGCACCCCGAGCTGTCACTCGCCGCCGTAGCGGCAGCTGCATGGCTCGCAATCCTGACCATGCATATCGCCACAGAGCCATTTCACGCTGCGGCTCAGCATTTTTCGACTCTGATGCCGGAGCAAGCCATGCCAGCTCACCACCATGGCACGTCGAACCCAGGCATCGCAGGGCACCAGTACGTCATGTCGGACCCAGGGTGGGCGCCGACCTTCCTCGTATCAGTTGGGCTATGGGTCATGATGGCCACGGCGATGATGCTCCCGACGGCGCTGCCGGCGGCACGTTCGATTTCACTGAACGGGAAGTGGAAACGACGGCAACGCGGGCCAGCACTGTTCGCCGTTGGCTACCTCGCCGTGTGGTCGGCTGTCGGCGCCCTCCTGCTGTCCGCGGTCTGGTTGGCGGTCTGGTTGATCGGGCCGAAAGCTACTGGCCCATTGGCTATTTCAGGGGCATTGGCCATTGCGGCGGCATGGGAGTCGACGCGCTGGAAGCGACTGTGTCTGCGTGCCTGCCATCGCTTGCGGTCGTTGCCCCCCGACGGTTGGAGAGCTGACAGAGCATCTGTCCGCGAGGGAATCCGCAATGGGGTTTGGTGCACGGGCTCGTGTGGGCCGATGATGGTCGCGATGGCGCTGGCTCCGCATTCGGTCGGGCTGTCGTTGATGCTGTTCCTGTCTGCCGTGGTCTGGGCGGAGAAGTTGCTGACGAGGGCGGTCGTTTACCTCGGGCTGGCCGCTACCGTGCTCGCTATTGCCGCAATCGTCGTCGCATCCGGGGCACCGGTCACTTAGCTGAGGTCGCGGCTTCGACCGATCGCGACCGACCGGATACGAATACAGCACTACTCGTGCTGTGGCCATGGGGCACCTCCGGGGCTCCGGGCTGAGACCCCGGTGCTGGGCCGGCCGAGGCCCCAGCAAGTCAACGAGAACCTCACGGTAAATCGCCGGTGGTAGTTACACCAGGTCACAGCCGCTGCCACCGCGACGGCCCACCTCCGCGCCCGAGCGCCGACTCGGAGTGGATGGCCGGCTGGCTGGTCAATCGTTTTCCTGCGGCCAGATCTGCCACTTATGCGTGTTGTGCGCTTACGCTTCGCCGCGCAGCCAGTCGGCTACGTGTTCGCCGATCATGATGCAGGTGAGGTTGATGTTGGCCCGTGGGATGGCTGGCATGACCGAGGCATCGGCGACGCGCAGGTTGGGGACGGTGCGGACCCGGCAATGCTGGTCGACCACGGCCATCGGATCGTCTGATGGGCCCATCCGGGCGGTGCCGCACGGGTGGAACTGGGTGGTTACGGTCGCGCGCACGTAGGCCGCGAGCGCGTCGTCGGAGCTCATCGTTTCCTCCGACAGCAGGGCGACGCGGTGGGTGTGGCGGGTTATCTCCGGCTGGTGGGCGATCTGCCAGGCCAGGCGGACGCCCCCGACGAGCCGGCGCAGGTCCTCGGGGTCGGCGGCGAAGTTGAGCTCGATCACCGGTGGGACGCGCGGGTCGGTGCTCGTCAGCTGCAGATGGCCGCGGGCGCGCGGGCGTTCGAGCGCGACGGGCAGCCCGATTGCGAGCGGGGTGCCCACCGCCGCGACCGCCTGCTGGCCGCCGATGCCCGCCACGTCGACGTGGCTGAAGATGACCTGCTGCATGTCGTTGAACTCGCCGGAGCCGGGGGCGGTGTAGCGGGCGGCCATCTGCGCGAGCGGGGTCTGCGGGTCGCAGCTGCCTGGCTGGGGGACCAGCAGCAGCCGGGTGACCGGGTGGTCGGTAAGGCCCGCGCCGACGCCGGGAAGGTCGGCTACTGGCTCGATGCCCAGGCCGGCCAGCGCGGCCTGGGGGCCGATGCCTGAGCGCAGCAGGATCGCTGGCGAGCCGATCGCGCCGGCGGCCAGGGTGATGCGCCGCCCGCGGACCTGCTCGGGCCCGCCCTCACCGCTGACCTCCACCCCAGTCGCCCGGTCGCCGGCGAACAGGACCCGGTTGACCAGGCAGCACGGTGCGATGGTGAGGTTGGGCCGGTGCCGGGCGGGCAGCAGGTAGCCGATCGCCGTGGATAGGCGCAGCCGGCCCCGCCGGTTTTGCGGGAACGGGCCGACGCCGGTGGCTTCCGGGTGGTTGTGGTCGGCGACCTCGGGGAAGCCGAGGCGGCGGCAGACTTCGAAGAAGGCGCGCTGGACTGGGATCAGCTCATCGGGCCGCCAGCGGGCGATCGTGATCGGGCCGCCGCGCCCGTGCAGTTCGCCCGCGCCCTCCGGGTCGTCTTCCAGCCGCCGGAAGTAGGGCAGCACTTTGGCCCAGCTCCACTCGTCGTTACCCAGCGCCGCCCACTCGTCGTAATCGGCGGGCACGCCGCGAAGAGCGATGGTGGCGTTGACCGCCGAGGAGCCGCCGATTACCCGGGCCCGCGGATAGGGAATGGCCCGGCCGGGCACGGCCTGCGCGGTCAGCGCCCAGTCGTGTTCCCGCAACGACATGCGCCAGCCGTCCCGCAGATCGGCGGGCGTTGACGTGAGCGTCGCATAGTCCGGGCCCGCCTCCAGCAGCAGGACCCGGCGCGCCGGTTCCTGCGACAGCCGCGCCGCGAGGACCGCGCCAGCGGAGCCGCCACCCACAATGATGTCGTCGTAGTCCATGGGCCTATCGCTCCGTCAGAGATCCTCCTCGCGGAGCACGTCCAGATTGCGGAACGTCAGGCCACTATCGCTGATCCCTGCCAGGAAGGTGGCGAACTCCCCGGTCTCAGGCCGGGCGGAATTTTCCATGCCCTGCTCGTAGGAGGCGAACTCCACCATGAGCAGGTACCGGTCCGGGGCGTCGCGGTCGTGTCTCAGCACCGCCCGATGCGGTATCCGGTGACCTTCCGACCGGGCCATCCACTCATCGAGGCTGGCATTGAACTCGTCAATGCGGCCCGTGGTGAACTCGATGATCTGCGCGAACTTCATGGAAATAACCTCCGGGACTTGCAGCCTGCCCC
>JBKPDY010000110.1:0-11494 GCA_046728155.1 Actinomycetota bacterium
GTCATGGCTCGCATCCAGGTACACCGAAGCAAAGGGTCCTTCGACGTCGTACAGGCCACGGATGAAGGAGAGCTCCATAATCGCCAACGTACCCACCAGCCCGCCGCGGTCCGGCGGGTTTGGTCGGGCTGGCGCGGGCTGTAACCGGCTGAAGCCCCGCTGAAACCGGTTGAACCGCCCCGCCGGGCACGCTTGGGGGCACCGCAGCGACCGGTGCGTCGATGCCCGCTCGGCCCGCAGCGTCGACACCGCGTCGTCGAGTGTGCCCCGATCTCGCGCGGGCCGCCCCACAGAGCGAGGCCCGCCTCCGACCTCCGCCAGCGCAGCCATGTGGCCCGGATCCGTGGTGCGGTGATCTCCTCGTCATGGCAAGAGACCCGAAACAGCAGGTTCAGCTCGGCGGCCATGGGTAGTGGCTAGCGACCGGTTTCGACGAACCGTCCCGGGGCGAGCATCGACTGTGGCAGTGTCAATCCGTACTGACCTCACAGCGGAGGGACATCGATGACGGCCAAGGGAAGGCAGTCGCGGGCGTCATCCGTGGAACCGACACGGGTGCGTGAACGATACGAGCATCTGTTCGAGGGTGACGGCGGCCGCAGTCAACCGATGCTGCACGAGATGGGCATCGAGATCCAGGAGTTCGGCGCGATGCGGTTGTTGCCGATCGCCCTCAGCCACGACGCACGGGTCCGTTCATGTGACGAGCTCAACCGGATCCTCGCCGACACCCAGATCCTCTACAGCTTGTACAAGAAGCACCATTGGCTCATGCGCGGGCTCACCTTCTACCAGCTTCACCTGTTGCTGGACAAGCACGCTGGTGAGCAGCTCGAGCTCATTGACCTGATGGCCGAACGGGTGCAGACGCTGGGCGGGGTGGCCGTCAGCGACCCCCGTCACGTCGCGGAGATCACGACGGTGCCGCGTCCGCCGAATGGCGCAGAAGAGGTCCTGGCCATGCTCTCGCGGCTGCTGGAGGCCCACGAGATCATTATCGCGAAGGTACGCGACGCCATTGAAACCACCGCGAACAACGGGGACGCCGGCACGAACGACATTCTCACCAGTGACGTCCTGCGTACGAACGAGCTGCAGGTGTGGTTCATCGCCGAGCACCTGGTCGAACAGCCCTGAGTGTCACGAGGCTGCGTGTTCGCGGCGGGGCAACGGTTTGAGCCGAGCGAGGAACCAGTCCCGAGCCATGGCGGCAACCTGCTCCAACGCTCCCGGTTCCTCGAACAGGTGCGTAGCACCCGGGACGATGTCAAGGCGCTTCTCGCCCGGCAGCAGCTGCGCAGCGGAGTGGTTGAGCTCGAGGACGGTCGCATCGCGCCCGCCCACGACGAGCAGAGTCGGTTGAACCACAAGGCGGAGAAAGTCGCCGGCGAGGTCGGGCCGGCCACCGCGAGATACGACGGCCTCGACGGTGAACGGCCGAGCCGCGGCGGCCACCAACGCCGCGGCTGCGCCGGTGCTGGCTCCGAATAGTCCGACGCCGAGACCGGCCGTCGCCTCGTGCCCCAGCAACCAGTCGGTCAGCGCGATAACCCGTACCGACAACTTGGTGATGTCGAACCGGTACTGGCCACTTCTGACATCGGCCCGTTCCTCGTCCGCGGTCAGCAGGTCGGCGAGCGCCGTAGCCAAGCCGGCGCTCTGCAGTTCGAGGGCGACATAACGATTGCGGGGGCTGTGTCGGCCACTGCCGCTCCCGTGCGCGAACAGCACCAACCCCGCCGCCCGGTCGGGCACAGCGAGATCCGCGTCCAGCGTCACGCCCGCGGTAGGTATCTTCAGACTCTGCTCAATCCGGTTCATGGGCACTCACTTACCCGCGATCCTGCAGTCGATTCCCTCTCGTCTCCTGCGCGGGCCTGCCAGCCAGGGTTGGCCGACACCGCATCGTCGTGGCAGTTCACCGACGGGCCTCCGCGCTCGCTTTCTCCGAGCCCTATTCTCCAACTCCATGAGGTGAGCGGTCCTAACTCCGGCCAGACTCCAGCGAGACGAAAACGGGGTTGGCACACGTTGCGTTTGCCCGCGATAGTGGTCGGTGCGGCTATTGCGCGCAGTGGGCCGTGAGCGTCGTCACCGTCGCACGGCCCGCTCCAGTTCAGCCTTGGTCATCCGCGACCGCCCCTTCACGTTCCGCCGCCTGGCCTCCTCGTAGAGCTGGTCACGCGTTGGGCCGCCGGAGCCACGATGCGACCGCAGCCCGCCGCGCCGACCGGACGAGATGTCGGTACGCGACAGGTTCGACGACGTGCGCGCCTCGCCCGCACGCGCCCGCTCTTTGTTCACCGTCCGGGCGGCGATCTCCTCGGCTCGGTCCTCGGACTCCCCGCGTTCCCGGGCGCTGTCCTTGATGTGCTCGTACTGACGCTCGCGTTTGGCGCCCCACGATCGTTGCGGCATGGCCTGATTCTCCTTCCTCAACGACATCCTGCTTCCTACCCCGCTGCGCCCCGCCGCAAAACGGAAGTCCGTTGTTCTCAGCGTCGCATTGTGGCCTGTCTGCGGCGTACTTGAGCCCGGCGGGCGGCCAGAACACTACGTAGCCCCCGAGCGGGCCAGGATCAGCGGCTGCTCGCCATCATGCTGACCCGCTGCGCCCTCAGCAGCATCGCTGCCGACGGCGTGACCCGACCAGACAGGTAGGTCGAGAGCCGCGTGCGCGACGTACCGAGCCGCGAGGCGAACTGCGCCTGGTTGAGACCCGACGCGCGCACCAGCTCCCGCATCTGTTCGGCAACAGCGTCGCGCTCGGCCGTCTCCGCAGCGGTCCGCGCCCTGGCGATAGCCGCATCGAGTAGCTCGGCCGTGCCGTACGGACGCTCGTAACTCAACACCTGCTCGACCGCGCGAGCGACCGGACCCCACGGATCGCGACGAATGGCCGCCACGATGCGTCGCCACTCAGGCAAGCCACCCCGACTGATCGCAGTAGCCATCGCCTCCAACGGCCACGTCTCAACCGGATCATTCACATCGACATCGACGTTGCGGAATACCAACGTGCTGGCCATCAGGCGCCGTCCTGCGGCTCCGCAATGGCACTGGCCACTTCGGACAGCACTCGTCGTACTTGGCGCCAGTCCGCCCACCGGCGATCCAGCTTCCGGTAAGACCGGAGCTGCTGGGTAACCCCTACGTCCTTGGGGCGAGGGTCGGCCAACTGCCGGGCAAGCTGGGTAGCGATCCCCTCACCCTCACCGCGTTGATCCGCGTAGTACTCGTCGATATGGCTCAGTATCTTGGCGGCGTGGCCGACGCCGCCACGCTCGGCTAGCGCTGCCACATCTAGGTAATCCCGGGTCTGGTTGCGCCGCACGACCAGGAAACCCTTGATGCGCAATGTTTCGTCGTTGGTGGGCACGACAAGGCTCCGGCCGGACGGAAGCTGCACCTCGGCCGTCTCCAGTGGCCTGCGCCGGATCATCTGCCGCACGCCGGACTCGATGCCATCGAGGTTCCCGAGAATGACCTTCCCAGGAACGAGCCGATTGGTCGCCCAACCCTCGTCGCCTTCCAGGGCGTCCAGCACCATTTCAAACCGGTCGGCAAGATCGGGCAAGACATGGTCGTGATCCAGGGAGAGCCGGTGGCCCGCGTACAGAGCCGCGGCCGATCCGCCGACGAGCACCGCGTCTGGAACCAGCCGCTGCAACCGAGCGGCCGACTCCAGAACCGCGAGGAACTCGGGGTCGAGCGCTTCACTCATATCTGCAGCGTATCATAAGTGATACACCTCGTTCTCATGCGCGCGAGCCGAAATCAGAAGATCCGGCCGATCGGCGTCACCGCGGTGGCCGTGATCTGGAAACCTGGGGGAGGTCCTCGCTGTGCCAGTGGGAGAGGAGAGCGAGGTGTTCACGTTGACATCGACTGCTTTCGAGGACGGCCAGGAGATGGCTCAGCGTTACAGGAAGAACGTATCTCCACCATTGACGTGGCGTGGCGCCCTATGGGCCCCCGGCGAGCCGAAGATCTGTTTCTTCCGCGGAAACGCGAAGCATACTTGACGTTTTCGCGGAAGAAATAGAGCATGGTCGAAACGATGTGTGCCTTAGCCAGGCGCCGAGATGCCCCCGGCCGGTTCCCAGCATGTGGACCCCTCGGCACTGCCCGCGCTCAGGTGAGCCGGCGCCGGAACAGATAGGCCGCCGCCGCGATCGAGGCGATCACGATAGCGGCACACCAGGCGAGGGCCCGCCAAGGATTCGTCCCTACCGGAAGGTCAAGCAGCAGGCTCCGCATGGTCTCGATGACGGGCGTCACCGGTTGGTTGCGCGAGAATCCCTGTAGCCAGGTCGGCATGGTGTCGATCGGGACGAATGCGCTGCTCGCGTACGGCACGAACATGATGACGAAGGTGACGCCTGAGGCCGCCTCCGGGGTACGCGCGAGAAGACCCATCGCAGCCGACAACCATGAGATCGCGATCATGAACGCGAGCAGAACCCCGACGGCGGCGAGCCATTGGGCGGGGTTCGCGGTCGGGCGGAAGCCGATCAGGACGGCAACGCCGAACACGATCGCGGTGGAGACCAGGTTGCGCACCACGCTCGCCGTTACATGTCCGGTAAGGATGGCCGGCCCACCGATGTCCATGGAGCGGAACCGGTCCACGATGCCGTTGCGCATGTCCTGGCACACGCTGACCGCGGTCTGCGACGACCCGAATCCCGCGCAGAGCAGGATCACCCCCGGCACGACGTAGGTGACGTACGCGGTGCCCGTGTGGATGGCACCGCCGAAGAGGTAGACGAAGAGCAGCATCAGGATCGTCGGCAGCGCCAGCGACATGATGAGCACGTCAAGGGTTCGGCTCGACAGGCGCACGCTGCGGCCGATCATCACTGCGGTGTCAGACATGAACGGTCTCCTTCGGCATCTCAGTCGCTCGCTCCGCGCCGGTGGCGTGGCCGGTCAGGGTGAGGAACACGTCGTCGAGCGTCGCGGTGTGCAGGGAGAAGTTGGTGACGGCGCGCCGCGTGGGATCGGCCTCGTCGAGCAGCTCACGCACGTGCGCCGCGCTGCCGTCGGTCGCCAGGCCCACCGTCCGTCGCGTCCGATCACTGTGGACGGTGCGGTCGGCGAGACGTCTGGTGAGCGCGTCAAAGGTTGTCTCGTCCCGCACGGTCAGATCGAGCCGCTGCTCGGCGTAGCGTTGTTTGAGCTGCGCCGCCGACCCACTGGCGACCACGCGGCCGGCGTCGAGCACCGCGATCTGATCGGCCAGCCGGTCGGCCTCGTCAAGGTACTGCGTGGTGAGAAACACCGTGGCGCCATTGGCTACGATCTCCTCGACGAACTGCCACATCCGCAACCGGCTCCGCGGGTCCAGACCGGTGGTCGGCTCGTCGAGGAAGATGATCGATGCCTGCGAGACGAGGCTCGCCGCCAGGTCGAGCCTGCGTCGCATTCCGCCGGAGTACGTGCCGACGCGCCGGCCCGCCGCGTCGCCAAGATCGAACCGTTCGACGAGCTCGGCCGCTCGAGCCGCCACCGCCGGGCCGCGCAGGCCGGCAAGCCTCGCCATCATGCGCAGGTTCTCGGTTCCGGTCTGCAGTTCGTCGAGAGCCGCGTACTGCCCGGTCAAGCTGATCGCCCGCCGGACCCGGTGCCGCTGCCGGACGACATCGAAGCCAGCCACGACGGCCCGGCCGGCGTCGGCGCGCACCAATGTGGACAGTATCCGCACCACGGTCGTCTTGCCCGCGCCGTTCGGGCCCAACAGGACGAAAACGCTCCCTAGCGCGACCCGGAGCTCGATCCCGTCGAGCACCCGCTGCCTGCGGTAGGACTTGACGAGACCGATCGTCTCGACCGCGCACTCCTTCGCCATGCTCTCCTCCGTCCGTGTACGCCGTAAGTCTGCGTACACCGTACGCACAGAAATTGCGCTTCCGCAAGGCCATTGTGGAGGGCTCACCGCACTAGTACACTGCCTTGACGTACTAGTACGCAAGGAGGTTGAAGATGAGCACCGAGGCGCCGTACCGACGCATCTTCGACAAGATCGCCCACCGGATTCGGACCGGCCAGCTGCGCCCAGGCGATCGGGTACCGTCGGCCCGCCAGATCACCCGCGAATTCGGCGTCGCCATCGCCACCGCGACGAAGGTGCTGACCACCCTCCGCCAGGAGGGCCTGGTCCGCCCGGTCGCCGGCGTCGGAACGGTCGTCGCCGAACCGAGACCCGTCGGGCTGCCAAATAGTCCACATCGGACAGAGACACCCGCCAGTCCGACGGTCGAGCCGCGTGACACAGACCTGACCCGGGACCGGATCATCACATCGGCGATCTCCGTAGCCGACGCCGACGGGCTCGCGGGGCTTTCCATGCGTCGGATCGCCGCCGAACTCGGGGTCGCCGCGATGTCGCTCTACCGGTACGTACCTCGAAAGGACGATCTCCTGCTGATGATGGTCGACACCGTCTTCGGCTGGTACCCACCGCCGGATCCGCCGCCGGCCGGCCTACCGGACCAGCTGGAGGCCAGCGCCCGCCTGCAGTGGCAGATGTTGCGCGACCACCCGTGGTGCGCGACCGTCGTCTCGTTGACCCGTCCCATGCTGGTACCGAACGGTATGGCGCATACCGAATGGGTCATGCGTGCCGGCACCGAAGCCGGCCTCGATCCGGATACCGCCATCCATCTGGGCGTGACCGTCGCCGCCTTCGTTATGGGGATAGCGAGCCACCGGCTCACCGAACGCGAAGCCCAGGCGGAGACCGGGCTGACCAGCGACGAATGGATGAATGCCCAGGAACAGCAGTTCTACGCGATCACGTCGGGTGGCCGGTTCCCGCTGCTTGCCAGCCTCGCCGCCCAGCCCGACTTCGACCTGGATCTGGACCGGCTCTTCGAGCTGGGACTTGGTCTGATCCTGGACAGCATCCCGACGTTCGTCGCTCGAGCGACCGCTAGAACGGCCTAGTTCTGTGCGTTGTCCACCGCGCGCAGCAACTCGGCCAGCGAGTATCCGCCGTCGTACCGGAAGCCGTTGATGAAGAACGTCGGTGTTCCGTTGACCCCGCTACGCACGCCGCCGATGAAGTCACGGCGTATCCGGTCGTTGTACGCGCGTCGCTCGAGATCACGTTCCACGCCGCCGGACGGATCGATATCGGCGGCTGCCGATCGCAGGTGCCCGGCATCGAGCTGGCGCTGGTGCGTGAAGAGCCAATGATGGGCGCGCCAGAACTGCCCGCGTGCGCCCGCAGCCTCCGCGAACTCGGCAGCGATCTCGGCGTGCGGGTGTACGTCGACCAGCGGGAAGTGCCTGAAGATGAACCGCAGCGAATCCGCTCGCTCGTTCAGCAGAGCCTCCACCAGCGGGTAGGCCTCGCCGCAGTACGGACATTGATAGTCGCCGTACTCTACCAATACGACGCTTGCCGAGTCAGGTCCGCGCACGTGGTCATCGTCGGTGATCGGCTCTACGAGGCGGCCGGTTTCAACGTTGAACGGAGTGACCCTCATCGACTCGTCCTCCCGCTGGCTATATCCACTGTGGGGCTACGGCGGGATCGGTTCACGCGGCTCCTTCGGTGCGCATGGCGTCAAGCGCGGCGAGAATTCCATCCGCCCCAGGGTTGACGCCCAGGGGCGAGCGGTGGCTCCAGAACACCTGGCCGGCCGGGTCGAGAACGAAGAGGTTGCGCTCCGACTCACCACTGCTCGGGTCGTACGAGCCGTACCGCCGTGACACCACGCCCTTTGGCTCGAAGTCGGCGAGAAGCGGGAAAGCGAGATTGCGGCTCTTCGCGAAGGCCCGATGACACCACACACCATCGACCGACACGCCGAGGATACTCGCCCGGTACCCCTCGAACAACGGCAGTACCGCTTGGTACAAGGCCATCTGGTCGCTACAGACGGGACTCCAGTCGGCCGGGTAGAAGGCAAGTATCACCGGCCGGCCGCGTAGGTCGCTCAGGGTCAATGACTGTCCTGGGCTTGACTGCAAGGTGAAGTCCGGCGCGCGCTCTCCGGGCGCGGGCATTGCCGCGACACTCTCCGCGATGGCAGGCGGACGCATACTCATGTGCTGACCCCCAGAGATCCACGCTACGCCCCCGACAAGCCCAGCCACTGACGTTTACGGCATCAGCTCCTTGGTCAGCACGGTGTTGTTGAGTAGCCGCTGTTCCAGATGGGATCAGGCTGGCACGACGTGACTGGCCGGTCCACGGCCTCGCGGAGCAGCGGCTCCGTCACCGTCGATCATATGTACGAGCCAGACTACGTCGTGTTTAGGCCCCCGGGCGGGCACAAACACTACGTAGATTCCCGGGTCGTCACGGGACGTCAGCCATTTCGGACGGCCGGGTATGTGCGACCTTTCCACGTGGCGTCGCGGCGCTGGTAGTGACACCGCGCCGAGTCCACGGTCATCGCAAGGTACAGCGCGGCGGTGAATGGGAGCAGAAGCGCCCCGGGCATGGGCTCGCCGTAGTAGCGCAGCATCGGCGCATACGTGGCGGCCATGAGTAGCCATCCGGCTGCGCCGAGGGCGCACAGCACTGGATCGGCCACCAGGCCGACCACAGTGGACACTGGCGCCAGGAGAAAGACGAGAGCCAGGCCGGCCACGGTGCCGGCGACCAGCACCGGGCTGTAGCGCAGTTGGGCGTACGCGCTGCGCACAACCATGCGCCACAGCGAGGCGAGCGTGGGGTACGGGCGCACCGACTCCACGCCGTCGGAGAGGCCGAGGAAGACCCGGCCTCCGCTGCGCTTGACGGCTCGGGCCAAGGCCACGTCGTCGATGATCGCCCCGCGGATCGCCTCGAGCCCGCCGGCCCGGACCAGAGCGGTCCGGCGGAGCAGGTCGCACCCGCCGGCCGCGGCCGCCGTCCTCGTCCCTGGCCGGTTCACCCATCGCATCGGGTACAGCAGAGCGAAGAAGTAGACGAACGCCGGAACCACCAACCGCTCCCAGGCGGTACGGGTTCGCAGCCGCGCCATCTGCGAGACGAGATCCAGCCGACGCTCCTCGGCCAGGCATACCAAGCGAGCGAGCGAGTCGGGCGGATGTGCGATGTCCGCGTCGGTCAGCAGCAGGTAATCAACCGGGCCGGCGGCGGCGATACCTGCCCGCAGCGCCCACAGCTTGCCGGTCCAGCCGGGCGGGGGCGGCGCGGGCGTGACGACGTCCAACGCGGGCCACTCCCGAGCGACAACTGCTCCAGTTCCGTCAGTTGATCCGTCATCGACCAGGATGACGCTCACTGGTCCCGGGTACCGCTGAGCGAGCAGGGTAGGCACGGTACGCGGCAGCACGTCGGCCTCGTCACGGGCGGGCACGACGATGGCTACCGAGGGCCACACCGCGGGCGGCGCAGCCGTCGGCAACCGGATATCGGTCCGCCAGAACATGCCGCGCAGCAAGGCCAGCCACAACCACGCCGCGAGGCTGACCGCGGCCATTATCCGCAACGTGAGCACGCCCACCTCCTGGCGACAGCGTAGGAGACCGTACGGCCCCGGGTAAGCATTGAGGGCGCCATCGGGCGCCCTCAACGACGTGCGATCGGGGTTGCTCAGCTTGGACAGGGATTCGAGGCGAGGATGTTGCGGAAGTTGTTGTAGCGGGTCACCGGACCACCGACACCGGGGTAGTCGGAGAGCAGTAGCGGCCCGAACTCGGCGGTCGACGTGCCGCCGAACCTGTTCGTCGTACCAGGGATGAATGGTCCGCCGAACTGCCAGACACAGTGCCCTGCGCTCTCGGTCGTCGAGTAGATCGGGTAGAAGCTGGCGCCGTTGGGTGGGTTGACACAGCCGGCCCCGGTGGTGCGGTTGCAGTTGTTGTTCGGCGAGATCGCGGGTACCTCGATTCGGGGCAGGTCAGCCTCGAAGGCGACGCGGTCGTAGTTCTGCGAGCCGTTGAACATTGGACTCGTGAAGCGGAACGGCGCCGGATGAACAGCCGCGTCCTGAGCCGGATCCGCGAACGTGCCTGGCCACGTCGACTGGTAGCTGACCCCGTCGAAGTCACCATCGGTGGCTAGGCAGCCGCCCACCTTGACCTTCGTCCCGTTGAACGGCTTCTGGAAAGGCGGTGCGAAGCAGAATGCATCATCACTGTCGAGACCGCCTGAGTCGTTGGCTCCGGCCTGTGTACAGTTGCCGCCCTGGGTGTCGACGGCGTCGCAGTACTCGAAGTGCCCGATCTCGTCCGAGGCGGCCACGTTGTAGCTGTGCGCCGCCCAGACCACGCGGGTGTCCTCACTCGATGTCGAGTACATGGGGTGGAAGTCCCACGGCGTCTCGGTGCAGGTGGTCGCGGTCGGATCGAAGTTCACGGCCTTGAAGCCGTTGGCGGCGCTCGCCGTCATCGAGCCGGACTGGCCGGTGGTCAGGTCGTGAAGGATTATCTGAAGCCCGGCGGAGGTGTCGTGGATGTCCGTGACGATGTTGTCGCCTCCGTGCATCATCAGGTCCTTCGACGAGTCAACCCGGAAGTTGACGCCGAGCGGATCAGGGCGATCCGTGGGGATACCGCTCTTGGTGATGAACGCGTAATTCGCGGGTTCGACCCCCACTCGGTTCAGGCAGTCTGCGTTGTTGAGAACGCCGGTGTTCTGGTTCTGGTTGAGCGAGAAGATCGCCATGGCGGCGCACCACCGCTGCGGGTCGCAGCTGAACCCTACCGGCTGCTGCACCCACGACGGAGGATAGAACTGGAGCTCCAGGAACGCGGTGCCCGGGTGCTTTCCGATGTAGTGCGGGTCGGCGACGTTGGTCGATGTATAGATGTTGGAATCACTGTCCGGTGCGCAGGGGATCGTGGGACCGGCCAGCGCGGACCCACCCGGGTTCGGCGCCGATTGGTCCTCGCACAGCGCCATGCCGAACCAGAACGCCGGATGCAGCTGGAAGTTGAACGTCCCACCGCTGCCGTCCTGTACTGGGCTGGTCGGAGGGTCGGTGGGCAGGGTCACGTGGTACTGCTGGTTGTGGCCCGAGCCTGGCGTGTTCGAGTAGAAGAGCAGTGAAGGCTCGTCGTGTCCGATGTAGTTGCCCTCATAGTTGAACGGTTCGGCGGGCTCTGCGCACAGTGGCCCGTTGTCGTCGCAGTAGAACAGGCGGCTGGACGTGTTCTGTGCGGCCGAAGCCGCCGGGACCAGTAAGGGAATCGCCAAGGCTGCTGCTGCCCCGATCGACAGCAGCACAACGGAACGCTTCACGTGCGATCCTCTTTCCTCTAGTGGCGTGCCCGCCCCGCCCGGAGGGAGCGGGCAGGCAGCCGTTGACCTCACCTCCTCCTCTCACTGCCTGGCCGCCATACGTGGAGGGCTGGGGCGGCTGGGACATCCAGGACCCTAACTCTCCTCATAGGAAAGCGCTCGTGTCGTGCCCCGAAAATACCCTGATATTATGAGATTTACTGATGTTCGCACAGGGCTTCGAAAGCTCCGGCGCGACCGGCCGCGCGCCATCGGAGCCGCCAGATTCATCTACAGTGGACTATAGCG
>JBKPDY010000111.1:0-18378 GCA_046728155.1 Actinomycetota bacterium
GTGACCCCATCCGTATCCGCTGCCGTGCCCCCGGCCCCCGTGGCCGGTCTGGCAGCCCAACCCCCGCAACCGCCCCCGGCGGATGCGATCACGTCGCCGGCAGTGTCGCCGGTGGCGCCCAGCCCGGCTGTGGTGGCGCAGCGCATCACCTCGCGCCCACCGGCCAGTACCCCGGCCCGATCTGCGGCCGGCTCGTCTGGTGCCCGCTCGACCCGCCTCGACCGTGCCAGCAAGTCCACGACCCGGCCAGCCCGCCCGGCGCCGTCTGCCACCGACACTTCTGTCATCGCGTCAGACCGCCCCGCATCGTTGCTGCCCGTGCCGCCGGCCCTGCTCGCCCGCGTCCGCGAAGTCGCGAAGGAGTACCAGACCGAGCACGGCACGCCGATCACCGCCGGGCAACTGGCGGTGCGGCTCAAGGTGAGCACCGACCAGGCCACGCAAGCCCTGGCCCTGCTCAACCTGCCCCCCAACAGCCAAGCCCCGATCACGAGCGTCAACGGCCAGCCCGTGAAGGCGACCCCGTGACTGTCTCGACGCTGACCGTCGTACCCGAAGTCTCAGCTTCGGGTACGGCCCCATACGCCGAGCCACCATCCACATCAGACGATCGACGCGGCTCGCCCGCCGTAATACAGGCGGTCGTGTCATGACCGGCCCGATCACCCTGGACCCAGTTGGGGAGCAGATCCGCGCCCGCCTCAACAGCCCCGACGCGTGGCTCCGGCACATCCGCCCGGCCGCCGCGTGTGCCCGCCCGATCCGCCTCTACGGGGACATGTACCGGGTCGCGGTCAACCACGCCACCGACACCTGGCGCATCCTGTCATCAACGTCCACACAGGACATGCCCGACGGCGTGATCTACAAGCCGTGCGGCAACCGCCGCGCTGGCGTCTGCCCGTCGTGCTCGCGCCGCTACCGGCGCGACGCGTACCAGATCGTGCGGTCCCTGCTCGTGGGCGGCAAGGGTGTGCCGGAAACGGTGGCGAAGCACCCAGCCGTGTTCGCCACTCTCACCGCGCCGTCGTTCGGCCCGGTGCATACCCGGGTGGTGCGCCGTCACACCTGTGGCGATCGGCGCCGTTGCCAGTGCCGGCCCGACCCCTGCCATGCCCGCCGCGACGCGCCTGGCTGCCCGCACGGGCGGCCGACGGCCTGCTTTGCCCGCCATGACGAAACCGACCGGTGCCTGGGTACCCCGCTGTGCCTGGACTGCTACGACTATGACGCGCAGGTGGTGTGGAACAACCAGAACGGGGAACTCTGGCGGCGCACCCGCATCGGCATCGAACGCTTCCTCCGTCGTCGCGCCGCGCAACGCGGTATCGACCCGGCCACGGTCAAGCTCACCTACGGCCGGGTAGCCGAGTTCCAGCGTCGCGGCGTGGTGCACCTGCACATCGTGATCCGCCTCGACGGATACGACCCAGCTAATCCGGAGGCGATCCTGCCCCCGGCTGGGCTGGACGCGGCCGACCTGGTCGACGCGGTCGAGCACGCCGCCCAAACGACCCGATTCACCACCGAGGCCCACCCGGCCCAGCCGGCCGGCTGGTGCATCGGCTGGGGTGACCAGGTCGACGTGCGGCTCATCACCGTGGCCGCGACCGGCGACATCACTGACAGCATGGTCGCCGCCTATCTGGCCAAGTACGCCACCAAATCCACCGAGGTCACCGGCCACACCTCCAGCCGGCTGGACCTCGACAGCATCGACGTCTACGCCGACCCGGACGGCAGTCACACCGAACGGCTCGTGGACGCCTGCTGGCGCCTGGGCACTCCCAAGCCTTGGCGGGGCCTGCGGCGGTGGGCGCACATGCTCGGCTTTGGCGGCCACTTCCTCACGAAAAGCCACCGGCACAAGGTCACGTTCCGGCTGCTGCGGGAGAACCGCATCGTCTGGCGACGCACACTCACTGCCGGCCCGGAAACGGACGAGCAGGCACCGCAGCACGAAACCGTGCTCGCGGCCAACTTCCTCGAATTCGTCGGCGCCGGCTGGCACACCACCGGCGATGCCCTGCTCGCCGCCGCATCCGCCGACATGGCCCGCAGCCGGCATGACGCTGACTCCCAGCAGCATAAGGCGATCGTTACTTGATAACTCCACAGTGGACATTTGCGGCCAGTCCGTTCAGCGCAGCCAGAACGGTAAGCAACACAAACCATTCCTGCCGGGATTCCGCCCGGCACCTACCCTCCGAAGGAGTACCGCACGATGTCAATATCGACCCAGAGTCGGGGACCGTCCGGCAAGGATAATGCCGCTCGGGCACCCGATCGTTACCTGTCCATCCCTGAAGTCGCCGAACGCCTCGGCACCAGCCAACGCTTCGCCCGTCGTCTGGTGGAGGAGAGGCGGATCGAGTTCAAACGGTTCGGCCGGCACGTACGGATCGCTGAGAGCGTGCTGCACGTTTACATCGACTCATGCACCGTGCCTGAAGCCGGACGGCGACGGTGACCGGCAAGAAGCGTCGCTTCGGCACTGTCAGGCAGCTCGCGTCGGGCCGGTGGCAGGTCCGCTATACCGGCCCGGATGGGCTGCGTCGTCTCGCGCCGCACACGTTCGATAACAAGAAGGCGGCTGATCGTTGGCTCGTTCAGCTCGAAGCGGAGATGCTACGCGGCGACTGGCTCGACCCCGACGTCGGAAGGATTCCCCTCGCCGAGTACGCCGAGCGGTGGCTCCGCGAGCGGGAGCTGAAGGCGCGCACGCGGGAGGAGTACGCACGACACCTCCGGCTACATGTGGCTCCGTACCTTGGAGCGTCTACTCTGTCGGAAGTCACGCCTCCCCACGTCCGCGCGTGGCGGGCCGATCGGCTGGCGGGCGGTGTGGGTAGCTCGACCGTGGCGAAGACATACCGCATCCTGCACGCAATCTTCGCTACGGCAGTCGACGACGACTTGATCAGACGTAGCCCGTGCCGCATCCGCCGCGGCGGCCAGGACAAGGCGGACGAGCGTCCCACGGTCACGTTGGATCAGTCCTCGCGATCGCGCGGGCAATCCAACCCCGGTATCGGCTTTTGGTCCTCCTGGCCACGTTCGCGCAACTGCGCTTTGGCGAGCTCGTTGCTCTCCGGCGGCGGCATATCGACCTGGCCGCGATGGAGCTCCGCGTCGTGAAGGCCACCGCCGAGATGGAGGACGGCACGCAGGTGGACGACGATCCGAAGTCGGAGGCGGGCAAGCGGACCACCAGCCTGCCGGCGGCTCTCCGCATCGACATCGAGGCTCACCTATCAAGTTTCGCCCAACCGGGCCCATCGGGCCGGCTTTTCATCGGGCCCGACGGCGGTATCCCGCGCCGCCGCAACTTCAACCGGGTCTGGAAGACAGCGCTCAAGACGGCCGGGATCCCGGACACGCTCGGGCTACACCTGCACGACCTGAGGCACACCGGAAGTACGTGGTCGGCCCAGAGCGGCGCCACCCTCAAGGAGGTCATGGCCCGGATCGGCCATTCAAGCACCCGAGCCGCGATGATCTACCAACACGCGACCAAGGACCGCGATCAGGCTATCGCCGCAGCCCTGGACGCATTGATCGACGCCGGCCGGGAAGCGGGTCCGGATGAGCGGTCGGCAGCGTGATTGGGCACGCAGTGGGCACGCCAGACGGGTTGGTCAACCGGATGATCTACGTTTGTGCGGGTGGAGCCGAGGGGACTCGAACCCCTGACCCCCACACTGCCAGTGTGGTGCGCTACCAGCTGCGCCACGGCCCCGCGCGCCCACCCAGGGCGGGCACTCGGACGATATTACACACCGCTACCCGCCAGGGTCACACGGGAATCAAGGCCACGTCAGTTGAGCGTCGGGTCGGACGGGTACTGGGCGATGGCGGCGTACATCCCGCCCTGGCGGCGAAGGACCATGGCCCACAGGTCGTCCGGTCGGTCGGTGAACGGGTCGCTGGGCAGCGCTTTGAAGGTCAACCAGGAGCCGGTCGAGATCTCGTCCTCGAGCTGGCCGGCCCCCCATCCGGCATACCCGGCGAAGACCCGCACCTCGACCACGTCATCCCGCATCACGTCCGGGTCGCTGGAGAGGTCCACCGTGCCGAGTGTGCCCTCGACCCGGCTGAAGCCGCGGGTATCGCCCGACTGCGACCGGACTCGAGCCAGGCAGATCGCGGCTTCGGGCTGGACCGGTCCGCCTTCGAATACGACGCCAGGCTCGCAGGCCATCGCACCCCAGGCTCCGAGCACGTCACCGACCGGGACCTCGGTCGCCCGGTTGAGGACGACTCCGAGAGCGCCGCCATTCTCGTGTGCGACCAGCAGGACGACGGTGCGTTCGAAGTTAGGGTCGCGGAGGCCCGGTGTCGCGACGAGCAGATGCCCGACCAGCGACTCCATCGCTTGCCCCTTCGTCGCCTCTGGCTCCCTGGCCATCCCCGGATCCGGATGCACGCCCCCTCGCCCTCATCCACACGGTTCCGGCGCGGCGGCCCTGACCGCGACCGGCCACCGCTCCGGCCAGCCACACTCGGTGGTCATGACTCGCACCATAGCTTGCGTCCCGGCCCTCGGTTAGAGTCTGCGCGTGGCTGTGCTCGCCGATGTCGGCGTAATCGGTGGATCGGGCCTCTATTCGCTGCTTGAGCCTGCCCGGGAGCACATTCTCGATACGCCGTACGGCCGACCCTCAGACCCGATCACGGTGGCCGAGGTGGCTGGGCGGCCGGTGGCCTTCGTCCCCCGGCACGGGCGCGACCACCGCTTCCCACCGCATCGGATTCCGTACCGGGCGAACGTTTGGGCGCTGCGGGAGATCGGCGTACAGCAGATCCTGGCTCCCTGCGCGGTTGGCAGCCTCCGGGCCGATTTGGGGCCCGGCACGTTCGTCCTGCCCGACCAGCTCATCGACCGTACGTCGGGCCGGGTGCAGACGTTCTACGACAGCGGCGCGGTCCACGTCAGCTTCGCCGAGCCGTATTGCCCGACCGGCCGGGCGGCTGTGCGCAAGGCCGCCGGTGAAGGCGGGGTCGAGCTGGTCGATGGCGCCACGATGGTGGTGATCGAGGGGCCACGGTTCTCCACGCGCGCCGAGTCCCGGTGGTACGCCTCGGCCGGCGCGAGTCTCGTCAACATGACCGGGCATCCCGAGGCCATCCTCGCCCGCGAACTCGCGCTGTGCTATACGACGATCGCACTCGTCACGGACCTCGATGCCGGTGTCGAGGGTGACCGTGGTGTCACCCAGGAGGAGGTATTCGGCGTCTTCGCCGAGAACACGTCGCGCCTGCGCCGGCTGCTCGTCGACGTGTGCAAGGCCCTCCCGTTCAACACCGACTGCCCGTGCCAGCGGGCTCTCGACGGCATCGACGTTCGTTAGATCGGCAGCTTCACGACGAACTGGCAACCATCGCCGACGTTGGTGACGGCAACCTCGCCCCGGTGCGCCTCGACCAGGCCGCGCACGATCGCGAGACCGAGCCCTCCGCCGCCGCCGTCCCTGGTCGGCGACTCGGGCGTACGGGCACTCCCGCCGCGGAATGCGACGTCGAAGACGCGCGGCAGGTCCGCGTCCGGGATGCCACCGCAGGCGTCCGTGACCGCCAGCCATCCGCTCTCGTCGTCGCGCCCGCCGCTGATCGTGACAGTGCCGTCGGACGGCGTATGCCGGATCGCGTTGCGCAGGAGGTTGGCCACGACTCGCGACAGCTCAGGCACGCTTCCTCGTACGGTTGGCCAGCCCGCTTCGGCGGCCTGTAACCGTACCCCGCGGGCCGCGGCAACGGGAGCCGCCGAGGCGACCGCGTCGGAGACGACGTCGCCGAGTGACACCGATTCGAGCGTCAGGCGCAGGGCGCCGGCGTTGATGCGGGACAGCTCGAACAGGTCGTCGACGAGGCTCGCCATCCGATCCGTCTCCATCCGGATGCGCGAGTGGTAGGCCGCAACCGTGTCCGGGTCGACGACCACTCCGTCCTCCAACGCCTCGGCCATCGCCCGGATCCCGGCCAGCGGCGTACGCAGATCATGCGACACCCAGGCGACCAGCTCGCGCCGACTCGCTTCCATGTGGCGCTCACGCTCGCGGACCTCGTCGGCCCACATCGCCTCCGCAGCGAGGCGTCGGCCCAACCAGGCGCCGACGCCGAGGCTGACCACGCCGGCCAGGCCGAGCACCACGAGAAGCACGTTGAGGTCGTGCTGCGAGATGAACATCCCCTTCGCGACGCCCACGACGCCGGCGAGCACGGAAAGCACGGTTACCGCGACGACCACGCAGATTGCGACCGTTATGGAGCGGCCGCGAAGCCAGCGCAGTACCAACCAGCCAGGCACCGCGACGACGACCGCTCCGCCGAGGGCCGCCAACAGAATAAGGAGTCCGTCCCGCACGTCAGCCAGTCGGCTCGTACCGGTATCCCACGCCCCACACGGTGACGATCCGAGCGGGCACCGCCGGGTCCTTCTCCACCTTCTCCCGCAACCGTCGCACATGGACGGTCACAGTGGACTGATCGCCGAAGGTCCAGCCCCACACCGCATCGAGCAGTTCACTGCGGCGAAACGCCCGGCCGGGATGACGCATGAAGTACACCAAAAGATCGAATTCCCGTACGGTGAGGCCGAGGTCGATCCCGTCGAGCTGACTAGTTCGGCGGGCCACGTCGACGACCAGTCCCCCGTCGCGCAGGATCTCGGGAGCCGCCGGTGGCTCGGTGCGGGTTGCCCGGCGGAGTACGGACTGGACCCGCAGGACTAGCTCACGCGGTGAGAACGGCTTGGTGACGTAGTCGTCGGCGCCGAGCGAGAGCCCCACTACCCGGTCGCCCTCGTCGCCGAGAGCGGTCAGCATCACGACCGGTACCCCGGTATCGCTCTCGCGCAGTCGGCGGTACACCTCGAGTCCGTCGATGCCGGGCAGCATCAGGTCGAGGACGACGAGATCGGGGCGGTGTTCTGCGGCGGCGGCAAGCGCGGCCGGACCGTCGGCGACGAGCGTCACCTCGTAGTCAGCCCGCTCCAGGTACCGGCGCACCACGTCACTGACGGTCGGGTCGTCGTCGACCACCAACACTCGCTGACCCATCATTCGAGCGTACGGGCGACGGGCAGCCGCCATCCCGCGGCGCCGGCCCCGTTCCGAGGACCGTAAGAAGGTGGCACCCCCTGCCGGGAGTGCCACCCTTCCTCTGGTGGAGGTGCCGGGAATCGAACCCGGGTCCTCCGGAGTCTTGCCAGGGCTTCTCCGAGCGCAGCTCGCTATGTCTCTACTCGGCCCCTCCGATCACGCGAGCGAGTCGGTGTGACGGGCCCAGCCGCGATTGGTCTCGCCGCGTCAGCCCCGCGACCGGGCTGAGTTGGCCAGCCTACTAGCTGATGCCGGATATCCGGGCCGTAGGCCCTCCCGGTCCGACACCCCGCTACTCGCCTCAGGCGGCGAGAGCGAGGGTAGCGCGCTTAGCGTTGGCGCTTGTAGTTTTCCGACGACGATTCACGAGACGACGTCGGCTTCCTCGGCTCGCTTCCCCTGCCTCAACGTCCGCAGTCGAAACCTGTCACCCCCAAGTTCGCCGCCACGTCGTGCGGCCTATGACCAGAGTAACGCCCGGGGCAACCGCGTTCATCCCGCGGCTACAGGCACGGCGCGGTGTCCAGTGCGACGCCCTTCACCGGATCTCCGCCGAGGAGGCCGGCCATGGAGACCGAGATGGTGAAGCCGAACGTGTACGAACCACCGCGAGCGATCGAGGCTGAGCCATTCGGATAGAAGCAGTGGATCGCGCCGAACGCCACGTGGGTCACACCCGACCCATCCACGGTCACGGCCAGGTCTACGGCACCGAGTGCTACCCCCACCGCCCGCCATTCCCCGGGGGCATTCCCATTGTTGGTGATCGTCACCGTGACCTCGTAGGCGAGGACTCGCTCGACCGAGCTACTCGTGACCACGAGGTAGGCGCTCGCCGCTGACGAGCCTGGCCCGCCACCACCCGTCCCGCTCACCGTCGGTAATGGGCTCTGCGACCCGGGCGAGTTCGGGGTCGAAAGGCCTCCTCCTACGGGGAAAAATGCGCCTGACGTCTGGCTGGTGGACGGACCGCCCGGAGCGCCGCCGATGCCACCGCGACCGTCCAGACCCTGCCCGCCATCGCCCCCGGCTGGGACCGGCGGCCAGAGGAGCCAGAGCGCGGCCGCTGCCAACACCACGAGCGCGATGAGACCGATCAACACGGCCTGGCGGCGCCGACCGGTCTCGTCTGGTTGATCGAGCGCGAGCTGACCGGCTGCGGCAGGGGCGGCAAATGGGATCTCTCCCCGGAGCGGCCGGGGCAGGAGATCGTCGGGCGGCACCGCGGCCTCGCGCTGGACCAGACTGCGGAGGCTGACATCGAATAGTCGGCTCAAGGTCTGTTCCCGCACGATTTCGTCCGAGCCCGCCTGGCCCCACTCCACGACGCGCAGCCTGGACCCGTCCGTTGTCGGTAGCAATGTCCACGTCATCGTGGTCTGACCGGTCGGACTCTGCCAGCCCATCACGAGCCGATGCGGCGCACTCACCGTCAGCGCCACCGCGCTGATCGGTCCGTCGATCCCGGGCAGATCGGTGGGCCAGATCATGAAGCGCCGCCCGGGCTCGGCGACGAAGTCAGTCTCGGCGAACCAGGCGCTGAGGTAGGCCGGCTCGGTCAGGAACGGCCAGACGCGCTCCGGCAGCGCCACAAGGTCGAACTCAAGCCGGATACCGCCCATTCCGGCTCCTATCCCCTGCCCTTGTTGCGCCTACCCAAGGCCCGGCTGATCTCCCGATCGGCGTCGCGCTTGGCGAGATCCTGCCGTTTGTCGTACGCCTTCTTACCCCGGGCCAGTCCGAGCTCAACCTTCGCCCATCCGTCTGAGAAGTACAGGGACAGCGGCACCAGCGTCAGCCCGCTCTCCCGCGTCTTGCCGATCAGCCGGTTGATCTCCCCCCGATTGAGCAGTAGCTTCCGGACGCGCCGCGGCTCGTGGTTGGTCCACGTCCCCATGGCGTACTCCGGCACGTGCATGCCGTGAAGATAGAGTTCGCCGTCCTTCTCCTGGGCGAACGCGTCCACAAGGGATGCCCGGCCGGCCCGCAGCGACTTGACCTCGGTACCCACGAGGGAGATCCCAGCCTCCACCGTGTCGAGGATCGCGTAGTCGTGGCGCGCCTTGCGGTTCGACGCAACCACTTTGCGCCCCTTTTCCCGCGGCACCGCACTCACTCCCTCATGCCGGCTGACCGAAGCCGGGCGGAAATGCTACCCGACCCGAAGACGGCGCGTCGATCGTGAGCACGACCTGCACTGCCACCGAGTTCGCGCACCAGGCGGGCGACACCGACATGCTGGGACTCCAGTCGGGCGGCCCGCCCGCCGAGGCCGGCCGGGCGTCAGACCCTGATGTAGAAGCGCAGCGCGATCCAGCCCGTTACCGAACTGACCGCCGCACCGGCCGCGGCCAGCAGGGGCAGCATCCAGTTCACGTTCGACCACGGGACCGGCGTCAGCACCGAGGCCAGCGGGGCCAGTGTCCCGTCGAATATATATATCTTCGCGACCACGAGCGTGCCATACGCCAGGACTGCTCCAATCAGGCCGGCCGCGACCGCTTCGAGGACGAACGGAGCCTGGATGAACCAGTTGGAGGCGCCGACCAGCTTCATCACCGCCACCTCGCGGCGCTTGCTGTACGCGGCGACCTGGATCGTATTGATCACGAGCATCAACGCCGCGACTCCCTGCACCACAGCGATGATCAAGGCTAGCGTCTGCAACGAACCGAGCACCCGGAACACCTTCTCGACCAGTTCCTTCTGGTCGATGATCGTGTCGACGCCGTCCATGGTCAGGTACTTGGCCTTGAACTCCTCGAAGGTGTTCGGGTCCTTCAACTTCACCCGGTACGACTCGGGCAGCGACTCCGGACGGGTCTGGTTCACGAGGTCGGGCGCGTTGACGTAGATCTCTTTGAACCGCTCGTACGCCTGCTGCCTGGTCTCGAATGTGAACGACTGCACCAGCGAGTCGGAGCCGAGCGCGGTGGACAGGGCGGTCTTCTGGTCATCCGTCGTGCCGGTGGTCTTGAGGAAGACGGTCACCTCGACCTGCTGGTAGTACACATCCTTCATGTGGTTGACCTGCAGGTAGAGCAGGACGCTCGCGCCGAGCAACGTCAGCGAGACGGTCATCGTGATGATCATGGCGATCGTCATCGTGACGTTTCGCCACAGCCCGACCATCACCTCCGACAGCACGTACTTCAGACGCATCGGGTTGGGTTCCTTCCGGAGGGAGTCTCGATGCTACCGACGGATGGGCGGGACCCGTCGGAGTGGGTCCGTCGTCGCATCAGCCGTACACGCCCCGCGGCTGGTCGCGGACGATCTTGCCGGCCTCGATCTCGACCACGCGCCGGCGCATCTGGTTCACGATGTTCGAGTCGTGGGTGACCATGACGACCGTCGTGCCGGTCCGGTTGATCCGGTCCAGCAAGCGCATGATCTCGATGGACGTGTCAGGGTCGAGGTTTCCGGTGGGCTCGTCCGCGAGCAGGATCAACGGGCGGTTGACGAACGCGCGGGCCACGGCGACGCGCTGCTGCTCACCACCGGAGAGTTCCTGCGGGTAGCGGTGCTCCTTGCCGCCGAGGCCGACGAGTTCGAGCACCTCGGGGACGACCCGCCGGGCGACCGCCTGGGTCTTACCGATCACCTCGAGCGCGAACGCGACGTTCTCATACGCTGTGCGGTTGGGCAAGAGACGGAAGTCCTGGAAGACACATCCGATCGACCGACGGAAGTTCGGGATCCGCCACGAGTGCATGTTCCCGACTTCGCGCCCGTTGACGATGACTTTGCCCCGCGTGGGCTGGATCTCGCGCAGTAGCAGCTTGACGATCGTCGACTTTCCGGAGCCCGACGGTCCGATGAAGAAGACGAACTCGCCCTTGTCGATGGAGACGGACACGTCGTTAAGGGACGGCCGCTGGGCCTTGGGATACGTCTTCGTCGCGTGCTCGAGCGCAATCACGGCACGGAAGTCTACGCGGTGTTACCGAGAGGCCAAATCATCGACCGCATCCTGACGCGTTTCGCCCGAAACGCGGGGTGTCAAGACGAGCGTCCCAACAACGGTCGGTGGCCGGCAGCCTACATTGTGTGTGCTAGGCGGCCGATCCACCGCGTTCCCGCTGCTATCTGCTAAGAACCGTTCGCAAGCTGCGGAGCTCGCTACCGCTCGCCTCCTCGCCGCTCACCCATCCGCTAAGAACCGTTCGCAAGCTGCGGAGCTCGCTACCGCTCGCCTCCTCGCCGCTCACCCATCCGCCAACGGATGCCGGCCTCGATGAACCGGTCGATCTCGCCGTCGAACACCGCCGCGGGGTTGCCGGTCTCGTAATCGGTCCGCAGATCCTTGACCATCTGATACGGGTGCAGCACGTACGAGCGCATCTGGTCGCCCCACGAGCCGGCCACGTCGCCACGCAGCGCGTCCATCTTCGCCGCCTCTTCGGCCCGCCGGCGGTCCAGCAGTTTAGACTTCAGGACCGCGAGCGCGGTCGCTTTGTTCTGCAGCTGCGATCGTTCGTTCTGGCAGCTCACCACGATCCCGGTGGGCAGGTGGGTGAGGCGTACGGCCGAGTCGGTGGTGTTGACCCCCTGGCCGCCGGGCCCGGACGAGCGGTAGACGTCCACCCGCAGATCGTCATCGGGGATCTCGATGTCGTCGGTCTGCTCTACCACTGGGACCACCTCGACGGCGGCGAAAGAGGTCTGCCGGCGGCCCTGGTTGTCGAACGGACTAATCCTGACCAGCCGGTGAGTCCCCGCCTCGACCGACAGCGTCCCGTACGCATACGGGGCGTGCACCGCGAAGGTGGCCGACTTCAGCCCCGCCTCCTCCGCGTACGACGTGTCATAGACCTCGGTCGGGTAGCCGTGCCGCTCGGCCCAGCGCAGATACATCCGCATGAGCATCTCGGCGAAGTCCGCGGCGTCGACGCCACCGGCACCCGAGCGGATCGTGACCAGTGCCTCGCGCGAGTCGTACTCACCGGAGAGCAGGGTCCGTACCTCGAGCTCGTCGATCGCGGTGCCCAGGGCGGCCGCCTCGGACTCCACCTCGGCGAGGGCGGACGCGTCGGACTCTCCTTCGGCCAGGTCAAGGAGGACCGCGGCGTCATCGAGGCGCGATCGCAACCGCTCCACCTTGTTGATCTCGCCTTGAACGTTGGACAGCCGAGAGGTGATCTTCTGGGCAGCCGCCGGGTCGTCCCAGAGGTTCGGTGCCGACGCCTGCGCCTCGAGGTCAGCCCTGTCCCGGCGCATGCGATCGAGATCGAGCACGGTCTCGATGTTGTGCAGGGTGGCGTCCAGCTCTTTGAGCTGCTCAGCGAGATCGGCGGCGGTCACAACAAGCAAGCGTAGCCGACGCGGTGACCCCTGATCGGGGACGACGCAGGGCGGTCAGCAGGAGCGCGCCACCGGAGAAGGGGCTACCGCAGCGGACAGCCGTCTTCCGAACACACGTTCGAGGCTATTTGACCGGAGCCGCCTTCAGCCAGGCGAGAGCGGCCCTGTGGTAACTGACGGCGAACTCCAGCGCCGCTGCGCCGTAGTTGTCCCCGTCGGCCTTGGCCTGCCGGGCCTGTTCCCGGACATCGTTCAGAGCCTTGTTGTGGGCTTCCGTCGCCTGGTCGTAGAGCTCCTTGAGCGCGGTGGACCCGTGGTGTGCCCCGAAGGCGACCCGCAGGGCGACGGGGTTGCGAAGCGACTCCGTGCCTGCGGGCTCCGAGAGCCACCGGGCGAAAGCACGCTTGCCGGCCGGCGTGATCGAGTAAGGCTGACTCGCCCTGGGCCCGGGCTTGCCGAGCTTCACGAAGCCCATCTCCGCCAGTGCGGGCAGCTCCCGGTATACCTGACTGCGCGTCATCGACCAGTACGGCCCGAGCCGCTTCTCCGCGGCGGCCATCAGCTGACCGCCGGTCATGGGGGTGTCGTGAAGCAGCCCGAGCAAGGCTGCGGCGGTCGCGTTTACTCCTTCTGCCATGCGTTCACGCTGCCACCTTACTGAGCCGCTGTCCAGGATTTCAGGAAATCTATTCCACAGTGCACTGTCCGGTCAGGACCGTCCCAGTGCGACCGTCCCTTGTGATCACTCGCAAGGGGACGGTTGCTTGAACAAGTGTCCGCTGTGGACACCAGGGCTCGCCGGGCGGGCACGACCCGGGCCTTGGCGAGAGGCTCGGATACGCTCGCCTGGCGGGTCTTGACACGGGTCGAACAGCCGACCTACGGTGCCTCGCAATAGTTAGTTAACCTGTCTTACTGAAACACACGGAGGGGAGGCGCGATGACCCGGCCGGCCGGCTCCGCGAAGCTTCTCCGGGCGATCAACTCGAGCGCGACCCTGTCCCACCTGCTCACCAACGGTCGGCTCACCAGAGCCGAACTCCGTGGCCTGACCGGGCTTTCGAAGCCGACCAGCAGCGAAATGCTTCGACTGCTCACCGACGCCGGACTGGCGGTGGTCGCCGGCCGTACGGCCGGCGGTCCCGGGCCGACCGCGGAGATCTACGCCCCGAATCCAGATGCGGCCTACGTGATCGCGATCTCGGTACGGGACACGACCGGCGAGGACCGAGCCGGCCTCACCTACGCCATCGCCGACCTCGCCGGTGTCGTCCGGCATCGCGATGAGGAGTGGGTCGACTTCAACCGGCTCGATCCGGCGACGGTGGTCGAGCGGGCCGTCACCGCGGCCTGCTCCGGGGCCGACCTCGAACCGGGGCCGATCCGCCGGGTCCAGGTCGGCGTCTCCGGCTCGTACGACCGGCGCACCGATACCGTGCACCAGATAGACGTGCCCGGCTGGGACCTGCCCGGCATCTCGACGGCCGTGGCCGACCGGCTCAGGACGAATCTCGGTGTCGAGGCGATGATCGCCGTGGAGAACGACGTCAACCTCGCCGCGATCGCCGAACGCCATCACGGCGTCGCGGCGGAGGCTCGAAGCTTCGCGATGCTCTGGCTGGACCACGGTCTCGGTCTGGCCATGGATCTCGGCGGCTCCCTACTGCGCGGTGCTCGGGGCAGCGCGGGCGAGATCGGGTACCTGCCGATCTATCCCGGCTCCCGCCCGGCAAACGGCCCGGTCGACCTGCAGGACTTCGTCGGCGGCCCCGCGGTCGTCGACCTCGCTCGCGAGTTCGGCGTTCATGCCCGTACGCCGGGCGGCGCCGTCTCCCAGGCTCTGCACCACGATGGCTTCCGCGACGAACTGGCCCGTCGAGTGGCCCACGCCCTCGCGACCGTCGTTGCGGTACTTGACCCACCGCTCGTCGTCCTCGCCGGCTCGGTCGCTCAGGCCGGCGGGGCGGGGCTCCGCGACGCGGTCGTGGCAGCCCTCGCGGACGCCGGCACCACCCAGGATCCACATGCCACGCGCGCCTCGACCGACGAGGTCACCGTCGCGGTGACGGCCGTGGACGACGACGCCGTGCTCCTCGGCGGGCTCGACGCCGGACAGGAGGCGCTTCGCGAGTCATTGATCAGCTCCCTCGCCCGGCTCGATTAGGGGGTAACCAGGAATGAAGATCGCCGTGGTCGGCGGCGGCTCGACGTACACACCTGAGCTTGTCGACGGCTTAGCCCGACTGCGCTCGAGTCTGCGCGTGGACGAGCTGGTCCTCATCGATCCGGCCGCCGAACGGCTCGAGATCGTCGGCTCCTTCGCCGCGCGGCTCTTCGCCCGCCACGACAACCCGGGTACCGTCCGGTGGACGTCCACACTGGACGATGGGCTCGACGGAGCCGACGTCGTCCTGGTTCAGTTGCGGGTCGGGGGCCAAGCGGCCCGGATCTCCGACGAGACATTCCCGCTCCAATGTGGCCGCGTCGGCCAGGAGACGACCGGGGCCGGCGGACTGGCGAAGGCTCTGCGCACCGTCCCGGTCGTCCTCGACGTGGCATCGCGGGTGCCGCCGAGCGCTTGGATCATCGATTTCACCAATCCGGTCGGGATCGTCACCCGCGCGCTGCTCGGCGCCGGCCATCGTGCGGTCGGGCTCTGCAACGTGGCGATCGGGTTCCAGCGGCGTTTCGCCGGTCTGCTCGGTGTCGAGCCGGAACAGGTGGTCCTCGACCACGTGGGCCTCAACCATCTCACCTGGGAACGAGCGGCCTATGTGGACGGGGTCGACCGGTTGCCCAAGCTACTCGCCGATCACGGCGACGAGCTGACTGCCGACTTCCCGCCAGCCTTGGTGGCGGCCCTGGCGAGTGTGCCGTCGTACTACCTGCGCTACTTCTACTGTCACGACGAGGTCGTCGCGCAGGAGCGGTCCCAACCGACGCGTGGCCAACGCGTGGCCGAGATCGAGGCCGAGTTGCTCCGGCTCTACGCCGATCCGACGCTGACGGAGAAGCCGGCACTGCTCGCTCAGCGCGGCGGTGCGTACTACTCCGAGGCCGCGGTCGGGCTGATGGCGTCGCTGCTCGGAGGGGCACCTGGTGCACACTCGGCGAACGTCCACAACAGAGGGTTCCTGCCGTTCCTCGCCGATGACGACGTGATCGAGGTGACCTGCGAGGTTTCGCAGGGACGGCTGGAACCCCGTCCCGCCCCGCCGCTGGCGCCAGACCTCGCCGGCCTCGTAGCTCACGTCTCGGCGTACGAACGGCTGGCCGTGGACGCGGCTCTGCACGGCGGGCGGGAGCGCGTGTACCGGGCGCTGCTGGCGCACCCTCTCGTCGGCCAGCATACGATCGCGCAGCGCCTGACCGATCTGCTTATCGCGGCCAACACGAAGTACCTGGCCTGGGCCCGATGACCTTGTTCCTCGCGGTGGACGGGGGCAACTCCAAGACCGACGCGGTCGTGGGGACCGCCGAGGGCGAGGTGCTCGCGTACGCGCAGGGCCCCGGCACCTGCTACCAGAACATCGGACTCGACGAGACCATCGCCCGACTGCGAGAACTCGTGTCGCGGGTCCGCGCCGAGGCTGGTCTGGCTGCCGAGACACTCCTCGACCGCGCAGACGTCTTTCTCGCCGGCGCCGACCTGCCGCCGGAGGTCGAGCTGCTGCGTCGGTCGATCGGGGCGCTCCGGTGGTCGGAAACGCTACGGCTCGACAACGACACGCTCGCCCTCCTTCGGGCGGGCACCGACGCCCCGGACGCGATCACCGTCGTCTGTGGCGCCGGAATCAACTGCATGGGGCGGACCGCCGACGGGCGGACGGCGAGGTTTCCGTCACTGGGGTACACCAGCGGGGACTGGGGCGGTGGCGGTCACCTGTCGACCCTGGCGCTCTGGCACGCTGTGCGCGGGGAGGACGGCCGCGGACCGGCGACGGCGCTCTCGGCAGCCGTCGCCGACCACTTCGGAATGTCCAGTGCCGAGAGTGTCGGAGCCGCCCTGCACCTTGGTGGGATTGCCAACTCCCGCTTGACCGAACTCGCGCCCATCCTCTTCGCTGTGGCCGCCGCCGGTGACCGTGTCGCCAGTGAGGTGGTCGAGCGTCAGATCACCGAGATCGTCTCGCTCGTGACCGTGACCGCACGGCGACTCGATCTCCTCGAGTCGCCGTTCACCGTCGTCCTCGGCGGTGGGGTACTGCGGGCCCGGCACCCCCATCTGATCGGCCCGGTGACCGACCGGATCCTTTCCGCCGCGCCCAAGGCCACGATCACGGTGGTGGCGGCACCGCCGGTACTCGGGGCGGCGCTCTCCGCCCTGGACGCGCTGGGCGGGTCGACCGCTGCGCACGAGGCGGTACGAGCTCGGCTGGCTTGACGCCCCGTCAGACCGACGCGGCGGGACCGCGGCGGCGCAGCTCGTCGACCGCGCCCATGGCCGAACGCAGCTCGGTCAGCCAGGAATCGGCGTGCTCACCGACCAGGCGCACGCACCACGCGAGCGCCTCGGAGCGGGACCGGGCGACACCGGCGTCGACCAACGTATCGAGCACCTGCCGCTCGGGCTGGCGCAACCGGGTCATCACCGGAGCCGCCAGCGAGGTGAACACCTCACGCGTCGAGCCGCATTCGACGCCCCAGGCGACCTTGCGGCGGTAACGGTGTTCGATCTGCTGTGCGATCCGGATCCGCCGCTCACGCGTCTCCTCCCGGAACGTGGAGATGCGGCCCTGTTCAGCGGTCGCCTGCTCGGCACTTGCCTGCTCGCTGTCCACCGCTGCGTCCAGCGTCGGCGCCGACAGGCTACCGACGATGAGGATCTCATCCCGATCGACCACGACCTCGGCCGGTCCGGTGAACCACCCCTCAGGTAGCGCCCCAGCAAGCCACGCGGTCACATCGTCCGCCGGCGGTGGCTCCGCGCGGCCGCCCCACGGCCCCCTTCTGTGGTCAAACATCACATTGCACCCCTTACTTAGTAGCAATGATTACAGCATTACATGCCTGCTGGCGGACGCCTATCCGCTCGTGGCGAACACTCCTGCGCGCGGTTGCCTCAGGTGCTATCCCGCACAACGGGGCCGCCAGGCCGTGGCGAACTGCTTCGCGCCTGCCGGACCAGACCACCGAGATCGTCGTGACGGTACGGGAGTCGTCGGTCGGAGTCTGTTGCAGTACGGCGAGCTGTGGTGTCCGCGAGAGCCGTTGCGGGATCGACGCCCGGGTTGTTTGCCTCTCACATCCCGGGATAGGCGGTCGACGATCGGTGTTCAACACGAGAAACGACGCGTGGCGGCTGTTCTGAGGCCATGGCGGAGACATTGCGGTCGGTTCCCAGCATGTGGATACGATCGCAGCCGGCATCGCTTTCGGGGGCATCGGACCAAGGTGATGTGACCAATGAGAACGGGAACGTGTAACAAGCTCGTCGGCGACGCGTTCGGTACGACAACGCCGATCATGCGGAGCGCGGGATGATCTTGCACCAGGTGTGCCCCGGCCCCGCGGATGACCAGGCCCCTACAGGACGCTTCGCAGCTCCCACAGCTCGGGGTAGAAGCGCAGATCGGTGCGGGAGCGAAGGTACGCGCCGCCGGCCGAGCCACCCGTACCAGGCTTGGTACCGATCTGCCGTTCGGCCATGAGCACGTGTCGGGCGCGCCAGAGCGCCCAGGCCTGGTCATGTGCCAGCAACGCCTCGGCCAGATCCCACAGTGCCCCGTGGACGTTGCGGTCGTGGGCGATGGTGCGGTACGCCGCGAACCGTTCCTCCACTGTGGAGATTGGGAAGCCGGCTCCTTCGAGCAGCGCGAGGTAACCGTCCCACAGGCTCGGACCGTCGAGGCGTTGACGGAGCCGCTCGCGTTCGGCGGAGGTGAGCCCTCGGAACCGGTCCAGGTATCCCTCGTCCTTGAGCCCCGAGAGGAACTCGATCTCACGGAACTGCGCCGACTGGAATCCCGACGCC
>JBKPDY010000112.1:0-72463 GCA_046728155.1 Actinomycetota bacterium
GCAAACCCCCGGGGGCCGGCCCCCTACCGGGCGCCCCCCGACCGTCTGGTACGCGGAGTCAGTCAATGGGACGCCGCCCGATGGGCCCAGCGGATGCCGGTCGACCGGCGTGTCACCAGTCTCCCGGCCCGGCGCTCCGACATCATGTACGCGCTGGTCCAGGAACTCGCCGACGTCGCCGCGGATGTGGAGCACCGCACTCGGCGGGTGGTATCCCGACTCGACAACCCCTTGGCGCTGCCAGATCAGCTGCGGGTGATGGCTGCGGACATCATCGCCGCTGCGCCGGCCGACGACGTGCTCGACCATGCGGCGCGGCTTATCGCACGGGTGTCGCGCCTCCTCTGATTGCGGAGCCAGGGCCATCTCGTCAGCAAGATCGGCGTCTGCGCATCAAAACGCTGCAGCGCACCGCGTCACCCTTTGGTACCGACATCGCGTTCTTCGACGTGCAATCCCACGATGCGGACAACTGGGCGATGATCGGCGTCCTCCGAAACAAACCGGTCGCGTCAGGGCGCATTCGTTCGGACAGCGCCGACCACCACCAAGCTGGTCGTTACGCGAGGCGCTCGACCACCATGGCCATGCCCTGGCCGCCGCCGACGCACATGGTCTCCAGGCCGATGGATTTGTCATGCCAGGCGAGTGCGTTGAGGAGGGTCCCGGTTATCCGTGCCCCGCTCATCCCGAATGGATGGCCGACCGCGATGGCACCGCCCATCACGTTGACCTTCTCGAGCGGGATACCCAACTGCTGGTACGACGGGATGACCTGCGCGGCGAACGCCTCGTTGATCTCGACCAGGTCGATGTCGTCGATCGTCATACCGGCCCTGCCCAGGGCCTGCCGCGATGCCTCGACCGGTCCGAGTCCCATGATCTCGGGCGAGAGCGCCGTGACGCCGGTCGAAATGATGCGTGCCAGTGGCGTGACGCCGATCTGGTCCGCCTTGGCCGCGCTCATCACCACGACGGCAGCGGCGCCGTCGTTGAGCGGGCAGCAGTTGCCGGCCGTGATCCGACCATCGGGGCGGAACACGGGCTTGAGGGCGGCCACCGCCTCCAGGGTGACGCCAGGCCTCGGACCGTCGTCGGCGGAGATGACGGTCCCGTCGGGCAGTGTCACCGGCGTGATCTCCCGCGCCCAGAAACCGTCCGCGATCGCCTTCTCGGCCAGATGCTGCGACCGTACTCCGAACTCGTCCATCTCCTCCCTGGTCACGTTGTAGACCTGGGCGAGGTTCTCCGCGGTCTGGCCCATCGCGAGGTAGATGTCGGGCAGGTCGCCGTTCTCGCGCGGGTCCGTCCAGGTCGGTGCGCCACCGGCGGCCCGGGCGGCGGACCGCGCCGTCGCCTCGGCGAACAGCGGGTTCTGCCAGCTCCCGCCGACGAGTTCCTGCGCCTCAGCCGGGAGTCCGTCCGAGTTGCCGCGAACATATCGGGAGACCGTCTCGACCCCCGCCGAGACGAAGACGTCCCCCTCCCCGGCCCTGATGGCGTGGAAGGCCATCCGGGTGGTCTGCAGCGATGAGGCGCAGTACCGGGTGAGCGTCGCCCCGGGAAGGTGGTCGTACCCGAGCAGAATGTTCACCACCCGGGCCATGTTGAATCCCTGCTCGCCGCCGGGGAGACCACAGCCCAGGTACAGGTCGTCGATGTCGTGTGGGTCGAGTTGAGGGAGCTTGTCCAGGGCGGCGCGGACGATGGTGGCGGCGAGGTTATCCGGACGTAGTGCCCCGAGTGAGCCCTTGAATGCGCGGCCGATAGGCGAACGCGCGGTGGCGACGATGACGGCGTCGGACGGATTGAGAGCGGCCATTCCCAAACGTTACCGCCCGGTAGTCTGCGGAGTCAGCGGCGCGAGCGGGTGAGCTTTCGCTCACCCGCGAGTTCGCCGACGCACGACTTTGGCTCACCCGCCGAGGAGCCGCTTTGCCCGCTCCGCGCCCTCGACGAGGAGAAGGGTGGGCAGGCGTGGACCTGTGTCCCGGCCGACCAGCAGCCGGTAGACCAGGGCGAAGAACCTGCGCTGGGCCGCCTTGAGCTCCGGCGTGGGCTTCACGTCCTGTGGAAGTCCGAGCTGGATCTTGGGTATCGAGTAGACCAGCCTGGTCAGGCCCTCCAGCGACCAGGCGTCGTCAAGACCGTCGCGCAACAGCCGCAGGGCCTCGCGCTGCGCGTCGTCGAGCGCGCCGAGCAGGTCGATGTCCGGCTCGTCCCGTACCCGGGTGCGCTGATCCTCGGGCACCTGAGTGGTGATCCAGAGTTGGGCCCGATCCAGCCGCGGACGAGCATCGTCAAGGGTGGAGATCGGATCGGCCGGGTCAAGCTCCCGCAGGATACGTAGCGTCTGATCCGGGTCACCGGTGGTCACGTCCACAATGGATGCCAGCGTTCCGAACGGGAACGGCCGCGGGGTGGTAGCCAGGGGTCCGGCGGCCGTGGCGGCGGCACGGTTGAACGCGGCCGACTCCTGCGGCGCCGCGGAGCCCGTACTCATCCGCCGGCCGAGCGCGTCCCACTCGTCGTAGAGGCGCTGCAACTGCTGGTCGAAGGCGATGTCGAAGGCCTGGTTCGGGGTCCGGCGAGCGTAGAGCCACCGCAAGAGCGGCGCCTCCATGAGCTCGAGGGCGTCCGCCGGCGTCGGCACCGCCCCCTTCGAGCTGGACATCTTGGCCATACCGGAGATGCCGACGAACGCGTACATCGGTCCGATCGGAGGCGGCGCGTCGAAGATGTCGGTCACGATCTGCGAACCGACCACAAAGGACGAACCGGGGGAGGAATGGTCCACGCCGGACGGTTCAAACAGGACCTGCTCGTACGCCCACCGCATCGGCCAGTCCACCTTCCAGACCAGCTTGCCATGGTTGAACTCGCTCAGTCGTACGGTCTCGGAGTGTCCACATTGGCAGGTGAATGCGAGCTCGGTGGTGTCATCGTCGTAGTACGTGATTGTTGTGGTGTCCTTGCCGCACATGGTGCAGTACGGCTTGTACGGGTAGTAGCCCGTCGACGAGGCGCCGTCGTCCTCGGTGGCCGCCCCGGAGCCCTCGACCGCCAGCTGTGCGGCGACGGCCTCGTCGTCGGTCAGACCCTTGGCGACCTGTGGCGGCCGCCGCTTCGTACGGTACTTGTCGAGGATCGCGTCGATGCGTCCCCGCTCCCGCATGGCGTGCAGGATCTGCTGGCGGTACGCCCCCGACGTGTACTGGGCGGTCTGGCTCACCGGGCGGACCTCGATGCCCAGGTCTGCCATCGCGGCGAGCAAAGGCGCGGTGAAGTGTTCGGCCCAGGTGGTGTAGGGGCTGCCGGGCGGTGCCGGTACGGAGCTGAGCGGCCGGCCGATGTGCTCGACCCATGACGGGTCGACTCCCGCCGGCACCTTGCGGAAGCGGTCGTAGTCGTCCCAGCTCAAGATGTGCTCGCAGTCGAGCCCTCGCCGGCGGATCTCGTCGGCGACCAGGTGCGGCGTCATCAACTCGCGCAGGTTTCCCAGATGGATCGGTCCGGACGGGCTCAGCCCCGAGGCGACGACGATGCGCGTGCCCGGGCCGCGACGTTCGGCTTCGGCGAGTACCTCATCCGCGAAGCGCGCGACCCAGTCGCCATCCACCGGCGCGACCCAGTCACCATCCACCGGCGACTCTCCTCGACTGTTTGCCCGGACAGTTCACTAACGAAAATGTATAGGCCGGCGTCCCTACCAACGGCGAGCGGGTTCTCAGTCCGTGATCGATGACGGGAGGTTCGCGGCGGCGGCGAGAGCGGGATAGAGCGCGTATGCGATGACGCGGTACCCGTCGGCTGACGGATGGAACCTGTCGTGACAGAACATGCCGGCGTCTGCCCGGAAGACCGGTCCGACCGTCGCGCCGATGTCCACCACGGTGGCGCCGGCCGATCGGGCAGCGTTGCCCTGCGCCCGGGCGACCCGACGCCCGTACCATCCCGCGAGTTGGCGCAGTGGGGGCGCTACGGCCCGCACGGCGCCTAGGTCCGGGCACGTGCCCACGACGACCGCGCTGCCGGCGTCGCGCAATCGGCGCACGGCAGTCGCCAGGCTCGCCGCCGCCTCACCGGGGCGGACCAAATGGGTCGCGTCGTTGGTCCCTACCAGGATCACGGCCACATCCGGACGCGGCCCGACGTGTGCTCGCGCGACCTGGGTGGCGAGATCGGAGCCGCGGGCGCCGGCCACAGCGACGGTGGAGAGCATCACCCTCGCGCCGGCGTCGGCGAGCAACCACGCGAGTTGACCGCCGATCGTCCGCTCGACGGCGTCCACGCCGACGCCGAGCGCCGTCGAGTCGCCCAGCAGGACAACGCGCAACGGCGGCTTGCCGGTCTCGCCGACACTCGCCCGGACGGCCAGACCTAGGTCAGGCTCGGCATAACGGCGCGAACGGGCGGCGATAACCTCGGCAGCGAGCAGAGTGGCCCCGCCCACGGTACCGGCGATCATCATGATGCCGGTCGCCTTCGCGGCACGTTTGAGGATGCGGGCGGCGTTCACGTCGACTCCCACTGCGTTGGTCCCGACAGCGAGGGTACGGCGTCGTCACCGCTTGCGGTGTCATCCGTACGACGTCGATGTGCGGCGGCCAACCGCCGGGAGCGCGCTCGGCCCGCTGGCGCCGTGTCTCCGCTGACCTCGGTGCCCGGACGGCTGGCGGCCGCGTGGGCCGCATCGGCGAGGGACCCGACCGCTCCGATGGGCATGGCATCGGGCGCCAGTCGCAGCGCCGCCAGCGCCGACGGCAAGATGGCGCCGGCCGCCGCGCGGTAGCCCTCGACCGAGGGATGGAAGCGATCGTCGCCGAACATGCGCTCCGGCGCCGCGGCGAACTGTGGTCCGAGCACATCGCCGAGGGAGACCGTGCGACCACCTGCCCGTACGCCGGCCACCGTCTGTGCAGCGGCGAGCTGGCGACTCCAGCGCCGTGCGAGCCATCGCAGTGGTCGCCGGATCGGCCGAATCGTGCCGAGGTCGGGGCAGGTCGCGACGACGACCTCGGCGCCGGCCGCCCGCAGCGCGAGAACACTGTCGGACAGGTGCCCAACGGCGTCGGCTCGCCGGCCGCCACCGCTGGTGACGTCGTTGGCCCCTATCAGAATGATGGCGAGGTCGACACCGGCCTCGAGCACCGCCTCCACTTGTGGCGGCAGCCAGGCCGACACCGCTCCCACGATGGCCGGACAGGTCAGCCGGACCGGGCGCCGCGCCGCGTCCGCGATCCAGGTCGCGAGTAGCGCCCCGGGCGTCTCGTCGCGGTGACGTGTTCCATACCCCGCCGCGGTCGAGTCGCCGAGGACGGCCAACCGAAGTGGCGAGGTGCCTGCGTAGCGATCGCCGTAGGTTCCCGTGCTGCGCGGTGGCGGCGCCTCCGCGCCCGGAATCGTCAGTCGAGCCAGCAGAACCTGGCCGAGCAATACGCCGACGCCGAGCGCTCCCGCAACGGTAACAGCGCCGCCCACGTACGCGGTGAGTGCCGCGAACTGCCGGCCACCGTTCCCACGACGCACGGTCTGGCGCTGCTCGTCAGCCAACCCACACCTCCACCTGCTCCCCGTAGCTCCAGGCTACCTTGAACGTTTGTGCCCACCCGCGGGAATTCAGCCCCGCTGAGCGCGTTTGGCGGTGCTGTTCGGCGGCTATCGTGTTGGCATGGCTGGCCTGTTGCGGCGACGAAACGCCCTTGTAGCCTTTCTGCGTGCTTTCAAACCGGGCAGTCCAGGAGTCGGGCGCCGCATCTCGGCGATACCGCGGCTGATCAAGGCGTCTCTGGCGGGCCACTACGACGGCAAGGGCCGGCTGTTCCTCATGCTGCTCGCCGGGCTCTACATACTCTCACCGATCGACTTAATCCCCGAACTCTTCATTCCCTTCGTCGGCCTCATCGATGACGCGTTCGTGGCGACCTGGCTGGCCGGGGCGCTGTTGTCCGAAACCGAACGCTTCCTTGACTGGGAGCAGCGCAGCGGTCCCCGCCCGCCGAAGGTCGTGAAGGTGGTGCGCGGAAGACCGGCCCGCGTCGTGCGGGTAAGGCGTTGACCGGTCGCGGCGCTACGCTGCCGGAATGCGGTATGTCGACAACGTCGTCGAACTGATCGGCCACACCCCACTGGTACGCCTGCACAGCGTGGCCACAGGCGTCCAGCCCACCGTGCTGGCCAAGGTGGAGTACCTCAACCCCGGCGGAAGTGTCAAGGACCGCATCGCCGCCCGGATGATCGCGGAGGCGGAGAAGTCCGGGGAGCTGCAGCCCGGTGGAACCATCGTCGAGCCCACCAGTGGTAACACCGGGGTGGGTCTGGCGCTCGTCGCCCAGACGAGGGGCTACCAGTGCGTCTTCGTCTGTCCCGACAAGGTGAGCGAGGACAAACGCAACGTGCTCAAGGCCCTTGGCGCCGAGGTTGTCGTCTGCCCGACGGCTGTCCCGCCGGAGGACCCACGCTCCTACTACCAGGTCTCCGACCGGCTCGCTCGGGAGATTCCTGGCGCGTGGAAACCGAACCAGTACGCCAACCAGAACAATCCGCTCTCCCACTACGAATCGACCGGGCCCGAGGTGTGGCAGCAGAGCGACGGCCAGATCACCCACTTCGTCGCCGGTGTCGGCACCGGTGGCACCATCTCCGGCACGGGTCGGTATCTGAAGGAGGTCTCTGGCGGCCGGGTTCGCATTGTCGGCGCTGACCCGGAAGGATCCGTCTACAGTGGAGGGACTGGGCGACCGTACCTTGTGGAGGGTGTCGGGGAGGACTTCTGGCCCGAGACATATGACCCGACGATCTGCGACGAGATCGTCGAGGTTTCCGACAAGGACTCGTTCGACCTCACCCGAAGGTTGGCCCGGGAGGAGGGGTTGCTCGTCGGGGGATCGGGCGGAATGGCGGTCGCGGCCGCTCTGTCGGTCGCTCGCCGGAGCGGGCCGGAAGACGTCATCGTGGTACTGCTCCCCGATGGCGGTCGCGGGTACCTGTCGAAGATTTTCAACGACGACTGGATGGCTCGGTATGGATTCCTGCGCGCCGGTGCGCCGGGGTCCACAGTGGCCGATGTGCTCGCCGGTAAAACCGGCCGGATGCCGGAGATGGTGCACGTGCACCCGACCGAGACCGTCCGGGACGCGATCGACTACATGCGGGAGTACGGCGTCTCCCAGATGCCGGTGCTACGGGCCGAGCCACCGGTTGTGACCGGTGAGATCGCCGGCTCGATCGCGGAGAAGGATCTGCTCGACGCGTTGTTCACCGGCCAGGCCCACCTGCACGACACCATCGAGAAGCACCTCGGGCCGCCGCTGCCGATGATTGGTGGTGGGCAGCCGGTGTCGGAGGCGGTGGCCCTGCTCGAGAAGGGCGACGCGGCGATCATCCTGGTCGACGGCAAGCCGGCGGGCGTCCTCACCCGGCAGGATCTGCTCGCGCACCTGAGCTGACCATTCGGCCGACAGCTTGCCAACGCCTTGTGTCTGAGCCGGCGTCCGTACTGACACCGGGCCCGCAGCGAGGCCGCGCCACAGGCGTCGTCACAGCGGGGTCGGGACGGCCACGACATCGACGAAGGCTCCTCGGCGTAGCGCCGTCACGTTCAGACGTGCGCCGATCGCGGAGCCGAGCATGAGGCGCTGGATATCCTGGACGCCCTGGACCGCCTTGCCTCCGGCCGAGACGATGATGTCCCCGATATAGAGACCGGCCTTGGCCGCCGGACCGCCCGGCACCACCTCCATGAGGCGCAGGCCGCGACGCTGGTTGAGCTTGGCGGCGATCTGCGGGGGCAGAGGCGCCGGTGCGCCGGCCACGCCGAGAAAGGCGCGCCGGACCCGGCCGGACGTGATGAGCTCCGAGATGATCGACCGCGTAGTGCTGTTGATCGGTACCGCCAGGCCGAGACCGATTCCGGCGACCGCCGTATTGATGCCGACGACCCGACCCGTGGAGTCGGCCAGTGCGCCGCCCGAGTTGCCTGGGTTGAGCGCCGCGTCAGTCTGGATCACGTCGTCGATCAGGCGGATCCGCCGCCCGTCGCGCGTGGGGATCGACCTGCCCAGCGCGCTGATCACGCCGGCGGTGACAGAGCCGGCGAGCCCGAGCGGGTTCCCGACCGCTACCACGAGTTGGCCTATCCGCAGGGTGTCGGCATCGCCGAGCGTCGCTGGCGGGGCGCCGCCGTCACGTACCCGCAGGACGGCCAGGTCGGCGAGCGGGTCGGCCCCCACCACATCGAAACGCGCCTCCGTGCCGTCGGCGAACTCGGCGAGGCCGTTGTTCGCTCCTGCCACCACATGCGCGCTCGTGAGCATGAAACCATCGGTCGTAAACGCCACGCCCGATCCGGCGCCGTCACCGCGTACCGTGTGGACCGCCAGACTCGCTACGCTGGGGACCAGCTTCGCGGCCACGGTGGACACCACCTGCGAGTAGGCGTCGAGCGCCTCCGACTCTGTTGCCATGCGGCAATAACACCTCAGGACCCGGGTCCATGCCAACGCAGCGTTTCGCCCATCGCTGAATCCGTCGAGCACGGCCTTGGTGCGGACGCCGGCCGAGGATTCGTTGGTGCAGTGTCCGGGCAAACAACCCCGTCAGGGGGCCAGGCACACGTCCGGCAGGTCGAACCAGCGCAACTCTTCGAAACCTGGGGTCAGCTGGATCCTGGAGCCGTTCTCCGACAAGGCCTCCTCGGACTTCGAGGCGAGGGTGTCGAACAGGTCACGGGCATAAGACAGGTACTCGGCGAACGCGTTCTCGCCGGCCCGTTCGTGCCGGGACGGGTGGCGCAACTGGCCGTCCGCGTCGTAGCGCAGGTGCGATAGGCGCAGCGGTGGTTCGACGACGCCGTCGCGGTGGTGCCACAGACCGCGGTACGGGTCGAACCGGTACTGGGGCAGCAGCAGCCGGCCGTACCGGGCAACCAGATCGACCGCGTCCACAATGTACGAGAATGTCGCGTCGGAGATGAAGTAGTTGAAGCTCACCCGTACCCAGCCGGGTTTGATTCCCTCACACCCGGCCACGATCTCCCGCTCGAACCGGTGCGAGCGGTCCAGGTCGATACCGAGGAGGCGGTGCCCGTAGGGGCCAGCGCACGAGCAGCCGCCGCGGGACTGGATACCGAAGAGGTCGTTGAGAACGGAGACGACGAAGTTGTGGTGCAGGTAGCGCCCGCCCGGACGGCGTACAACGAAGGAGAGGATGGACAACCGCTCGGCGTCGGTGTTGCCGAGGAGCTCGATGTTCTCGTTGGTTCGCCAGGCCGCCACCGCCCGCCGCAGGAACGCTTCCTCATGCGCACGGATGACATCGGTGCCGACGGATTGCTTGAGCTGGAAGACAAGACCGGCCCGGATCGACTCGATGATCGCCGGAGTACCACCCTCCTCACGGTGCGCGGGGTCGGACAGGTACCGGTGTTCGCGCTCGTTGACGTACTCGACTGTCCCTCCACCTGGGACGGTCGGCACTCGGTTGCGCATCAGGTCGCGCCGCATGATCAGAACACCGGGCGTACCCGGCCCGCCGACGAACTTGTGCGGCGAAAGGAAGACCGCGTCCTTGTACGCCTTGGGATGCTTGGTACATCGTCCGTACATCTCGATCTCGACGTATGGGCCGGCAGCAGCAAAATCCCAGAACGAGAGCGCGCCGTGGCGGTGGAGCAGATCAGAGATCGCATGAGTGTCGGTGATGATGCCGGTGACGTTGGATGCCGCTGAGAACGAGCCGATCCTCAGTGGACGGTCGCGGTAACGCACGAGCTCCGACTCGAGCCGCGCGGCGTCGATGTAACCGTCGGGGTCCTCCGGAATCACGACGAGATCAGCGATCGTCTCCCGCCACGGCAGTTCATTGGAGTGATGCTCGAACGGCCCGATGAAGACGACCGGACGCTGATCATGGGGGATGTGGGCGGTCAACCCGTACGCGTCGTCCAGCTCCGCCGGTACCCGGATACCGAGGATGCGGATGAGCTTGTCGACGGCGCCGGTCGTGCCCGAGCCGGTGAAGATGACGACTGTGTTCTCATCGCCGCCGACGGCGTCGCGGATGATCTGACGGGCGTCCTCACGGAGCCGGGTGGTCTGCAGCCCGGTGCCGGACGACTCGGTGTGCGTGTTGGCGTAGCGGGGGAGGACCTCGTTGCGGATGAAGTCCTCGATGAACGTGAGGCTGCGCCCGGATGCGGTGTAATCCGCGTACGTCATACACCGTGGTCCGTAAGGGCCCCACATCACCTGATCGTCACCGATGACCGATTCGCGGATTCGGCGAAGTAGCGGGCTCTCGGGTGGGTCGCCGGTCATGGCCCATTATGCGGGACCGCCGCCGGTCCGAGGAAAGCCGTACCAGCCGAAGATCGCTGTCATGGTACGAAAGGCGATGACAGTCGTCGTGCTTCGAACCGCGACGCCGATCAAGCCGGACATGTCCGGACTGGCCACACATGCTGTCCGTCGGCCGGGCTTGCCGGCCTCGTAGCTTTCTGTGGGCAAACCTGAGTGTGATGCGCTCCAAGCCAGGGGAGGGGCTTTGACCGAAATCGACCAGGTCCAAAGGGATTGTCCCGGCGATGTGGTGGATCGCCTCCTGTGGCGCAACGCCCAGGCGATTCTGCGTAGACATGTGGTCCGTATGGACGGCACGTGTCAGTGGTGCGGCCACCAGGCGCCGTGCTCCCCCCGCCGTCTCGCCGAAAGGGCGGATGTGGTCTCCCGGCAGCACGGCCGCGAGGCGGTTGCCGCCCGTAACGACTTCACCCGCCTGCTGCCCATGCTCATCATCGACCCCGCCGCAACCGGTGCAGGCCGCACCCGCAACCGGCGGCTGTACAACTACCGCCGTCCGTACGACCTGCGGCGTTCGTGCGGCTGACGCCCGGACAAGTCCATATTTCCCTTGCGGTCACGGCGCGCTGTGCCGGCGGACCGTGCCGCACGCCCGCCGCAGGCTGGGTGCCGCCACCGGCCAGCGCCCAGCCGGGCGGGCGTTGAGGGCGAGGGTGCGCGACCGACCGATGTCCCCCGCATGGATCGCGGTCGCGCGCCCTCACCCCTCGCCGACGGCTACCGTGGTCTTATGGCAGAGCTACTCTCCGCCGACGAGGTGGCCGCCGCGATCGGGGAGCTCGACGGGTGGTCTGGCGACACCAGTGGCATTACTCGTACGACGTCGCTTCCGACGTTTCCGGCCGCGATCGCCGTGGTGGACCAGATTGCGCTCATCGCTGAGGAGATGGACCACCATCCGGACATGGACATCCGTTGGCGCAAGGTCACGTTTATCTGCTCGACCCACTCGGCGGGCGGCGTGACCGGGAAGGACATCACCTTGGCTCGGCGCATCGACCAGGTCGTGGCGGCCGCACAGTGATCCACTACGCCTGCGCGAGCAGGGCAGCCGCCGCCACGGCAACGACTCGGCGTCGGGTCACGGGACAGTCCGCAGGGGCCGCCGTCCACGAGGTCAAACGATCGGTTTGACCTGTGACAACAGGAAACCCATGACGCTGGACGCGAAGCTCGACCCCAGCTTGGGGATGTGCGGGCCGCCCCGGATCGTCCACGTCTCCACGGTGGACCCGCCAGCACAGCCGGTGGAATACCGGGTGACGCGCGTCTCGGCGCCCTGCAGGTTCCTGACTATGTCGATGGCCGGGGCGTTTGCTAAAGTCGCCGCGCAGTGGTCGAACCTGACCCAGTCCGCGTCGGTCGTTGTGGCCGACGGATAGCGGCCGGTCGGGGTCGTTCCACCCTTGTAGGCGATCGTGTGATCCGCCGTGCTCCGGATGTCGAGAATGCTCACCGGCCCGGAGGATTTGCACCGGGAGGCGTCGGCCCACATGGCGCCGTTGAGCGCTGCGATCGCCGCGATCTGATCGGCGTGGTCACACGCCATCCGGAAGGCCATGAACGCGCCGTTCGAATGACCGACGAGATAGATCCGTCTCGTGTCCACTGTGTACGAGCGCTCGACGGTCCTGATGACGTCACTCAAGTACGTCGAGTCATCCACTGTGGAGTGGTACAGATTGCAACAGGCATCGGTGGCGTTCCAGTAACGATAATGCTTCGGGTCGACCAGCCCGTTCGGATACGCGTACAGGAAGCCGTGCTTGTCGGACTCCGCTGTGAATCGCATGTAGGACTCCTGCTGTGAACCGGTAGACCTGTAACCGTGCAGCAGCAGCACGAGGGGGGCCGGCCTGGCCCGATCGTACGAAGCTGGGATATGCAGGGTGAAGGGCCGGTCGCCCAGCTTCACGATCAGTGTCCGCGAAACCTGCCTGGCCGCCGCTGGTGCGGCCGTGCACGACGCCAGCAACGGAACGAGAATGAGGAAGGCCACGATGAGTACACGCCGATTCACCCAGTCGCTCCTTCGCTGTCGCCGGCATACACGACCATCATCGCGTCCCAGCGGATCGGGGCAAGTCAGGTGACGCACATGGGAAGTCGACAGAACCCGTGGGGCCGGCCGGGACGTTGTGGCCTCAGGAGAGCCCGGGAGCGCTCGGACATGCCCGGCACCGAGCTTTCGGACAGCGTGGCCTCGGCCAAGACGCGCTGGTCGACGAAACGGTGGCACCGGCGGCGGTCGAGTCGACCCACGACCTCGCCGGCATTCTATGGGATAGTGCGGCACTGGACGACGGGCAGTGTGGACGCTCGCGCGTGGCGTATGAGGTGAGCTATGGCTTTCCGCCGAAGACGATCCGTTTGCTCGCGACCTCTGTGCTGGTCGTCTTGGTAACGATCGCGGCTCCCATGGACGTATGGCTACGGATCACAGTTGTGGCATTCTTTGGCGGCGGGGTCGTGCTTCGGCTCCGAGAGTCGGACGGAGGTCGCGTTGTTTATTGACTCGTCGGGAGTCACGCTCGGCGGCGCTCCGCTACGGTCCGTAGCGACCACAGCCAACCTACCGTGGTCCGAGTTCGTAGCAGTCGTGCCGTGGCGACAGTGGTATGCCGGCATCCCGCTATACGTCGGTGCGCTTCAACCCGGTGACCGGCCGCCGCTGTTGGGCGCACGGGTGGGGGCGATCGGGGGGGTGGTAACGGTTCGTATGGGAGCGCCGGCGAGGGTACCCGACCCGCGACTGGCGTTCGGCAGCCCCGGCATCGCGGGTGGCGGCTCGCCCGGCAGAAACTGTCCGCCACCGTTCGCCTCAACCCGGCGTATGTCAACGTCATCGACCGACGGTGACTCGTGATGTCCGGTACCACTCAGCCCATTTCCCCGCCAGCCGCTCGTGCGAAGCGGGGCCGTCTGGCCCGTAAATGCAACGTGGGCTCCGGGAGGCTGGCCGTTGCTGTGGCCGTGATTGTTGTCGCTGCACTGCAGGCGTGTGCCGAGCCGTCGCAGTCGTCTGTTGTATTTGGAGGAGGAAGCAGTACCCGCAGCGCCGCCAAAACACCCACGCCAACACCCACCCGCAGTGCCCGGCCCACACCCCAACGTCTCAAAACCGTAAGAATCTGGCCGATCGGCGACTCGATAACTTCGGGTCAACTACCCGAGAATAGAAACGGCTACCGGCTATACCTGTGGAATGCATTGACTTCAGCAGGCTACACAATCGATTATGTGGGCACCGACAAGTATGGCGTGCCTCCGCTACCAGACATGGATACCAATGGTGCTGGCGGAACTTGCATTCTTTCCAGCACCTGCTTTACATCAGATCCTATGGATCGTCTATATAACCTCACCAGGCAGTCCATGGCGGGGATCAATCCCGACATCGTTATCATGAACGGCGGTGCTAACGACTTTTGCTGTGGTAACCCGCAGGACCCTGTGCGCGTCGAAAATTACATGCGGCAGTGGATACAGCTGATATGGACTATAAAGCCGAGCGCGTATCTAATTGTACTTGGCCTGACGGGTAATTATCATGTCGAGTACGACAACTGGATTAAGCAATATGCCTCACAACAGGCCGCCGCCGGCAAGCATATTGCTTACGTGTACATCGCAGATGTGACTACCAACGACACGGTACACCCCGACAATCCCGGCTACCAGACAATTAGTAACCGGATAGTCCCGTTGATAATTCCGATGATGCAGCAGCTGTCGGGGCACCAATAGTCCGGCCGTCCTTCGTTATAGTGATGGGTGACTATCAAGTGGGACACCCGGTCGTCGGTAGTGGCGGGTCAGCGCCCTAAGAGGTCCACGTCCGGACCTGGAGTTGGTCGAGGCGACCTCGGCCGCTGCGGGCGCGGAAACATTCCTAGATCGACCATCTGGGACCGAGCCGCGTCAGACGCTGCTTGGCCGTCCGGTCAAAACGAATGCTGCCTTCGATCCAGGCGGCTTGCCGGCGGTGGAGGCGGTGGAGGCGAGGTTCGTTCATGCGAAGCTACTCGACAGCGGCGGCCGTTGGCGCCACGCTACCGGATAGGTCATGCAGTTGGGACCGTCGCTGAAGTACCCGTTGCGGTTGCTTGGCTTGCAAGGTACTGCCGGTGCCAGCAGTGCTGCCTGACTTGGGAGCAGCGCATAACGCGTGCTGATCAAGAAGAAACGAGGCATCCAAAGAGGTGGACCCTAGTGAGCCGCAGTGGGCGTCCGCGCCACGCCTACCGGGCAGGTGAGGCCGTTGGGGCCGTGGTTGCAATAACCGTTCGGATTCTTCGGACTTGAAAGGTACTGCTGGTGGTAGTCCTCTGCGTAGTAGAACGGTCCCGCGGACTTGATCTCGGTCGTGATCGGCCCGAGGCCGGCGGCCGTCACCGCACGCTGGAACGCGTCTCGGGACGCAATGGCCGCGGCCAGCTGATCGTCGGTCGTCGTGTAGATCGCTGACCGGTACTGGGTACCGATGTCGTTACCCTGCCGCATCCCTTGGGTCGGGTCGTGGGTCTCCCAGAACACCTTCAGCAGGTCCTCGTAGGAAACCACCGCCGGGTCGTAGACCACCTGGACGGCCTCGGCGTGGCCGGTGCGTCCCGAGCAGGTTTCCTCGTAGGTGGGGTTGGCGGTGAATCCACCCTGGTAGCCCACGGCGGTGGAGTAGACGCCCGGTACCCGCCAGAACAGGCGTTCGGCTCCCCAGAAGCAGCCCATCGCGAAGTACGCGACGGCTAGGCCGGCTGGCCACGGGTCGCGCAGCGGCGTGCCAAGCACGGCGTGCCGGTCGGCCACGGGCATACTGGCCTGCCGGCCGGGGAGCGCCTTGTCCAGTGAGATCATGTCAACGTTCTTGCGCAGAAACATGTCTCAAGTCTGCCTCCGGCCGATGGCCACCACCATTACGGCGTACGGACGTCGACCACTGCGCGATCCGTGCAGGTCACGAACCGAGCGCGCCGGCGATCTTCGCGGCGTAGCTGGCCGCCTCGTCCGCGGAGTCGTATCTGGTCCGCGGCCAGAAGAACCCCCGCAAGCCGTCGCCTTTCGTGCGGGGGATCACGTGGGTGTGAAGGTGCGGGACCGACTGGCTGACCCGGTTGTTCAACGCCACGAACGTGCCGCCGGCACCGAGTCCCTCCTCGACGGCGACCGCGAGGCGTTGCACCACACGGAAGTAGGGTCCGACAGCGTCCGCCGCAAGATCACCGAGCACCTCGATGTGCGTTCGTGGCGCGACGAGCACGTGGCCCTTGAAGACCGGCCGATGGTCGAGGAAGGCGATCACATCCGGTCCGGACCAAACCTCGACGACCGGCACCGACCCGTTCACCGCCGCACAGAAAAGGCACTCCGCCACGGACCCGAACCTAGCGCGGGGCTAGCCTCTGGTGATGACCTACGGCTTCGAAACGGTCGCGATCCACGCGGGCCAGGACCCCGAGCCACGCACCGGCTCGGTGGTGCCGCCGATCTTCCAGACGTCCACGTACGCCCAGGACGAGGTCGGCCGTCCACGCCTGGGCTATGAGTACTCACGCAGCGCGAATCCGACCCGGGATGCGTTGCAGGCGTGTCTGGCGGCGATGGAAGGCGGCCGGCGCGGGCTCGCATTCGCCAGCGGTCTCGCCGCTGAGGACACCCTTATTCGTACAACCTGCCAGCCCGGCGACCACGTCGTGATTCCGGACGACGCGTACGGCGGCACCTATCGGCTCTTCGCCAAGGTGGCGCAGCGGTGGGGTCTGGACTGGACCGCCGCGTGTATCTCCGATGTGGACAGTGTCCGGCAGGCGATGACGCCGCAGACCAAGCTCATCTGGGTCGAGACTCCGACGAACCCGCTCCTGGGCATCGCCGACATCGGGGCCCTGGCGGGGCTGGCTCACGATGGCGGCGCGCAGCTCGTCGTGGACAACACCTTCGCCAGCCCGTATCTGCAACAGCCGCTGGCCCATGGCGCTGATGTGGTAGTCCACTCGACGACGAAGTATGTCGGCGGACACTCCGATGTGGTCAGTGGCGCCCTCGTCGTACGGGACGAGACGCTCGGCCAGGAGCTCGCCTTCCACCAGAACGCCATGGGAGCCGTGTGCGGGCCGTTCGATGCCTGGCTGACCCTGCGCGGGGCAAGGACCCTCGGTGTACGGATGGACCGGCACTGCGACAACGCCGAGCGGATCGTCGCGTACCTCTCCGCGCATCGGGCCGTTTCCAAGGTCCACTACCCAGGCCTGCCCGAGCATCCGGGCCACGAAACAGCCGCCAAGCAGATGCGCCGTTTCGGGGGGATGGTCAGCTTCCGGGCCGCCCACGGCGAACGGCACGCCATCGACATCTGCAACCGCACCCGCTTGTTCGTACTGGCCGAGTCCCTGGGAGGAGTTGAGTCGCTCATCGAACATCCGCACCGTATGACGCACGCCAGCGTCGCCGGCTCGCCACTGGAGGTGCCGGCCGACCTGGTCCGACTCTCGGTCGGGATCGAGACCGTCGATGACCTGATCGCCGATCTGGACCGGGCGTTGGGTTGACCCGCCCGGCTTCTGTTACCGGTTAGTAGGGTGCCCCTCCTTGCGCGAAACCCGCAAGGAGGGTGCCCCTGTTAGCAGGCGCGTACGGGACGCCCTTGCGTCGTTAGACGACACGGGGAGGGGGTCACGCCGTTGGGAGGAGAGACGTGGGTCGGCGCCTCGGCGGTTCAGATCGCCCGTGCGGTGCAGCGCGGCGACACCACCGCGACCGCGGTCGCGGCTGACCACATCGAACACGCGAGGGTGGCCGATCGGGTGATCGGCGCTCTCCGTGTCATACGCGAGGCTGCGGCGCTGGCCGAGGCAGAGCAGGTCGACGAGCTGCCTGACCTAGCGAACCTGTCGTTGGCGGGCGTGCCCGTGGTGGTGAACGAGAACACCCCGATCGTGGGCCTGCCGACCTGGAACGGCTCCGAGGCGGTGCGGGCGCCGACGGCCGAGCGGGACCACGAGGTTATACGCCGGTTGCGTGGCGCGGGCGCGGTGGTGGTCGGCCTCTCCCGGATGTCGGAGCTTGGCTTGTGGCCGACAACGGATGACGCGACGGCGGTCACCCGCAACCCGTGGCGAAGCGACAGGACGGCCGGCGGATCCTCGGGCGGGTCGGCGGCGGCGGTCGCCGCCCGCATAGTTCCGATCGCCCACGGCACGGACGGACTCGGTTCTCTTCGCGTGCCGGCCGCCTGCTGCGGTGTTGTCGGATTCAAGCCAGGGCGCGGCGTCATCGCCTACGACCTCGGCGTCAGTCAATGGTTCGGCCTGGCCGAGCACGGGATCCTCGCCGCTGGGGTCGCCGACGCCGCGACCGGCTTCGCTGTCCTCGCGGGGCGCAGTACGACTGTGCCGCTCTCCGTCGGACGGGTGCGGGTCGCCGTGTCGGCCCGTAACCCCCTCCACGGCAGCCCGCCCGACGCGCAGGTACGCGAAGCTCTGGGCGACGGCGCCCGGGCATTGGTCGCCGCCGGGCACGACGCCGTAAGGGCAGAGCCGCCGCACCCGGCGCGGCTGGCCATCACAACCATGGCGACCTGGTTCGCTGTCGCGCACCGCGAGGCCGCGGGGGTTGCGCTGGAGAGCCTGCAGCCACGCACACGCAGACATGCAGTTCTCGGCGCTCGAGCGCTGCGGCGCGGCCTTGTGCGGGACGGGGAGCGTGCCGACTGGCGGGACCGCTATGTCACGTGGTTCACCGATGGTGGCTTCGACCTCCTCCTCACGCCGGCGCTGCCCGGCGCGCCACCGGCGGCGGCGTTCTGGTCCCATCAGCCATGGCGGGCCAACATGGCGGCGGGACTGCGGTGGGCGGCCTATGCCGCGCCGTGGAACCTCGCGGGTCTGCCGGCCCTTGTGCTGCCGATGGGCGTCCGCACGGACGGCCTTCCGTCATCGGTGCAGCTCGTCGGGCCGCCCGGAGCCGAGGAAGTGATCCTCGCCGTGGCCACTCAGCTCGAGTCGACCCTTCCGTCGCCGCTGCAACCCCCGACATGGCCGCGACTGGGGTCCGCGCAATCAGTGGTGGATCCGCCAGCAGGAGTGGCTCGATGGCCGAATGTGCCTACCTGAGACGGCTGTCGACCGGTACGGTCCGAGCAGCGCGCAAACCCCGGGAGGTGGTCAACAGATGCGATGCCTGTCCTGCGGTAGACCGGTGGCGGCTGTCCTCTACCGGTGCGGCCACTGCGGCGCGCATCTTCCGCCTCCCCCGGGGTGGGTGGTGCTGTACTCGGAGACGGCCCAGCGGCCGACCGGCGGCGGCCGGCTCCACCGCCCCCTGGACGCCCTAGCGCAGCTCACCATGACTGCGCTGTGGATCGCCGCCTTCGCTCAGGCGGCGGCGTGGGTAGTGACCGGCGCGAGTTTACCGTGGACAGTCGAGCAGCCAATGACAGCGGGCCGGCTACTTCTCGCCATCCCGCTCGGTGTGTACGCCATCAATGGTGCGGCCGCGGCCCTCGGACTCCTCTCGGTCATACTGCTGATAGTCTGGCTCTATCGAGCTCGGTCCAATGTAGACACATTCTCGGACTCGCGATCCGACTGGGCCCTCGGTTGGACCATCGGTGCGTGGTTCATACCGGTTGCCAATCGCCTTCTGCCGGCCATGGTGATCGCCGACGTCGCGCGTAACAGCTCCGATGATCCGGTCGGACGAGGGACATCCGCCGTGGCCGCTCGGGTCTGGACATGGTGGGTACTGCGGCTGCTCCAGCCGATCGTCGGCGGCCTGTGGCTGTTCGTGGCCACGCCTATGCTCGTCGGTGGATTGGGGCGATACGCCGACCTCGACCGACACATGGTCTTCACCGTGGTTGGTCCGCTCGTCGGCGTTGTCATAGCGTTGGCGGCCGGTCGCCTCGGCAGCCGGGTGGTCGGCGGCGTCAGCCGGGAGCAACGCTACCGGGTGGAGAGAATGTGGGCCGGCAGCGTTCGCCCGGACAGCTTACTAACGGACGCTGCATAAGACGGCGTCCGTACTAACGTCATGCGCTTTCGCGGCGGGCCGGGATCATCAATTCGTACGACGACGATCGCAGCCGCCTCGATGCACGCGTCCTTGGCCGCCGGTGGCCCGGTTCGCGTCCGATCGTCTGGTACAGGCGTTGCGAGCGGCTGGCTACGACCTTACGTTCGCCGTGCGGGAGACGCATTGAGCCTGACTGTCGCCATCGCTGATCAGCCGGTAAACGCCTCGAAGCTGACTACGGTGGCCTTGATGTCTGCCCCGCTCGGCGCTGTGTACGTCACGGTCTGGCCCTGGCCGGCGCCGAGAATTGCCTGCCCCAGAGCCGACTCGGGGCTGTAGACCTTCAGGTCCGTGGTTGAGGCGATCTCCCGGGAACCGAGCAGGAACGTCTCGGTGTCGGTCTCATCATCATCGAAGTAGATCGTTACGACGGTACCCGGAGCGATCGTGGTGCCGTTGGCGGCCGCACCCACGTGTGCGGTGCGGAGCAGCTCCTGGAGGTAACGGATCCGCCCCTCCATTTTGCCCTGCTCCTCCCGGGCCGCGTGGTATCCGCCGTTCTCCCGTAGATCGCCCTCTTCCCGGCGGGCGTTGATCTCCGCTGCGATCAAGGGTCGCGCCGCGATGAGACGCTCGAGCTCGGCCTGCAACCGGTCGTGCGCGTCCTGGGAGAGCCAGGTCGCAGAGGTATCAGGGCCAGTCGTGGACACGAAATCTCCTCGGTGTTGCCACACGCCTTTCCTGGGTGGGACGTGTGTTGGTCCGGTGACGGTCGGACTATCCAAGGTACCAAAGAAGGGCATCTCACTTCACGGCCGAAATCGCGTTGAGACGTGAGCGGAGGTCAGCGCGGCGGACCGCATCCCGGAACCGTGCCCGCAAATGCACGCTCACTGGTCGTGAGCTTGTATGTGACATGCGTCGCATTCTGGCCGTCTGGGGCCGGCGGCACAGGAATCTCAGCGCCCCCGACCTGTTCGCCGGTTCTGGTCTCGGCGATGACCGTGCACGATGCGCCCGACCCGGCGGGCAGGGTCACCTCGAAGGTAACGGTCACCGATGTATCGGTCACGGCCGTCGTGGTGACGCTGCTGACGCGGTACGGGGCGGCTACGTACTGGTTGTAAAGCTTGATCGCGATGGCCACGCCGGCGGCGCCCACGACGACGGCGAGCAGCCCTGCGATCAGTCGGCGCCGGCGCTGGCGAACCGGATCACGCCGGCGTCCGTACCGTCCGGGCGGGAACTCCGGGGCACTCGTTCGCGAGCCGTTCGCTGCCACGGCGCAGCCCTTTCGTCGGTCGGGTCGGCTAGCGTTGTCATCCTCCCAGCACTTGGACGATAACCCCGAGGAGTTCAGCCGTGACCGAAGGCCTGCGCCTGATGGCCGTGCACGCCCACCCTGACGACGAATCGAGCAAGGGCGCGGCCGCGATGGCCCGCTACGTCGCCGAAGGCGTCGAGGTCATGGTCGTCACCTGTACCGGAGGCGAGCGCGGCAGCGTGCTGAATCCCAAGATGGACCGGCCCGAGGTCGTGGCGAACATGGCCGAGATCCGCCGGGCCGAAATGGCCCGGGCCAGGGAGATCCTCGGTGTCCGTCAGGAGTGGCTGGGGTTCGTCGATTCCGGGCTCCCGGAGGGTGATCCACCGCCGCCGCTTCCCGAGGGCAGCTTCGCCCTGGTGGACCCGCAGGCTGCCGCCGAGCCCCTGGTCAGTCTCATGCGGTCGTTCCGGCCGCACGTGGTTACGACGTACGACGAGCGGGGAGGCTACCCGCATCCGGACCACGTCATGTGCCATACGGTCAGCGTGGTCGCGTTCGACGCGGCTGGAGATCCCGACCGCTTCCTGGGCACGGGCGAGCCGTGGCAGCCGCTGAAGTTGTACTACAACATGGCCTTCTCCCGGGCGCGGGTGGTCGCTATGCATGAGGCGATGCTCGCGGCCGGGCTCGAGTCACCGTATGGCGAGTGGCTCAAGGAGTGGTCCGAGAGCGACGACGAAGGGGATTCGGTCAACCGGATCACCACCCGGGTGCCTTGCGCCGACTACTTCGCTGTCCGCGACGAAGCCTTGCGCGCGCACGCGACGCAGGTGGATCCAGAGGGATTCTGGTTCCGGGTGCCGCTGGAGATCCAGCGGGCGGCCTGGCCAACCGAGGACTTCGAACTTGCGCGGTCGCTGGTCGATGCCCCGTTGCCCGAGGACGACCTGTTCGCCGGCGTACGCGAAACTTCGACTGCACCGAACCGGCTAGTGGATCATGAGGCGGGCGGCGTAGCGTGATAAGCAACGGTGGCGAGGAGTACGACCGTGAGTTGGATTCTGGCGGACAACAACTTTGGTGACACGCGAGCGGGTGGGCTTGCCGGTCCGACCGGTCTTGTTGTGATTTTGCTTCTCGTGGTGGGCACGATCTTCTTAATCCGCAACATGAATGCCCGTCTGCGACGGCTTCCGGAGCGATTCGGCCCCGATCCGGAAACCGACGACGGGGAACACGAGCCAGCCGAGCAGGCGTCGGGCGTCGATGAAGGATCGCAGCCTGACGAAAAGACGACCTAGGCTCGCGTGTAACCGCGAGAATACTGACCTGTTCGCCATTTCCATTCATCCCTGCTCTGTATTAACCTCCCGACGCGAGGAAAACCACGTCGACTGCTAGCCGCGGAGGGGGAATGAGCGGCGGGTCTGGCGTTGAGCTACGCGTACGGGCCGAATCTGCGCTGACGGACGCAGCGAGCAGGCCGGGGGTCTCCCGGCGGTGCCGGCTGGTCGTCCTTGCGGTGGTCGCCGCCTCGGGTTGCGTGGCGTGTGGCCTCGTGATCGCGCGCGCAAATATGTGGGCCCTGCCGGGACCGTCATTCTGGTTGTCCGCGGCCGTGGTAGCCGCCGCGCAGTTTGCTCGGATCAGGGTTCGGATCGGCGCCGACTACGTGCTCGTCGCGTGGGGCGAGGTCGCCAGCATCACCTCGCTCTGCCTGATACCGGCTGTGTGGGCGCCTCTGGCCGGGGCCGTCGGAGCGATGGTGGCGCACATCGACCGCCTCGTCACCGCCGCGCCCGGGCAGCGCCTCCGGGTGCCGTACGCGATCTGTTCGCTGACGATCGCCTCTACCGCCGCCGCCATCGTCGTCTGGGTGTTCGACCGCGTCCGCGCGGCTCAGATCCATCCGGGCAGCGTGGCGGCCGTTGCTGTACTCGTGCTCGCCGGACTGGCGTACTTCGGTACATCTACGGTTCTCGCAACAGCCTGGCTGGCCGACGACCGCGGCTTTCTGGCTGCCTGGCGCCGCACAGCGCGCGCCAAGGGCATGATGCTGCCCGGCAACATCGCGGTCGGTTCGGCGGTTGCGATGGCCTTCGCGACCGACGCTCGGTGGCTGGCCGGGCTCGTCCCGGTCTTCGTAGTCGTTCACCGCGTGTACCTCTATCGGGCACGGATCGACGCCGGCTCGCGATGGTGGGAGAACCTCGCCGTGGCAACCCGAGGTTTGAGCCACGACGATGCGAGGGCGGTCACGGCAGCGGCGCTGCGCGGCGCGAGGACGCTGTTCGGGTCCGCGCAGGTGCAGGTGGCCCTACGGCGTGACCGGGCAGACGCTGCGGGCGACCCCTGGGTCTGGTACGGCTCGGGGGGTCCCGATGGCGCGGTCACGCTCCCCGCCGCGGCGAGCCCGATATCTGGCCCCCATGTCGTCGCCCGGCCGCTGATCGCAGGCGATGCGGCACTGGGCGAGATGCGGCTCGCCCTGGATCGGTCAAAGCGTCTCGACCCGGCGGCGGACCTGGTCTTCTCGACCTACGTGCACGCCGTCGCGAACGCCCTCAACGACGCGGCGACACACCACGATCTCGAGGTCATGGCCGCCCGGTTCGCATTCGAGGCTGTCCACGATCCGCTGACGGGCCTGCCGAACAGATCGACGCTGATCCTGAGCGGCGATGACGAATTGAGACGGCGCTCCACCGGAGCCGCGGCTGCGCTCATCCTGCTTGACGTGGACGCGTTCCGGGCGGTCAACGACACGCTGAGCCTGGCGGCCGGCGACCAACTGCTCTGCACGATCGGGGAGCGGCTGCGCGGCGCGACGCGCCCAGGCGAGACGCTCGCCCGGCTGGGTGGGGATGAGTTCGCGCTGTTGTTGTCCGGTGACTCGCCGATCGATACCGCGATCGACCGAGCGCGGGAGCTCGCCTCCCTGGTGGCGACGCCTGTCGAGGTCGCCGGTGTCACGATAGGTGTGACGGCCACGGTCGGTGTCGGAGTCGTCTATGTCGGCGGCGATTCAGATCAACGCTCTGGGCCTGACATGGCTGAGCTGATACGCAGGGCGGGCCGCGCTGTACGCCAGGCCCGACGCGACGGGGCCGTGGTGGCCCGCTACGGTGAGGCGCCCGTTCCGGGGAACAGTCGAGCCGATCGCCACGCCGTTCTCGCCGACATGCGCGACGCGCTGGCCGCCAATGATCAGCTCGGTGTGGTGGTCCAGCCTGTGGTCGACCTCACGACCGGAGTTCCAACCGGTGCCGAGTTCCTTGTCCGTTGGCGCCATCCGACGCGCGGCCTTCTCCTGCCCGCGGCATTCATCGACGCCGTTGAGGGGAGCGACCTCGCCGCCGGACTGACGGGCCGGATCGTGACGCTGGCCTTGGAAGCCGCCGCGGACTGGGCGCGGGTGGGGATCGGCGTGCCGGTCACGGTCAACCTCTGCGCCCGTTGTTCACTCGATCCCCAGCTGCCACACAAGATCGCTCATTGCCTGCGGGCGCACGGTGTCCCGGCCGACCGCCTGATACTGGAGATCACCGAGGGCGTCATGGTCGCCGATCCGGAACGGGTCGAACGGTCGGTCACGGCGCTGCGCGAGCTCGGCGTACAGATATCGGTCGGAGATTTTGGCAATGCGTCGGCGTCGCTGGAGCTGCTGGCGCGGTGCCGGGTCGACGAGGTGAAGATCGACCGATCGTTCGTCGCCGCGATGACGACATCACTGGAGACGGCCGCGATCGTAGCCGCCGCAGTGGACCTCGCCCGGGCGCTCGGCATCCGCGTCGTGGCCGAGGCGGTCGAGCTCGCTGAGCAGCGCGACGCGCTGATGGCACTGGGCGTCAGGCGTGCGCAGGGCCATCTCTTCTACCCGCCACTGTCCCCTGTGGAGGCAGCAGAGGTGCTCGGGCGCATCGCCCGGGCACAGCCGGTACTGTGACAGGAACGGCGCTTGGCGAAGGAGGGCTCGTGCAGCTCAACGAGGTCAGCCCACCGGGCCGCCTGGCCGAGCAGGGTGAAGGCATCAGCCCGGACGAGTTGGCCCTGGCGGCTCGCAACCATGGCATGCCGCTTGAGGCGATGCGATACGACCTCACTCCGCCCGGGCTGCATTACCTGCTCGTGCACTACGACATTCCATACGTTGACGGTGCCGCCTGGCGGCTGCGGGTTGACGGTCTGGTCGAGCGGCCGCTCACGCTGGACCTCCCTGGGCTGCAGGCCAGGCCGGCCCGAACCGTGCGGCTCACGATGGAGTGCGCCGGCAACGGACGAGCGCGCTTGGAGCCTCGCCCGGTGAGCCAGCCATGGCTGGTCGAGGCCGTCGGAACCGCCGACTGGACAGGTGTCCCGCTACGCGATGTGCTCGGCCCGGCAGGCTTGGAAGCGAACGGCGTCGAGATCGTCTTCACCGGGGTGGACCACGGCATCGAGCGTGGGGTGGAGCAGGACTACCAACGCAGCCTTCCCCTGGGCGATGCGATGGAGCCCGACGTGCTCCTCGCCTATGCGATGAATGGCGCGCCGCTGGCTCCCCAGCATGGGTACCCAGTTCGGCTCGTGGTTCCCGGCTGGTACGGGATGGCCCACGTCAAGTGGCTATCGCGGATCGAGATCGTCAGCGAGCCGTTCACCGGTTTCCAGCAGACGGTCGCCTACCGGATGAGGCAGGACTCCGACGAGCCCGGCGACCCGGTCACGCGGATCACCCCCCGAGCCCTGGTGATCCCGCCCGGCTTCCCCGACTTCATGTCCCGCGCCAGGCTCGTGCATGCCGGTTCTGTTGTCTTGGAAGGACGTGCCTGGTCGGGTCGGTCGCCGGTGGCGGCCGTCGAGCTCACTGTCGACGGTGGACGGTCATGGGCGCCGGCTGAGCTCGACCCCCCCGGCGACCACCGGTGGGCCTGGCGGCGTTGGCGGCATACCTGGAATGTGGCCGAGGGCTCGTACGTCCTCGGCGCGAGGGCGATCGCTGCGGACGGTGAGACCCAGCCGGTCGAGCAGAATTGGAACCGCGGTGGCTTTGCCAACAATGCAATTCAGCGGATTCCGGTAACTTGTCTCGACTGATCCGGCTTGGCGGCGCGATGAATACCGCTGCGGCGCCCTTCGGGAGTCGGCTTCGCCTGGCATCGGTGGCCGCCGTACTAAGCCTTGCCATGGGCGCATGTACGTCCACGTCGGCTCCCACCACGCCGGCTTCCACCGTGCCGGCTCCTACCACGACCGCGACGGGCCGCGCCATTCCGACTCCCCCGACCTCCTCGCCCACCGCGAGCATCGATGTCCACGCGCCAGCGGGCTTCATGGCCATCTCCGACGTGGACGCGACCGTCCAGCAGGACATCCGGTACGCCACGGCACACAACTTCGTGGGGCGACCGATCGCCGGGTACCTGGAACCCGTGTGCATCCTCACCCGGCAGGCGGCCGACCGCCTGCACCGAGCGCAGGTCGCCGCGCACGCCCGCGGGTACAGCCTGAAGGTGTACGACTGCTATCGCCCGCAGCGCGCCGTCGACGACTTCGTCCAATGGGCCCGGCGCGCCGACGATCAGCGAATGAAGGTCGAGTTCTATCCACGGGTGGCCAAATCGGCGCTCTTCGAACAGGGCTACCTCGGGGCGCCCACGGCCCACAGCCGCGGCAGCACGCTGGACCTCACGCTGGTACCGCTGCCCCCGCCGACGCAACGCGCATACCAGCCGGGCGAGCCGCTGGCCCCGTGCGTCGCGCCGGTCAGCAAACGCTTCCCCGACAACAGCATCGACATGGGCACGGGATTCGACTGCTTCGACTCGCTGGCTCATACGCTCGATCCGCGGGTAACCGGCCAGGCCCATCAGAATCGGCTACTCCTCAGGCAGATCATGGCCGACGCCGGCTTTACCAACTATCCCTACGAATGGTGGCACTACTCGCTCACGGACGAGCCGTATCCTCACACGTACTTCGACTTTCCGGTCGCCCGCGGAGCCCTGACCCGATAAGGTCCATCGAATTTGGAGGAACCGAACGGTCATAGGCGTCTTCGATCGTGGAGGCGCGCCTGTCGACGAAGTCTCAAGTCCACAGAGTACTGATCGGCAACGCAGCGATGCGCTCGTCAAGCTGTTGGATTCGCGGCCCAGTGTAGAAAACGACGCCCTGAACAAACCTATCGCCCAGCTGGTCGCGTAGCCACGCGAGATGCCGTGCAGCGTCAGACCGCGCAACTCCCGATGCCTTGACTTCGATCCCGATGATGCGGTTACCCGCTACCTCGATGAGTAGATCTACCTCACGCCGTCCGCCTTCCTGACGGAGGTGGAACATTCGGGCATCTCGCTCGGTGAGTGGCAGCTCGGCCCGCAACTGAGCGGCGACGAATGTATCGATGATTCGGCCGAGGAGATGAGCGTCGCGCAGTACGGCGTTCGCATCCGTACCGGTCGACGCAGCGACCAGTGCCGGATCCACAAGATATCGCTTTGGCCCTTGAACAAGCCGTTTGAGCCTGTTGGTGAACCACGCCGGCACCGCGTCGACGATGAATATATTTCGGAGGAGGCTTTCGTAGGCCACGGCAGTCTTACGGTTTATGCCAGCGCCGTGGATGAGGGTCGTGATGTCGGCCACTTCGGCTGAATGCATTGCAATTACGTCGAAGAACCGACGCAGCCGTTGTGGGTCCCTGCGGCTCTCGATGGCCAATGCATCACGGGTTACCACCTCGCTGACATAGCTGGTCATCCAGCGTCGTCGACCCGCACTGCTCAGTCGCAATACTGGTTCGGGGAACATTCCCGCCAGTGCGAGGTCGACATAGTCGCGTACATCCAAGGCTTGATGAGTGCTATTCAGGCCTTCGGTTCCGGATGCTACGACTCGGTCGACAAAGGGCTCCCGGTCCACGTCGCCCCGGGTCTCCCTAACTGTGAGTCCGGTCATGGGCACCTGAATAACCCTCCCAGTCCCGGGCCACGCTTGAACGTCAAGTTCAGCGCGGACCGACCCGGTTAGGATGAATCGGCCCGGACGCGGGTCCAGGTCCACCGATCGCTTTACCGCCCCGAGCACTGCTGCGGCTTCCTGCCACTCGTCCAGGACGACCGGTTCGGCGAGGCCCCGAAGCGCCGCATCCGGGTCGGTCTTGAAGATGTCAGCCTCCTCTGGCCGGTCGAGCCGGATCACGGTCGAACCGTGGCGAGTGGCGGTTGTTGTCTTCCCTGACGCCCGCGGTCCGACCAGCGAAACCGCAGGGAACTCCGCGAGCAGGCCATCGAGGAGCGGATCGACAAGCCGGCGCCGGTAACCATGGTCCATCCTGGTAACCTACCACTATCATGCAGAAGGGCATACCGACGTCATGCAGGACTTAGTCCCGATTTTCTGCACGTAGGAGACGGTGGTACTCAGGATGAGCGGATCGTGCTGTGCGAGAGTGGTCAGATGAACCGGCTCCGTCGGTCGACCTCGCCGTACCTGCTGCAGCACGCCGACAACCCGGTCGACTGGTGGGAATGGTCGACGGAGGCTTTCGCCGAGGCTCGCCGGCGAGACGTGCCCGTGTTGATCTCGGTTGGGTACGCCGCGTGTCACTGGTGTCATGTCATGGCCCACGAGTCGTTCGAGGACGCCGAGGTGGCTGAGCTCGTCAACGCCAGTCTCGTCGCGATCAAGGTCGACCGCGAGGAGCGGCCGGACGTCGACGCGGTCTACATGACGGCCACGCAGGCCATGACCGGCCAGGGCGGTTGGCCTATGACGGTGTTCGCTACGCCCGACGGAGAGCCGTTCTTCTGCGGCACGTACTACCCCAAGGCCGCGTTCGCCCGGCTGGTCCAGGCGATCGCGTCGGCCTGGCGGGATCAGCGTGACAGCGTCGTCCGCCAGGGTCGTACCGTCGTCGAGGCGGTGGCCAACTCGCAGGTTGGTCGCCTTGAGCCCATGGCGGGAGCGATCACCGCCGACATGCTCGACACCGCGGCGGCCGAGCTGCGGCACGACCACGATCCTGTGCATGGCGGGTTCGGCGGTGCACCCAAATTCCCGCCGCACCTGGCGATGATCTTCCTGCTCCGCCACCATCAGCGCACCGGTGAACCGGCGTCGCTCGAGATCGTACGTCACACGGCCGAGGCGATGGCGCGCGGCGGTATCTACGACCAGCTCGCCGGCGGTTTCGCCCGGTACAGTGTGGACGATCACTGGCTGGTGCCGCATTTCGAGAAGATGCTCTACGACAACGCTCTTCTGTTGCGGGTCTACACGTTGTTGTGGCGGCTGACGAATGACCCGATGGCGAGGCGGGTCGCCGACGAAACGGCTCGGTTCCTGGTACGCGACCTGTTCCAGCCCGGTGGCGGGTTCGCCTCGTCGCTGGACGCGGACACCGAAGGCGTCGAGGGCGCCAGCTACGTCTGGACAACGGCTCAGCTCCGGGCGGTACTCGGCGACGACGATGCCGCGTTCGCCGCCGACCTGTTCGACGTGACCGACCGGGGAAGCTTCGAGCACGGCACATCGGTGCTGCGGCTGGCTCGCGACGTCGATGATGCTGAGACCGCCATCGTGCAGCGGTGGTTGCGCGTACGCGAGAAACTGCGTGAGGCACGCCGGCACCGTCCACAACCGACACTCGACGACAAGGTCGTGGCGGCATGGAACGGACTCGCGGTCACGGCGCTGGCGGAGTACGAGTCCTGCGTGGACTATGTGTCGTCGGACATCGCCGCCGCCACGCGTGCGACCGCCGCATATCTCGCCGAACGTCACATCGTCGGGAAGCGGCTGCGCCGGGTCTCCCGGGGAGGACGGGTGGGGGAGCCCGCCGGCGTACTGGACGACTACGGGTGCGTGGCCGAAGCGTTCACCGCGATGCACCAGCTGACCGGCGACGGCTTGTGGCTCGAGCACGCCGGCGACCTGCTGGACACCGCGTTGGCGCGGTTCGGTGACGGTACCGGCGGCTTCCACGACACCGCCGACGACGCCGAGACCCTCGTTGCCCGCCCGGCCGACCCCACCGACAACGCCACGCCCTCCGGGCTGTCGGCGACCGCGGCCGCACTTCTGTCGTACTCGGCACTCACCGGTGAGATCCGCTACCGCGAAGGGTCGCAACAGGCACTCGAGACCGTCGTGCCGCTGATCGCCAAGCACCCGCGGTTCGCCGGCTATGCCGCCGCCGTTGCCGAAGCGGTGCTCAGCGGGCCGTACGAGATCGCCGTCTCGACCGACGATCTGGCCGATCCGCTGGTCCGGCTGGCCCATCGCCTCGCCCCGCCCGGTGCCGTCGTGGTCGCCGGGGTGCCGGACGCACCTGGTGTCCCGCTCCTGGCCGGTCGGCTGATGGTCTCGGGGCTCGCCACCGCCTACATCTGCCGGGGCTTCGTCTGCGACCGCCCGGTAACCAGCGTCGACGACCTGGAACGCGATCTCTCGCGTCGGTGAGCCCGTCGCCGAGAGGGTTCCCCACGGACGATCCGCTCGTTGGCCACGGTGACACGCCCGTCGCGAATCGCCGCCCGGGTGGCGCAGTAATGCGCCCCTGGCCGGGGGAAGGGTCCTCGCCATGGCCGGTCTGGCTGCCGCACTCAACGTCCCCGGGGCCATTGAGCCGCTCGTCGCCGCGCTCACGTCGCGCGGCCCCGAGGGCGCCTCATGCCACATCGCCGGCGTACCGGGCGTCCAGCTCGACATCGTTGTACGCGCGGTCATCCCGTCCATTGTTCGCGTAGTCGCTCCTGAGCCAGGTCCGTCGCGGAATGGGGCAGAACAGACAAACTCGAGGCGTGTCGCGCCGCCGCCGGTGGTCGCGGCCATCGCGGTCGATGGCGTGGCATCGATGAGTGCCCTCGACGCCGGTTACGCCGCGGACGGCCCCTCTGGACTCCTGCACGGTCGAGAGGCGTACGCCGTCGTCCTTGCCGATGCCGAGCGGGGGGAACTGGTGCTCGGGCGGAACGGCGGAGCGGCTGGGCTCTACTACGCCTGGCACTCGGGCGGCTGGCTGGTCGCATCCGAACCGGCGGCGTTTCGCGCTGCGGGCGTCGAGGCGCGGCCCGATGTCAGTACGGTGACCCGCTTCGTCGTCACCGGCGCCGTCGACGACACGTCCGCCACGTTCTTCGACGGGATCGCTCAGGTGCTCCCGGACGAGGTTGTCGCACTCACGCCCGACGGCCAGGCCCGCCACTACCATCCGGACACGGATCTCGGCCCAATGTCGATCACGACGGCGCTCGGCGATGCGATCGGGCAGGGGAGAATCGCCGTCCTCGTCCGGCCCGGGCGGCTGGGTGCGGCCGTACTGGGAGCGGCGCTGTCCCGGCCGGACCGGCCCTACCCGTTGCCCGTCCACACGGCCACCTACCTCGGCGTGGACCAGGTGGCCTCGCATACACCGGCCATCCTGGCGCCGTTGCCGCCTGGCACGGTACGGCACACTCCGCATGAGTTCGACTTGTCCACATTGGATCTCGACACGTTCCTGCTGGAATTGGGCGAGCCTGTGCCGGACCTCGACCTGTACCAGCTCTGGGCGGTTGCCCGAGATCTGAGCGGCGGCGCCGACGTCGTGGTCGACTCCGGCCGCGGACTGCCCGACGCCACGGCACGGGTGAGTGATCGGCTGTCGGCCCGGTACGGTGTCAGCGTCCGGTGTCCCGTCCGCGAGGCGGCGGGAGATGCCGACGCCGACGATCTCGCCGCGTTGATCAACCGGACCCTTCCGGCGGCCGTCGCCCGGTATGCCGCCAGGGAAACTGCCCGGTCGGCCACTGCCCGCGAGATCGTGCTGCATTGGCGCGACGCCGTCGTGGCCGCTCTCTCCGTTGCCCGACCGTGGGCGGACCCTTCGTCCTCTGTGGACGCTGTGCGCCGTCTAGCCATCGGGGAGCCGGTCGACGCCGACGTACTGTTGCGCGCGTACCTGGTCGAGCGATGGCTTTCCACCCTCGAACTACCCCCGGATCGACGGGCACTCAAGACTGCCCCGGCCAGCCGTCCGGACCAGCCGGAGGCGATCGACGTGGGCGACGCCGCGCCGAACGGGGGATACTGGCTCCGCTGGCCGGTGTCGACGAAACGCATCGCACCTGGGGCGGAACTCGCGTCCACCATCGCCTTCTACGCCGAGGGGGCATTGGCCGAACTGCGGACACATCATGGGTACGCCGACGCGCTGCGCGGGCCGTGGTTCGCCGTCGTCGCCGGAAAGGTGCTCGCGGTGGCGCAGCAGCGGCTCAGTCCCCTGTGGAGTGTCGAATCTGGATGGTTGGCGCGGGTGCTCGCCCGTACTGTGCGGCGTCGGCTGCCATTGCTGGCGCAAGCGTGGACGATGCAGGTCGCGCTCGAGGAGGTGGGCACGCTCCGGCTGCTCAGGGCGGTGTGGGCCGCGTTGTTGCGTCGCCGTCGGCGGCTCGAACAGCTCCTGCCCGATGGCTTCCCGGTGTTCGCGCCGCGGCCGGAGGCTACTCCGCCGGGCGACAGCGCGGTCGTGCGGAGCCCGGTCGAGCCGGACGGCTTCGCCGAGTCCCTTCTGTCTGCGCTGCGTTACTCGCTCGAGGCGGACATCTTCGGCACGCTGGCCGGGTGTGCCGTTGTCCGGGCGGACGACACGGGGTCACGTGTGTTGGGCTTCGCCGCTGGCCCCTTCGCCGACGCCGTGCCGAGGGCCGAAGAGCTCGTGGCGAGGGCCTGCGCGGACAATCCCGTGGGACAAGGGCGCGAAGGTACGCCATTGGTGCTCGTCTTCGAGGCGCCGGCGCCCCGGCGCCGTGATCGTGGGCGCGACCCGCGCCTGCTGGATGTCAAGGTCGACCGGCGGGTCGGTAAGGACGCCGGATTACACAAGTAGCCTTAGTAACCGTTCGAGCAACGAGTCACAGCGAACGCCGCAGCGCAGCGTCCTTCTCCTCTACCGCCGCACGAAGTCCGTCCTGAAAGGATTCCATCCGTCGGCGGAGATGCTCGTCGGTGGCGGCAAGGATCCGTACGGCCAGGAGACCGGCGTTTCGGGCGCCACCGATCGAGACCGTGGCGACCGGAACACCGGCCGGCATCTGGACGATGGAGAGCAGCGAGTCCATACCGTCGAGGTACTTCAACGGGACGGGGACACCGATGACGGGGAGCGGCGTCGCGCTGGCCACCATACCGGGCAGGTGCGCGGCGCCACCGGCGCCGGCGATGATGACCCGCAGGCCGCGGCCGGCCGCACCGCGCGCATATGCGATCATCGCATCGGGCGTCCGGTGTGCCGAAAGGACCCGCACTTCGTAAACCACGCCGAACTCACCGAGGGCCTCGGCAGCGGCTCGCATGGTGGGCCAGTCAGAATCGCTGCCCATGATGACGCCGACATCAGTCACGCCGTTTCGCCTCCGCGCTCGCTCGCTCACTGTCGGCTCAGTCACGCCGTTTCGCCTCCGCGCTCGCTCGCTGTCGGCTCAGTCATGCCGTTTCGCCTCCGCGCTCGCTCGCTGTCGGCTCAGTCACCCTCACCCTCCCGCAGCCATCGCGCCGCAGCGGCCGCCCGGGCGCGAACGGAGTCGAGGTCGTCACCGAGCACGGTGACATGGCCGATCTTGCGGCCTGACCACACCCGCTTGCCATAGAGGTGGACCCGGGCCCCCGGATCGGCCGCGAAGACGTGGTGCAGCCGCTCGTCGATTCCCATCCCACCGGTCTGTCCACCGAGGATATTCGCCATGACGGCAACCGGCGTGGTCAGCGCCGTATCGCCCAACGGATAGTCGAGGATTGCGCGCAGATGCTGTTCGAACTGCGACGTCCGCGCTCCCTCGATGGTCCAGTGGCCGGAATTGTGTGGCCGCATCGCCAATTCGTTGACGAGGAGCCTGCCACCATGCACTTCGAACAGTTCGACGGCGAGCACGCCGACGACGTCAAGCTCGACCGCGATCCGGCCGGCCAACTCCTGTGCCTGCACCGCGACGTCGGGGTCCAGGCCGGGTGCAGGAGCGAGCACCTCCGCGCAGATGCCGTCGCGCTGGACCGTCTCAACAACCGGATACGTGGCCAACTGCCCCCAGGGCGAACGGGCGACCATCGCCGCCAGTTCACGGCGTAACGGGACCCGCTCTTCGAAGATCAGCTCGACCCCTCGTTCCAGCATCGCCTGGACCTGCGCCGGGGACTCGACCGGCCAGACGCCACGACCGTCGTAACCACCGGTCGTGGCTTTGGCGATCACGCCGTCGCGATACCCGCCGAAGAACTCGGCGGCCTCTGCCATTGTCGTCACGAGCCGCCAGGGCGGTACGGCAAGGCCGAGTTCAGTCATTCGTTCCCGCATCACCCGCTTGTTCTGCGCGTGACGCAACGCGTGCGGCGACGGGTACGCGACGATCCCCTCGGCCGCGAGCGTCTCCACGTGACCGAGGGGGACGTGCTCATGGTCGAAGGTGACAACGTCGCAGCCCTTGGCGAAGTCGCGCAGGGCGTCGAGGTCGGCGTGCTGGCCCACGACCGGTTCGGCGGTCACGAGCGCCGCCGCGTCGTCCGGCGCGGCAGCGAACACGCGCAGCGACTGGCCCAAAGCGATGGCGGCCTGGTGCGTCATGCGGGCGAGCTGGCCGCCCCCCACCATGCCCACGACAGGAAGTCCGGTCCGGGAGTCCATCGCCCGCAAGCTTAGTGAGCCGCGGTCCGCCGCCCGTCAGCCGATCTCCCTACGGGCCCGGCGTCGCTGCTCGGAGCGGGCGCCGAAGCCGACCAGAATCCCACCGGCGAGGGCCACCAGGAGGGCGCCGGCGATCTGGCCGCGGACGAGAAACCGGATCATCTCAGCCACCGCGACGATGACCACGACAACGCCGCCAGTCATGACCGGGGCGCGTAGGCCACGGGATGAGCCGACGATCACCGTCAGGACCGCGACGGCGAAGAGCGTGACCCAGCGCGCGACCGCATCGTGGCCGATGAGCACGAGCGCCACGCTCGGGGCGAAGCCACCGACCAACGCCGGCCCGTACGCGAGCCATGACGAGAGCTGGTTGTTGTTCCGCAGCTCCAGCGCACCGGCGAGGAGGGCGATGGCCGCGAACGGCAACGTGTACGCCTCCGGTAGGGCCACCTGAACCGAGTAGAGCAGCACCCAGGACGCGAACAATTCAGCCACCAGGGCCGCCCGCACCAACCATTGACGCAACCTGGGAGTCCGGTCCCGGCGCAGCGCGGCGACGCCGAGCAGCAGACCCCATATCGTCAGCACCGCGGCCGCGTGACGGGGGGAGCTCAGGCTCAGCAACAGGGCGAAGGTCGCGCCGATGGCGACGGTCAGCTCCACCACCGCGGCCTCCGGCCGACGCTTGGGGAACCTGGCGAGCTGCCAGGAAGCCCCCGACAGTGCGCCGCAGACGGCGAGGACGAAGAAGGCACCGGTGCGAAGTTGCCCGTCGGCGGTGGCCAGGGCTGTGACCGGAAACGCAAATGCCGCGGCGGCCGTGACGAACCAGGCTACCTTCCGGGCGTTCGGGTCGCGCCCTACGGCCGCGGCGGTTGCGCCGGCGGCGGCAAGGACGGCGAGCGCGGTCAGGGTGCCGGCCCGCGTCGCCAGACTTCCGGCGAGCCCGGCACCGCCGGTCACTACGCAGACGATGCCGGCCGTGCCCCGCAACAGGTGCGTCGCCGCCGGGAGCGCGGGCGGCGAGAGGGCGGCACCGAGCCCAGCGACCACCGCGACCCCCAGAGCGACCCAGGACGTGGTACCGGCCGGCGTCGCCATGGCCGCGGGCGCCACGACCGCCATCGCGGCCAGAGGTGGGAGCACGAGGGCGAGTACGAAGCGCCGACCGCCGAGGCTCGCCGCGCCGATGGCCCCGACACCGGCGAGGAGTAGCAGCGTGATCACGGCGCCGCCCGCTGCCGAAGGCACCGGAGCGTGGCCGTAGCCGCGCCACACGTCGCTCAGCGTCCGATATGGACCAGCGAGCGCTGTAAGCCAGGCCGGAGCGCTGGCGACCGCGGCGATGGCAGCCGCCGGCACGACGGTGGTGACGACCGCGACCCAGGCACCCCGGTTCGCCGGTACCCGAGGTCTCTGATCGCCGTCATCGGACGTGGCGAGATCCTCCAGCGGGGTGGGCGTGGTCGGCCGTCGGCTCTCTCGCGGGATGTCAGCTGCGACCGCTGTGACGGCAACGAGGGCGGCCGCGGCGGCCCAGGTCTGTGCGTCTCGGAACGCCGGCAGAGCCACGGCTGCAGCCAAGGCGGTGATGACGGAGGGGATACCGACGCCGATCCCTGGCATACCGCCGAACGAGGCGGCTCGGACCACGAGCACGACCGGGATCCCGAGCGCGGCGAGCAGCAGCGCGGCGGCGAGTACACCGGGCGCGCTGGTTCCAATGGCCGCCGCGGCGGTCGCGGCAGCCCCTGAGGAGGCGGCAAGACCGGCCGCCAAGGCTGTGCCGGGGACGATGGCGGCCACACGCCGCAGGTGTCCGACGAGGGCGACAGCGGCACCCGCCGCGACAAACGTACCGAGCACCACGCCGGTTGAGGCCGGCCGGGCGCTCGCCACGATGACCGCGTAACCACCGAGAAGGAAAGCGAGCACCAGCCGCCGTGTGGCCGGCAGAGCTCCCGGCCGGCCTGGAGGCACGAGAGCCGCGCCGAGCCCGGTGACGACGCCGAGCCCGGCGGCGAGGAGAACTGGTGCCCACCAGTGCAGGCCGAGGGTGGCGGGTAACGACAGCGCGGCGACGCAGAGCGTCACGAAGCCCAGGTCCTCGCCGACGGGCGGGGGCAGCAACGCCCAGAACGCCCCGGCCGCCAGCAAGAGACCCACGGGCACCTGCGAGCCGTAAGGTGTCCAGCCTGCGACCCGCTGCGTCCACGTCACCAGATCTGCGCTCCAGAAGGGGCCGCTCGCCATCGCCGCGTGGACCGCCTCGGTGACCGCTATCCCGGCGAGCACTAGCGCGACGGTGCCGCCGATCGCGACGCCGCCGAGCCGCGGGCCGCGTCGCCACCGTTCCGGCAGCAGCAGGACCGCCGACGCGGTCACCAGGACCATCGCCTCGGTGGTGACCAGACCGATCCCGGGTACGACAACCGCCGCCAGGCGCGCCAGCGCGACGATGAGCGCGGCCGTGGACAGCGCGGCGCCGAGCGTGCTTGTGTCCACTATGGATCGACGCCGCGGGGCGGGATCGGGTCGATCCGGCCGCCCGGCAAACGCGTCCTCGGCCGCGCTGACCGCGGCCGGGAGCGTCCGAACCGCCTCGGCGATGCCGCCGCCACCGACCTCGAAGATGCGCGACCCGGTCGTGGCGAGCGCGGCCGTCACGATAAGCACACCAACGCCGACGTCGACCGGTTCCCGGCCGGGGACGAGAAGGCCGAACAGCAACGTTGCGACCGCCGCGGCCAGCGCGGCGCCCGCACTGGCGGTGTGCGGCAACCTGGCCGCCACCTGGGACACGGCGGCGCCCATGACCCCCAGTGCGGTGGTCACCATCGTGATCGGGAGGACGACGCCGGCTGGAAGTCCGGCGAGCCAAGCGAACGTGGCGACCGCAATCGGAAGCGTGAACGCGGCGGCGCCGAAAGCCGCGTCGGCCACCCGCTCGCGGTAGGCGCCGAAGCGGTCCGGCCATCCGACGGCGATCGCGGCGGTGGCCCCAGCGGTCAGCGCCAAGGCGGTACTCACGGTCGCGGTGAGGCCGGGCCGGGCCAGGCTCGTCGCGACGGCGTACAGACCGAGCAGACCGGCAGTACCCGACCTGATCAGGGCGTCTCGGCCCCGGCTCGCGTAGAGCGAGGTGGTGGTGGCCGCCGTCGAGGCGGCGACGGCCAGGAGCGACGCGGCCCACCACGGGAACGACCCGGTACCCGGTGCGGCGAGGAGGACCACGGCCCCACCCAGGACGGCCGCGTCGGTCCGCCACGCGGGGGGGGCGACAAGCACGCCGAAGAGCGCGAGCAGTACGGCCGAGAACGGCACCTGCCAGGCGGTGACGTGGGTCTGTTGGGCGTACCCGATCAGATCGCCCGCCCAGACATGAGGGGATGTCGCGGCCACCAGTACTGCCACGGTCGTGCGGACGGTCTCGGCGAGTACCACCACGCCGGCGATGGCCGCCGCGACCAAGGCGCCCAGTTGGGGCCCCTGGCTGACCCGCGCTGGCAGGGCGTTCGTGGCGATCGCCATCACGGCCGCGAGCGCGGCCGTGATGATGAGCGTGTCGTCCGGCAGCGCCAGGTAATCGACCCGGCTGATCGCCGCGATGACGGCGAGCGTGGCGGCTCCGCCGGCGATCACCCTGACGCGCCTGTCGCTCTGCAGCTGACCGGCGGCCATCCCGACCGCCGCGGCCAGCACAAGATCGAGCGCTGCCGGGACCGCGCCTCGGGCCGTACCGGCCCGCACCAGACCCTCGGTGGCCAGCACGACCGATGTCGCGAGGGTCAGCCCGAACATCAGCCACGCCAGCTCCCGCAGCATGCGGGGCCAGCCAAGACCGGTCGGTTGGTCCAGTGCTGACCTGGCTCGGGGACGGAGCCGTCCCGCGGCGAGGATCCGCAACTCGAGCCCGAAGATACCGACGGCACCGAGGTTGAACGCCGCTACCACGGCGAAGACGGCGGCGAATCCCTCCCGCCCGAAGTGGAAGTTCACGGCGAGCAGCGGCAGCAACGGCTGGACCGTGAGCAGCGCGGCGAACTGGGGGGCCCGCAGATGGGTCGCGAACCGGTACGCACCGGCGACCCCGGTCACGAGCGCGAACAGAATCGCCGCGTACAGAGGTGGATTCAGCGCCCGGACGCCGGCCAGGTCAGCTGTGTAGGCGGTGTAGCCGTCGAGCAGCACGAGCAGAAGGCCGATGCTCGCGATCGTCTCGGCTGTCGCGAACAGCTTGCCGGTCAAGAGCAACGGCAAGCCGAGGAAGATCGTTGTCGCGACTCCGAGCACCGCCGCCCGCCCGCCGGACGCAGTCGTGTAATAGACCCCGGCGATCACGATCGCGGCGATACCGAGCAGGATCGCGCCGAGGGTCAGCTGAGTGTTCTGGGCCGACTGCGGCGAGGTCTCCACCAGATGGGTGGGCGAACGCGGCCCAGAGACCCGGACGGCCTGATGCGCAGCGGCGGGAGGTTCCACGGCCGGCCCCCGCGGCTGCCTCGGAAGCTGGGCATGGGTCGGCGACTCCGCCGTCGTCGGTCGGGTCACAATGAAGGGCCGCGTCGGTGTGATCGGCTCGAGCGCGGGTCCGGTCATGGCAGGGCGGCTTGGTTGGGTCGGGACTCGGGGTTGCTTCGAGGTCACGGGTTGACCCGGCGGCCCCGTGCCTCCGGTCGACTCGGTACCGGTGGGCCCCGCCGCCTGTTCGCCGACCAGACGTTGGGCGATCGTGGCCGTGAGCGTCCGGCGCTGCGCGAGCAACCGATCCCGCTGTCGGTCGATCGCGCGGCGGTCGGCGTCGAGCCGGCGGGTATCGTCGTCGAGCCCCGCGAGGGCCGTACGCACCCGCGCCAGTTGGGCCGCTTCGGGATCGTGCGGCCGGCCACACCGGTGGCAGCCCGCGTCCTGGTCGGCGACCCCTCCGCATCTCGGGCACGGGTACGTGTCCACGACAGACACTGTCCCACACGGGTCGAGTAGGACCGCCCGGTCAATAGGGCCACCCTACAAGCGTTTCCGACACGATAGGGTGCTTCTGCTTACACCAGGATCAGGCACCAGGGTCAGGCGCCGGGGCGACCCATACCGCGGTACTGCCAGCCGGCCGCCGTCCACAAGGGCTGGTCGAGGCAGTTGAGACCGTCGATGACCCGCCGACCGGCCACCAGTTCGCCCAGCGCGACCGGGTCGGCGTAGCGGAACTCCTCCCACGCGGTCAGCACGCAGACCAGATCCGCGCCGGAGACCACGTCGGTCATGCTCGATCCGTACGCCACCTCTGGCAGGGTCTGCTCGGCGTTGGCCATGCCTTGCGGGTCGTACAGGCTCACGGCGGCGCCGGTACGGACGAGCATGCGCGCGACGGCGAGCGCGGGCGAATCGCGGACGTCATCCGTGCCCGGCTTGAACGTGGCCCCGAGCACGGCGATGCGCAGGCTACTCAGGTCGGGGCCGGCCGGCCCATACGGGCGACCGAGCAGATCGGCGGCGAGTTGCACCACGCGACTGCGACGCCGTTGGTTGATCAGGTCGACTTCGTGCAGGAAACGCAGCGCCTCCCCGGCGCCGATCTCCTGCGCCCGGGCCTGAAACGCCCGGATGTCCTTGGGCAGGCACGCTCCACCGAAACCGATCCCGGCGCGGAGGAACTTCTTGCCGATCCGGTCGTCGTAGCCGATCGCCCGGGCGAGCTGGCTCACATCGGCCCCCGATGCCTCGCACACCTCGGCCATCGCATTGATGAACGAGATCTTCGTGGCCAGGAACGCGTTCGCGGCCGCCTTCACCAGTTCGGCCGTGGCGAAGTCGGTGACGACGACCGGTACCTCCCGGTCCTCGTTCATGGCCAGGTCGAAGACCCCCTTGTGCGCGGCGAAGAGCATCGAATGCGCCCACGCGCTCTTGACCCCCAGGACCAGGCGATTGGGGCGTAGTACGTCTTCGACGGCGAAGCCCTCCTGAAGAAACTCGGGGCTCCAGGCGACCTCGATGCCGAGCTCGGCCGGTGCGTATTTGGAGACGAGCTGCTCGACCCATTCGGCCGTGCCGACCGGCACTGTCGACTTGCCGACGATGAGCGCCTTGCGCCGCAGCAGCGGGGCGAGTGAGCTGACCGCCGTCTCCACATAACTCAGGTCGGCGCCCATGCCGTCGTGCCGCTGCGGGGTGCCGACGCAGATGAAGTGGACATCTCCGAACTCCGCCACCTGGCGATAGTCCGTCGTGAACCGCAACCGACCCGATGCCACACTGCGACGCAGCATGTCGTCGAGCCCCGGTTCATGGATCGGCACCTCGCCGGCCGCGAGTTTGGCGATCTTCGTCTCGTCGACATCGAAGCCCAGAACGTCATAACCAAGTTCTGCGAAGCAGATCGCGTACGTCGAGCCGAGGTAGCCGGTGCCCAGGAAGGTCAGCCGGGGTCGTTGCGCGCCGGACGGGATCGAGACTGAGGTCGGCTGCTGTGCGTGCGGCGGCGGGTAGGCCTGCGTGGGGGAGTAGGGAAAACTCACGCGTGTCTCCGCTCGTCGCGCGTCATGAAATCACCGGCACCCCGAGCCGTACTGGCCGCCGGAGCGTTCGCATCGGTCGTACGCCGGGCTGCAGAGTACTCGGCGAGGATAGTGGTTGCCACGAGATCACGGTATGCGACCCCGCACCAGACCTGCCGCTTCAATGCCGCTACCCTCCGGTAACAACGCGAAGAGGGAGCGGCATGGCGTTCGACGTGTACGAACTTCCCGAGGAGCACCGGGCGATCCGGGCCGCGGTACGAGCAGTCTGTGAGGGCAAGGTGGCGCCCAACGCCGCGGCGGCCGACGAGACCGGTGAGTTTCCCCGCGCTTCGTACGAGGCGCTGCGCGCGTCGGATTTTCACGCCCCGCACATTCCGGCGGAGTACGGCGGGGCGGGCGCCGACGCCCTCGCCACAGCGATCGTGATCGAGGAGGTGGCGCGCGTATGCGCCTCGTCCTCGCTCATCCCGGCCGTGAACAAGCTGGGCACTGTTCCGCTGCTGTTGGCCGGATCACCTGACCTTAAGCGGCGTTACCTCGAGCCGGTTGCCCGCGGTGATGCGATGTTCTCGTACTGTCTCTCGGAAGCCGAGGCGGGCAGCGATGCCGCGTCGATGACGACCCGCGCCGAACGCGACGACGACGGTTACATCCTCAACGGCGCCAAGCGATGGATCACCAATGCCGGGATCTCGGACTTCTACACGGTATTCGCCGTCACACCCGGTGGTGAAGCCGCTAGGCGCGCCATCTCCGCCTTCGTCGTGGAGCGATCCGACCCCGGGGTCGGCTTCGGTGCCCCGGAGCGCAAGCTCGGCATCAAGGGCTCTCCCACGCGCGAGGTGTACCTCGACAACGTCCGGGTCGGACGAGATCGGCTCATCGGGGAAGAAGGCACCGGTTTCGCCACCGCGATGCGCACTCTCGACCACACACGCGTGACGATCGCCGCCCAGGCCGTGGGTATCGCGCAGGGCGCACTCGATTTCGCCATCGGGTATGTGACCCAGCGGCGGCAGTTCGGCCGGCCGGTCGCCGATTTCCAGGGGGTCCAGTTCATGCTCGCCGACATGGGAATGCGTCTGGAGGCCGCACGCCAGCTCACCTACGCCGCGGCGGCCCGGTCCGAGCGCGATGAGTCTGACCTCGGCTTCTTCGGCGCGGCGGCGAAGTGCTTCGCGTCGGACACCGCGATGCAGGTGACAACGGACGCGGTGCAGCTGCTCGGTGGGTACGGCTATACCCACGACTACCCGGTCGAACGGATGATGCGCGACGCCAAGATCACCCAGATCTACGAAGGGACGAACCAGGTACAGCGCATCGTCATGGCGCGCCACCTCCTGAAGCACGCGGTGTGACGGGCCGGATTCCTCGGACAGTACGATCGGGCTATGACCGCCCAGCCGGCCTCGAGGTCGACCCGAGTGGGCCCGGACCCCGCGCGCCAGCGCCTCGCCAACTACACGATCGAGGACGTGTTGGCCCTACCGGACGATGCCCCACGCGTGGAGCTTCGCGATGGAGTGATGCTCGTGGTTCCGTCACCGACCGTCGGGCACCAGAACATCGCGAACCTGGTATGGATGTGGCTACGCGAGCGGGCACCGCGCGACTACTTCGCGACGACGGCGGTCGGTGTACTTGTTGGGAACTCGGACACGTTCGAACCTGATGTCCTGCTGCTTCGTTCACGTCCATCGATGGATAGCCATTTCGTAACGGCAGAGCAGGTGCTACTGGCGGTAGAGGTCGTCTCGCCGGGTACGAGGCGGCGGGACCGATTCGAGAAGCCCGCGGACTACGCCGCGATGGGCATCCCGTTCTATTGGCGGATCGAGCAGAGTCCCATTCACATCTACGCCTACGAGCTGGGTCCGGCCGATACGTACGAGCTCGTGGACGACTCGGCCACCGAGATCGCCTTGCCGAGACCGTTCGAACTGAGGTTGGCGGTCGCGGAGATCACCCCGTAGCATCGTCGACCTACCGGGAACCCGGCGCACTATCGCCCTTGAGGCATCGAACGCGACTCGACCCGTCGTTTCCGACAAGGAATCCCCGATCTGAGGGTGCCGTTCGATTACGGTGTGGGCTGATCCGGTGGAGGTGGGACGGGTTCGCGCTCGATCCGATTGGGGGTGTAGACCGCCTGCACCGGCTCCGGCCTCGTGTCGGGCTCGGTCGGGTACGACGAGCCGTACGTGGGCGTGACAAGTGTCGGTGGCTCGCTGTACGACGGAGCGGCCGTTCCAGGCGCTTGCTGGTAACCCGGCGCCGCGTCATAGGGCAGTCCCGACTCGCCCGGCCCGGCCCACCGGCGCCGGCTGAAGACGGTGGCGAAGAGCGGGACCGCGAGCAGCAGCGTGCCGGCGCCGACCGGCTGGAGCAGCACGTGCTTCACCCCGAACAGGCCGAAGTCGAGCGCTTTGGCGAAACTGGCTGCGTTGAGGAACGCCCAGATCGTCGCGCCGAGGTAGAGCAGCGCGGCCACGACCGGGCCGAGCGGCGAAAGTCGGGCCATGACCAGCACCGCATAGAGCGCACCGGCGACGAGGCCGGACCCGAGGCCGATCGCGGCGGCGGTCCAGTTGATGTCGGTGGAGGTGATGTGCGCGGCGTCCAGTTTGACCGCCGCGAGGCCGGCGGCTATGTAGGTCAGCGGCGCCAAGATGATCGACAGCACAACACTCAGGAGGTGGCGCATCGAAGCTCACTTTCCGCGGGCCGAGAGGGCATCGACTTCGCACCGTAGCGTGCCAGCCGCCAGCGCGCGACCTGCCGGGTCGTCCGAGCTGGGCAGGCGACCGGCCGACCATGCAGGATGGGCGCCAGAAGTGGGAGGAGTTGCTGGGTGAACGAGCCGATAATGAGTGCGCCCCGCGGGGCCGCTGGGTGGGAGCAGGGCAGCGAGCGCGGAGGAGAGCGACGTTGACCGTCGGAGACCTGCTCTGGGTTCCGCCGTCCGACATTCTCAACCGGGCCCGTATGGGCGATTTCATGCGGTTTGTGGCCCGTACCCGCGGACTGGACCTCGACACGTACGAGCAGTTGTGGCAGTGGTCGGTGACCGACCTTGCCGGCTTCTGGGCGGCGATCTGGGAGTACTTCGGGGTTATTGGCCACACGCCGGCGACGGCGGTGCTCCCCGACGCGCACATGCCGGGCGCCCGGTGGTTTCCCGGTACCTCGCTGAACTACGCCGAGCATGTCCTGCGGATGCCTGGGCTCGGCCCGGACGACCCGGCCGTCCTGGCGTACTCCCAGAGCCGGCCCGACCGTGTCGTGACTGCTGGCGCGCTGCGCGAGGAGGTCCGGCGCGTCCGCTTTGGCCTGCGCCGACTCGGGGTCGGACCAGGCGACCGGGTGGCGGCGTACCTGCCCAACATCCCGGAGACGTTGGTGCTGATGCTCGCCACGGCCAGTCTCGGGGCGATCTTTTCCAGCTGCGCCCCGGAGTTCGGTACCCGGTCGGTGGTCGATCGGTGGCGGCAGATCGAGCCGGTGTTGCTGGTCGCGGTGGATGGTTACCGGTACGGCGACCGACGGGTGGACCGACGGGCGGAGGTAGGCGAGATCCGGGCCGCCCTGCCGTCACTACGCCACGTCGTGTCGCTGTCCTATCTCGAGCCGCAATCATCTATTATGGACAGTCTGGAGTGGACAGAGCTGGCCGCCGCGACCGAGGCGCCGCTCGAATTCGCCCCCGTGCCGTTCGACCACCCTCTGTACATCCTCTACTCCTCCGGGACGACCGGTCTGCCCAAGCCGATCGTTCACGGGCATGGCGGAATCCTCCTGGAGCACCTCAAGTCGCTGGGACTGCATTGCGATCTCGGCCCGGGCGACCGGTTCTTCTGGTTCAGCACCACCGGATGGATGATGTGGAACTTCCTCGTCTCCGGTCCGGCGGTCGGAGCCGCTGTCGTTCTGTACGACGGCAACCCGGGCCACCCCGACCTCGGTGAGCTCTGGCGGGTAGCCGAGCGGTCCGGCATGACGTACTTCGGCACGTCGGCACCGTTTCTGCTGGCGTGTCGCAAGGCCGGGACCGTACCCGCTGAGATAGCTGACCTGTCCCGGCTCCGGGCGCTGGGCTCAACCGGCGCGCCGTTGCCTGTCGAGGGCTTCGTCTGGGTGTACGAAGCGGTCAGCGAGACTGCGCAACTGCAGTCCGTCTCCGGGGGAACCGATGTCTGTACCGGATTCGTCGGCGGCGCGCCCCTCTTGCCGGTCACTGTTGGCGAGATCGCCTGCCGTTGCCTGGGCGCGAAGGTCGAGGCGTACGACCCGGCGGGACACCCCGTGATCGGTACCGTCGGCGAACTGGTCATCACCGCGCCTATGCCTTCGATGCCGGTCGGTTTCTGGGGGGACACCGACGGGTCGCGATACCGCGAGGCGTACTTCGATGTCTACCCTGGGGTCTGGCGCCATGGTGACTGGATCACCATCACCGACCGCGGGACGTGCATCATCACCGGGCGGTCGGACGCCACGCTCAACCGAGGTGGCGTACGACTCGGCACGAGCGAGTTCTACTCCGTGGTCGAAGGGCTTAACGAGGTGGTCGACTCGCTCGTCGTGCACATCGAGGGCGCCGACGGGGGAGCCGGCGAGCTACTTCTCTTCGTCGTCCTCGCCGACGGCGTCGTGCTCGACCACGCATTGCGCTCCCGGATCGCCGGAGAGCTGCGTACGGCGCTCTCGCCGCGCCATGTGCCGGACGAGATCTACCAGGTCGCCGCCGTGCCACGGACACTTTCGAACAAGAAGCTCGAGGTGCCCGTCAAGCGGATCCTCACCGGAACGCCGGTCGATGCCGCCGCAGCCAAGGGCGCGCTGGCCAACCCCGAATCGCTCGCCGCCTTCGAGTCCCTTGCCGCCGCCCGTACCGGCAGCTGAGTTTAGGGCAGTGCCACGGCGTGCTCGGTGTCCAGGCGCGCGGGCAGCCGGGACGGATCGAGGTTGGCGCAGAGCACGATGCTGACCCGGGCCACCAATGGCGCGACCAACCATTGGCGAGGATCCGACGTACGGTCGGCGTCGATGAGCACCCGCGACCCGGGTACCGGATTCGCGGCGTCGACCAGCTGTGCGTGGGTCGTTCCGTCGTCCGACGCCATGTCGCCCGGCGCCACCCGTGGCGTGAACCGGTCGCCGTACGAGCGGACCGCTACGACGTAGTCGAGCGTTCCTGGCGGCGGACCTGGTTGAAACGGTGCCGCCAACGGCGCCAGCGAGACGGCGTACGTATCGGCCGCGTCGACCCGCGCCCCGCCGGCCACGAAACCCACGTCGCCAGCCGAGGCGGCCACGACCAGCCCGGCCGACCAGCATCCGAGCAGCACGGCCGCGGTGAGCCAGTGCGGCGGAAGCGCGACCGCGGCGACGTCGCCCGGGGCGAGGCCGTGGCCGTCGACGAGCAGGTTCGCGGTCTTCGCCACCCAGTTGGCCAGCGTGGCGCCGGAGAGGTCCAGCCGCTCACCGGTAGCGTCGTCATAGAACGTGATCAAGGGCCTGGTCGGATCGCTGCCGCTCATCGTGGCGAAGGCGGCGATGACCGTAGGCGGATTCGGTGTCATATCCGGACCAGGGTAACGATATGGAGCTTCCGCTGCCGCAGGCGTTACCCTGCGATCATCGACGTGCCGGTTCATGTTGTCGCCCGTAGCAGGGCCACGACGCGATGGCCTAGATCCACAATGGACGGCTGAGCATTCGTCGGTTGGGGAGTCTGAGGTCCGCCACGGTGGACTCGGAATGACCCAACCGCCCGCAACCGGCGGGCGCGGCAAGCTCGACCACCCCGGCCCCGACCGCACCCGCCCTCGTCAGCTCCGGGAGGGCGGGGTATGCCTCATCTGTGCGCTCTGCGACCGGCAGAAGATTCCATCCTGTCGGGTCCGGGCGCGTGGGCGCCCTTCGCATTGGCGTCGGGCGTAGGCTTCGCTCTGGTTGCTCGTGCGTGGTGTTGATCACGCGTCCGCGTAAGGAGATCGCTGTGACCACCGGTGAGATGCCCCGGGTGCTGGTTGACGCCACGAGTGTGCCGGCCGACCGCGGGGGCGTCGGCCGGTACGTGGACGGTCTGCTGGGCGCACTCGCTCTGCGTGACGACGTCGACCTGGTCGTGGTCTGCCAGCGTACGGACAGTGACCGCTACGAACAACAGCTGCCACGGGCACGTGTCATCGCGGCACCGGCCGCAGTCAGCCACCGACCCGCCCGGCTGGCGTGGGAGCAGACCGGCCTGCCGCTACTGGCTCAGCAACTGGGCGCGAAGGTGCTGCACTCGCCGTTCTACACGTGCCCGCTGCGCGCGGCTTGCCCAGTTACGGTCACGGTTCACGATGCGACCTTCTTCACCGAACCGGAACATTATGAGAAGTCGAGACGGACGTTCTTCCGGTCGGCGATCAAGACCTCCCTCCGCCGGGCCGAACGTGTCATCGTCCCCAGCAAGGCCACGCGTGATGAGCTGATCCGCCTGCTCGACGCCGATCCGACCAGGCTGGACGTGGCCTACCACGGCGTGGATCCGGCGGCGTTTCACGCCCCAACCGCGGACGAAAGGGCCCGGGTGCGGGCCCGTCTGGGCCTGGGGGACTCGTCGTATGTGGCCTTCCTGGGAGCGAAGGAACCGCGCAAGAACGTGCCGAACCTGATCCGTGGCTGGGCCGACGCTGTGCGCGACCGTCCGCGGCCGCCGGCGCTGGTGATCGCCGGCGGACAAGGTCACGACGATGAGATCGACCAGGCCGTGGCTGGTGTCCCCTCCCACCTGCGCTTACTGCGCCCTGGTTACCTCCGGTTCGCCGATCTGCCCGGCTACCTCGGTGGTGCCCTGGTAGCGGCATATCCGTCCTATGGCGAGGGCTTCGGCCTTCCGGTGCTCGAAGCGATGGCATGCGGCGCACCCGTGCTGACCACGCCGCGGCTGTCCCTGCCCGAGGTCGGCGGCGAAGCCGTCGCCTACACCGGGCCGGAACCCGACGACATCGCACGTGAACTGGGCAGCCTGCTCGATGACGAGCCGCGCAGGCTTGCCCTGGCGGGCGCCGGACTGGCCCGGGCAAAGGAGTTCACCTGGGACTCCAGCGCCGAGGTGCACCTGAGCTCCTGGGCCCGAGCGGTGGCCGCCCAGGCTAGGACCGCCGCCGTCCAGGCGTGACCCCGCGCGGTAGTTCGCGTGTCACCCGGTCGAGGCGTCCGGCATGATGGCGTGATGACCGAGCCGACAGCGAGTGAGCATCGCAGGGCCGCAGGCCCGAGGAGCGGAGCGAGCGCGGAGGCGAGGCGACATGACCGAGCCGACAGCGAGTAAGCATCGCAGGGCCGCAGGCCCGAGGAGCGGAGCGAGCGCGGAGGCGAACGGGATTACATGCGGCGAGCTGTACTCGGAGATCCACGCCGGCGGCAGCGGCACCCGCCTCTGGCCGCTGTCCCGGGCGGGACATCCCAAGTTCCTGCATGCCCTCACCGGTTCGCCGTCATCGCTGTTGCAGGCGACGATGGCTCGGGTCACGCCACTCACTCCACCTGAGCGGACATTCGTGGTGACCGGCGCGGCGCATGCCGCCGCCGTGGCGCGTCAGCTCCCCTCGTTGCCCGAGGAGAACCTGCTGGTCGAGCCGTCCCCACGCGACTCGTGCCCGGCGATCGGACTCGCTGCCGTCGTCATCGCGCGGCGCGATCCGCTCGCCGTCATGGGGTCGTACGCGGCGGACCACCTTATCCGCGACCAGGCCGGCTTCGAGCAAGCCATCCGGGCGGCGGTGGTCGGAGCCCGGGAGGGGAAGTTGATGACCGTCGGGATCACCCCGACCCACCCCGAGACCGGCTACGGGTACCTGCAATGCGCAGGTGCGACCGGGGATATCCGTACAGTGGTTGAGTTCAAGGAGAAGCCGCCAGCCGAGGTCGCGGAGGCATATGTCGCCTCCGGCCGGTACCTGTGGAACGCGGGCATGTTCATCTGGCGCGTCGACACGTTCCTCAGCGAGTTGGAGCGCCAGCAACCGGCCATGTTCGAGGGGCTCACCCTGATCGCTCAGGCCTGGGGGACCCCGGAACAGGATCGGGTACTCGGCGAGGTGTGGCCTCTGCTGCCGAAGATTTCGGTCGACCACGCCGTGATGGAGGGCGCGGCGGCCGTCGGTCGGGTGGCCACCGTACCTGGCACGTTCGGCTGGACCGATGTGGGCGACTTCGACACGCTCGCAACCGTGCTGGCCGGCCCGGACGGTCTGGGGGCCGACGGGATGGGAAATGTCGTGGTCAATGACGCGAGCGAGGCGCCCGTACTGATGCTGGAGACGACCAACTCGGTCGTCGTATCCCACGCACAGCGGCTGGTAGCAATGTTGGGCGTCGAGGACGTGATCGTCGTGGATACGCCGGACGCGGTCCTCGTATGCGGTCGCGACCGTGCGCAGAAGCTCAAGTCCGTCGTGGACGAAATCAAGAGCCGGGGCGACGGCGGGTATCTGTGAGTCGCCGCAACGTCATCACGGTCGGCCGACCGCGAGCAGCCCCGCGCCAGGCACCCATACGGTGGCCAGACCGTCCGCGGCCAGGGCGCATCGGACCCGATGCAGATCGGCTCCGAGCCGGACGGCATCGGCGGCCAGGTCAACTGCGGGTGGCCGGATCACGTAAGCGGTGCCGGGCGGCGCCGAATCACCCGCCGGTTCGACCGTCATCGCGGGGGTGACGGCGGAGACGGCCCGCAGGACGATCGCGGGGTCGATCGGCTCAGCGTCGAGGGCAAACGCCGGTGCATCGCTCAAGGCCGCGGCCGCGCGCAGTCCTTCCTCCCTCGCTTCCGCGGTCCCCAACGAGAACAGGTCGGAGTCCGCGTCGCGGATGAGCGTCACCGCCCCGTCGTCGTCGGGTGGACCGGTGTAGCCGCGGATCACCGCGACCGGGATCTGCTCGCGCTTACCCTTGACCAGGTCGGCAGCGGCGGCAAGCTCGTCAGCGACGGCCATCTGGGTGACGTGCAGCTGGTTTCCGTACAGGTCGATCTCGCCCCGATGATCGCGGATGGCGGCTATTCCGGCGGCGCCGAGGGCCACGTCGGTGAGGCCGTTGCGCCACGGCCGGCCCATCGTATCGGAGATGATCACCGCTAGGTCGAGGTCGAACCGATCCTTCAGCGCCGTGCGCAACGACCGGGCCGACGCGTCCGGATCCTTGGGCAGCAGGACCAGGCGGTTCCGGTCCACATTGGACGCATCGACACCGGCCGACGCCATGACGAAGCCGTGGTGGGTTTGCACGATCCGGGTGTGTCCGCGGCGTGCCACAGTCCGCGCGGTCTGTGCCGTCAGGATCTCCTCGCGGGCCGCCTCCCGCTCCGGTCCATCGGCCGGCACGTCGACGAGCTGCCCCTCCGCCTTGGAAACGATCTTGCTCGTGACGACGAGGATGTCACCGTCGCGCAGCCAGGGTGCTGCCCGCGTGATCATCTCCGCGAGGTCTGCGCCCGGCGTGACCTCGCCCATTCCGGGCACAGGAAAGATCTCCACCGGCTCAGCCATGATTGGCCCCCCGCACCGCGGCCTCCACCATCGCCTCCGTCGCCGCCTCGTCGGTCATCCACAGTGGAGCAGGGCGCACCACGACTCCGGGCACCTCGGTCCCGCCGTCGGTGGGATCGACCAGCCAGGCGTCCAGCAGGCCACCGCTGGATCGGGCGCCATAGAGCTGGCCGACGCCGCCGGCGGTGCACTCCACGCCGATCGCCTCGAGGCAACGGTCCGCCATGCCGCGCACCGGCGACCCGGCGATGATCGGCGAGACCCCGACCACCGGTGCCGACGCGGCGGTGATGGCGGCCCGCAGCCCGTCGATGGCCAGGATCGGCCCGATGCTCACCACCGGGTTGCTCGGCGCCACCATCACCACATCGGCCTCGGCCAGGGCGTCGATGACCCCCTCGGCGGGCTTGGCTGACTCCGCGCCGACACAGACGAAGCGCTTCGCCGTAAGGAGTCCGTGATGGCGGACCCACCACTCCTGGAAATGGATCGCCCGCTCACCGCCGTCGGGGAGGTCGACCACGACATGGGTTTCGACCCGGTCGTCACTCGCGGGCAACAACCGGACGCCCGGTTGCCAGCGGCTGCACAACGCCTCGGTCACAGCGGAGAGCCGGTACCCCCCGTCCAGCATGCGGGTGCGCACCAGGTGCGTGGCGATGTCCCGATCGCCCAGGCCGAACCAGCTCGGCTCCGCGCCGTAGGCCGCCAGCTCCTCCTTCACCGTCCAGGTCTCATCGACCCGGCCCCAGCCTCGCTCCGGATCCGCGCCGCCGCCGAGGGTGTACATCACGCTGTCCAGGTCGGGGCAGATGCGCAGCCCGTGCAGCGTCACGTCATCGCCGACATTGACGACCGCCGTGACGGCCGCGTCGTGACGTCGGGACCAGGCGCGGACGCCAATGAGAAAGCGAGCCCCACCGATGCCGCCGGCGAGCACCACGATCCGCATGGCGTCCATCCTTACTGTGCCGTCGATAGCGCACACTCGCGGGGTTGGCACTAGGCTTTCACCGTGACGCTCCAGCCTCCCCGGTATCCGGATATGTCGAGCCCCGGCACCGCCGTTGGGGATTCCGGCGGGACGCCTGCCCGGCAGCTCACCGAGCCGATGCGCGAGCTGTGCGTATTCGCGTTGCTCGCTGGCAACGCCGTCTTTCTTCTCCTCGGCCTCACTCGCCTGCTCCTGGTCGTCGATGGCTGGGGAAGCCAGTTCGGCCCACGCAGTGTCAATGCCTTCCCGACCTTCGTCGGACCGGTCTCGCTAGCGCTACCGATGGCCGCAATGCTTCTCGCGACCCATATCTCGCCCATGGTCGCCCGGTCGCGGGCGGTCGTGCTGACCGTACTCGTCGAGTACGGGGTGAGCGCGCTGTTCGGGCTGATCACGTTCCTCGGTGCGTTCGCCCAAGGGCTCTTCTCCGCGCGGGCCACCGTCGAAGGCACCCTCGAGCGTGGCGTGTGGCTCGGCTTCCTGGTCGTGGCAGGTGCGGTTGCCCTACGGCTGCAACTCGGGCTCTTTCCCCGACCCCGGCGTCATCCCTACGCCGCCGGATACCTGCCTACGACATACGGCCAGCCGTACCCCGGCCAGCCGGTATACCCGCACACGCATCCGCTTCAGCACGTGAATGGTGGATCACCGACGTCGATCGCCGACGACCCGTACGCGCAGGCGGCTACCTCGGGGTCCGGCTGGCCAGCCGTTCCTCCGCCGCCGATGCCGGCACCGATCGTGATCGATCCCGACCCGACCACACGCCTCGCTCTTCCGGTGCCGGTCACGGCAGAGCTGGGCGGTGACGCCACCCAGGTTGTGCGGGCGCCGGACGGACAGGTGGGCGGGGCGTAAGCTTCGCTGGTGTCAGCGGGTCTGTCCACGCCCAGCGCCGTACGGCGGGCTTTGCGTCGGGCGGCCGAGGGTCGGACCCTGGACGTCACCGAATCAGCGATCCTGTTGAGTGCGCGTGGCGACGCGTTGACCGAGCTGCTCCGCGCGGGCGCCGCGGTGCGCGATGCCGGGCTCGCGTCGGCCGGTCGACCGGGTGTCGTGACGCACTCGCGCAAGGTATTCATCCCGTTGACCAGGCTCTGCCGCGACCGGTGTCACTACTGCACGTTCGCTACGGTTCCCCACCGGTTGCCGGCGCCCTTCCTCGACCGCGACGAGGTGCTCGCGATCGCTCGGGCAGGCGCCGCCCAGGGTTGCAAGGAGGCGCTCTTCACTCTCGGCGATCGGCCCGAGGAGCGCTGGAGCCAGGCCCGACAATGGCTCGACCAGCGCGGGTATGCCTCTACAGTGGACTATCTGCGTGCGTCGGCGGTCGCCGTACTGGAGGAGACGGGCCTGCTGCCCCATCTCAACCCCGGTATCCTCTCCTGGGCCGAGCTGCAGCGCCTCCGGCCGGTCGCGCCCAGCATGGGCATGATGCTGGAGACCACGTCGCGGCGCCTCTTCGAAACACCGGGCGAGGCCCACTACGGTTCGCCCGACAAGGAACCCGCCGTGCGGGTGCGCGTGCTCGAGGACGCTGGCCGGGTAGGGGTCCCGTTCACCACCGGCATCCTCATCGGTATCGGCGAGAACGCGCTTGAACGGGCCGAGTCGTTGCACGAGATCCGGCGGATCTCCCGCGAGTACGGTCACATCCAGGAGGTGATCGTCCAGAACTTCCGCGCGAAGCCCGACACCGCCATGCGGTCGACACCCGACGCCGACCTCTACGACCTCGCCGCCACGGTCGCCGTCGCCCGGCTCGTTCTCGGCCCGAGGGCACGCATCCAGGCGCCGCCGAACCTGCTCACCTCGGCCGGCGACGCCGGTGCGGCGGAGGTCGGCCTGCTCCTCGCCGCCGGTATCGACGACTGGGGCGGTGTCTCCCCGATCACCCCGGACCATGTCAACCCCGAGCGCCCGTGGCCGCGGATACGGACGCTGGCTGCCCTCTCGGCCGAGGCCGGTTTCACTCTGCAGGAGCGGCTCACCCTCTACCCCGAGTACGTGCTGCGGTGGCTACGCGATGGTGCGCCCTGGGTCGATCCCCGGGTCGGCCCGCACGTACGGGCGTTGGCGGACCCGTCCACCGGCCTCGCCTCCAGGTCGGCCATGCCGTCGGGGCTGCCATGGCAGGAACCCGACGGCGGACTCGCCGACTCCGGTCGGACCGATCTGCACGCCACCATCGACACCACCGGACGGACGCGCGACCGGCGCGAGGACTTCGACAGCGTCTACGGCGACTGGTCGCACGTGGCGGCCCACGCGAAGCGAACCGCGGCCGGTGCGGCAGAGCACCTCGACGCCGACGTACTCGCCGGCCTGCGGTTGGCGGCGAGCGACCCAGCCGCGCTGCTGGACCCGTTGCACGAGACGGTGGCGCTCGCGTTGTTCGGTGTGGACGGTCCAGCCTTGAGTTCCTTGGTACGCCTGGCCGACGACGCCCGACGCGACGCGGTCGGCGAGGACGTGACGTACGTGGTGAACCGCAACATCAACTTCACCAACGTCTGCTACGTCGGGTGCCGCTTTTGCGCCTTCGCCCAGCGGGAGCGGGACGCCGACGCCTACCGCCTCTCCATCGAGCAGGTCGCCGAGCGGGCGGAGCAGGCGTGGGCGCTCGGCGCGACCGAGGTCTGCATGCAGGGCGGGATCGATCCGGCCCTGCCGGCGACCGGGTACGCCGATCTGGTCCGCGCGGTCAAGTCGCGCGTGCCCGGCATGCATGTTCACGCCTTCTCGCCGATGGAGATCGTCACGGGGGCGGCCAAGGCCGGAGTCTCCATCGCTGACTTCCTCGCCGAACTGCGCGACGCGGGCCTGGACACGATCCCAGGTACCGCCGCCGAGATCCTCGACGACGACGTCCGATGGGTCCTGACGAAGGGCAAGCTGCCGACGGCGACCTGGATCGAGGTGGTGACGACAGCACACTCGATGGGCATCAGGTCGAGCTCCACGATGATGTACGGGCACGTAGACCATCCACGGCAGTGGCTCGCGCACTTCAGGGTCCTCGCCGGTATCCAGGACCGTACAGGTGGCTTCACGGAGTTCGTCGCGCTCCCGTTCGTTCACCACAACGCCCCGATCTACCTCGCCGGCATCGCTCGACCCGGTCCCACCTGGCGGGAGAACCGGGTGGTCCACGCGATGGCCCGTTTGCTGTTGCATGGTCGGATCCCGAACATCCAATGCTCGTGGGTGAAGCTCGGCGACGCAGGCACGCTGGCGATGCTCGCCGGCGGCTGCAACGACCTGGGAGGCACCCTGATGGAGGAGACCATTTCGCGGATGGCCGGCTCCGAGCACGGCTCGGCGCGTACCGTGGCGGAGCTCGAATCTCTCGCTACCGCGGCCGGCCGGCCGGCGCGACAGCGCAGCACCACCTACGCGGTCATCTCTCCGTAGCGGCCTTAGCGAGCGGACTTTAGCGGGTTCGAGGAGGCACGGTGACCGAAGAGACGACGGCGTTCGTGTTGGGCGGCGGCGGGCTGCTCGGCTCGACCGAGGTGGGCATGCTGGCCGCCCTCGCCGACTGCGGTGTCTTGCCCGACCTCGTCCTCGGGACCTCGATCGGGGCCATCAACGGCGTCTTCGTCGCCGCCGATCCGGCCGGCGCTGCCGCCCGGCTCGAGCAGGTCTGGCGTTCGCCCGAGATCCGCACAGCCTTTCGCGGTTCGCTGTTCGGCCGGATCAACACCCTGGCCCGGTCGGGGACCCACCTGCACGAGAGCGCACCCTTGCGGCGGCTGATCGAGCAGTATCTGCCGGTGCGGGACTTCGCCGAGCTGCCTGTGCCGTTCCAATGTGTGGCAGCGAACATCGAGCGGGCCGCGGCCCATTGGTTCCATAGTGGACCAATTGTTCCGGCTGTCATGGCCTCCGCCGCGGTACCCGGGCTTCTGCCACCCGTACGAATCGACGGGAATCACTTCTTCGACGGCGGACTGGTACACAGCATCCCGGTCGGACGGGCTGTCCGCCTGGGTGCGCGACGTATCTTCGTCCTGCACGTCGGGCGCATCGAGCAAGCGCTCCGACCTCCGCGCTGGCCGTGGGAGGTCGGCCTGGTTGCGTTCGAGATCGCCCGTAGGCACCGGTTCATGGAGGAGATGGCGACCCTGCCGGAGGACGTGACCGTCCACGTCCTGCCCACCGGCGGCAACGGTCGCCGGACCGATCTTTCCCAGCTACGCTACCGGGACCACTCGCGGGTCGAGGCGTACCTCGACCAGGCCCGCGCCGCGACCACTGCCTACCTGTCCGCTCGCCTGGTGACGTGAAGGGCTCGCCGTGCTACCGCCCCGCATCGTGCGTCGCCTTCTCCTCGCGCCCCTGGTCATCGTCATCACCGTGGCGGTGCTGGTGCTCTCGCCGCTGCTGGCGTTACTCGCGCTCGTCGCCTCCCCGTCGAGGCCCGCGCGTCGGCGGGCATTGCGACTCCTGCGGTTCGGGCTGACCTGGCTGCTGATGGAGTCGGCCGCTCTGTTCGCCAGCCTCGGCCTCTGGCTGGCCAACGGTTTCGGCGGCCGGCTGCGCTCCGACGTGTCGCTGGAGCGGCACTACGACCTGATGCGGTGGTTCCTGGACAACCTCTACCAGCGGGCTCTGCGGGTGTTCCGGCTCACCGTCGATGTGAACGAGCCGGAGGCATCTGAGACGGAACTGGCGGCACGGCTGACCCGTCCGGTCATCGTGCTCAGCCGCCATGCCGGACCCGGCGATTCCTTCTTGCTCATCCATCAGCTTCTCTGCCGGTACGGACGGCGGCCGCGCATTGTGATGAAGGCGGCGCTGCAGTTCGATCCGAGCATCGACGTCGTGATCAACCGACTGCCGCACGCCTTCGTTCATCCAAATAGGATGGTCATGCCCGCCGATGACGGCACATCACCTCCGGCTTCACGTTCCGACGCGGTGCCGGCGCAGCGCGGTGTCACCGAGCAGCCGCCCGGTGACACCGTCGTCGTCGAGGAGATCCGCCGCCTCGCCGCCGGACTGGGACCGACCGGCGCACTGGTCATCTTTCCCGAGGGTGGCAACTTCACTCCGGCCCGCCGCCGCCGCGGCATCCGCCGCCTCGAGGAGGCCCGCCGCTTCACGCTCGCCCGCCGGGCCCGCGGCCTGGCGAACCTGCTGCCGCCGCGCTCGGGCGGCGTCTTCGCCGCGATCGACACAGCACCGAGTGCGGACGTCATCTTCGTGGCGCACACCGGTCTGGACGACCTCATCACCGTCGGCGACATCTGGCGGGCGTTACCCATGGAGCAGGTGATCCGGGCCCGATGGTGGCGGGTCCCGGCGGCCGAGGTACCCCGTGGGCGGGACGAGATCGTCCGCTGGCTATACGACTGGTGGGAACGGATCGACGCCTGGATCGAGCAGAACCGACCGGTTCGCGCCCCCGCGTGACGTTTGCCCGCTCAGCTTCACTCGCACTTTGTATAAGCCGGCGTCCATACGAACATGCCGTGGAGCCTGTTGCCGTATCGCGAACTGTGGTGTCCCAGTGAGATTGACTTCCGGAGCGTGGTGAAAGTGTTGTTGCGTCTCACATCCCGGGATGGGCGGTCGAAGATCGCTGTTCCAACACCGGAAACGACATGTGGCGGCGCTTCTCGTGCCCTTACGGCGATCATGCGATCGATCCCCAGTATGTGGACACGATGGCGCCGGCACCGCTGCCGGGGCCTTCTCCGAGGGCGCCTTGCCCCTGAGGGAACGAGATTTGCAAAGACCCGTGACCCGCTGAGCGTCGCTTGTGATACCAAAACGACGATCTTCGGGCGGTAAGCGCCGAATGTAGTAATGACACGGGCGCTCGTCATCATCTGGCGGCCGACCGTCAACATCCCGTCGAGGCACGACAGCTCAGGAAAGCGGACCAGGTCTCCACCGTCCGCTCTCGACACTCGAACCCGATCCTGGCCGGTCGCGCCCGTGAGCGACGCCGAGCCGGGTGCTCGGCGCGCCGCATCGACCCAGAGACGCACCGGCTGGCCGTTACCACGTACCGCGCTCGTTCGATAGAGAGGCGGGCAAGGAACACCATGCCGGATATAGCCGACGGAGCCATGCCAACGGCGTCTATGGGGCTACTCGATGGTTTATCCAGTTGTGCACCATCTTCTCCTGCGAGTCGGTGGCGCCACGCCGGATCAAAGGGTGCATTTCCGCGTTCGGCTTGACGGGACGCGTATTACACGCGTGTAATTCCACCGGGGGAAGTTATCGGCGGAGCCGGTCCACGGCTGCGCATCAGGTTACGACACGTGCGTCTTCGCGTGGGGGGTTGCGCCGGCGGACCGGCGCAGAGCAAGGAGGCAAAGATGGACAACGACCGGTTGGTCGTCTTGGACCTGCTGGGAAACCCGCCGGAGTGGCAGGAGCGGGCCCTGTGCTCGCAGACGGACCCCGAGGCGTTCTTTCCGGAGAAGGGCGGCTCGACCCGCGAGGCGAAGCGGATCTGCTCGCGGTGCGAAGTCAAAGGCGAATGCCTCGAGTACGCCCTCGGCCACGACGAGCGCTTCGGCATCTGGGGAGGCCTGTCCGAACGGGAGCGTCGCCGACTCAAGCGGCGCGTCGCCTGACCGGGCCCTCAGTCATCCTCTACGTCGTCCGGATCGAGGCCCAGAAGGTTGGCCACCTGCTCGACGATCACGTCGTGGACCAGGTCGGCCAGGTCGTCCCGATCGACCGCCCGGAACTCTAGCGGACGACGGTAGAGGACGATCCGCGGCGGCGTGTCACCCCGGTCTGGACGGCCGGGCAAGAGCCTGGCCAACGGCACATCACCGTCCTCGAGCACGTCGGTGTCGTAAACGTTGAGCTCGGGCGGTACCTCCTCCACCGCGAACTCGACCCCGGCTAACTCGCGCGAATAGCGCTGCTCCAGCGACTCAACGGTGTCCAGCACCAGGTCGTCGAAGATCTCAGCCCGGGTCCGGGCCAGCGGGAGCGAGGCAGGGACGAGTCGGCCGCGTAGGCCCCGACCGTGCCGATCGCGGCGCGTGCTGCGCCCTGGGCGGCGCACATTGCGCTCCCGGCGGCGGCGGGCGTCGAACTCCGGCGTCACGCCCGCCAGCCTAGCCTCGGCTGGATGATCACCCCGCGTGTCGCTGACCCGACGCGCGGTAGGGGGCGACGCGCTGGCTCCCGGAGGTTGCGAGGTGGCCGTGATCGTGGTCGCGGCGCGCCGTCGGACCCCTCGCCATCGTCGGCGATACGTTGGTGCTTCGTGAGGTGAGACCCCCGCGCCGTCGCGAAGGAAGGCAGACTCAGTGAGGTCACCCCGCCGTTGTTCCCGTAACGGTTGCCCCAGGACCGCTGTCGCTACGTTGACCTATGTCTATGCCGACTCGACCGCGGTCGTTGGACCCCTGGCCGCATATGCCGAACCGCACTCCTATGACCTGTGCGAACGTCACGCGCTGGGGCTGACGGCGCCGCGCGGGTGGGATCTGGTCCGGCACGAGGGCGAGTTCGACGCCCCGGCTGCCGGGCCCGACGACCTGGTCGCTCTCGCCGAAGCCGTACGGGAGGCCGCCCGACCCATGCCCCGGCACGGCGACGAGTCGGGGGGTCGGTTGTCGAGCCGGCCGCCGAGGCAGGTAGGCCGTCGCGGCCACCTCCGCGTGCTCCCGCCCGCCTGAGTCGGCTCGCTACTACTGCCCGAGTAGGCGGCTCATCACGGCCGCCCGGCGCGACGCCCGTCCGGTTCGCGCTTCGACTGCGTCGGCCGAGTCCATCGCCCGCAGCCCGATGTTGATGCCGACCCAGCGCAGCGGCTCCGGCGTCCATCGCGGCGACTGGTGGTTCACCCACGGCAGGGTCGTGAGGTCACTGGCGACACCGCGGATCAGGTCGGCCAGGGTCCGCCCGGCCAGGTTCGTGGTGGCGACGCCGTCGCCGACGTATCCACCAGCCCAGGCGAGTCCGGTCGCCCGATCGAGCCCGACGGAAGGGCTCCAGTCGCGGCTGACCCCGAGCGGACCGCCCCAGGTATGCGTGATTCGAGCCGTACCGATGGCCGGAAACAACGTCCGGAGCGCGCGGGCCAGCTCGGCATGGACCCGTGGCTCGGAGTCGAAGCCCGGCCGGATCGCCGACCCGAAGTGGTACGGCGCCCCACGCCCGCCGAAGGCGAACCGGTTGTCGGCCGTCCGCTGACCATAGATGATCAGATGCCGGCCGTCGGTGAACGTCTCCCGCCGGGCCAATCCCGCACCGGCCCAGAACTCCGCCGACAGCGGCTCAGTCGCGATCATCAGGGAGTAGACCGGCACCACGGTACGGCGTTCGCCCTTCAACCCCGGCGTGTACCCCTCGGTGGCTCGGACAACCGCCTCCGCCCGGACCGTCGCGTATCCGGTGTGGACAGTGCGTGGCGTGATCGCGTTGACCCGGGTCCGCTCGAAGATCCGCACGCCCCGCCGCTCAACCACGCGGGCGAGCCCCCGGACCAGCCGGGCCGGATGGATCGCGGCGCAGTGGGGCGTGAACGTGGCGCCCCGTACGTCGGCCGCTCCACAATGGGCCCTCGCCTCGTCCGGACCCAACAGAACGACGTCGTCCGGACTGAATCCGTATGCCCGAGCCTCCTCGACCTCTTCCTCGGCCCGTCGCCACTGGACCCGGTTCCGGGCGAGCACGACGGTGCCGCCCTTCGCGAAGTGGCAGTCGATGCTCTCGGTCGCGGCGACCCTACCGACCTCATCCACTGTGGACTGCAGTTCCCGGTAGAGGGCCACGGCGGCGTCCCGACCGTTGCGGCGGGCCAACGCCGCGACCGACTGCGGGAAGAGCGCTGAACACCAGCCACCGTTGCGGCCGGACGCGCCGAACCCGGCGATCTCGGCCTCCAGGACGGCTATCCGTAGGCCCGGGTCGGCGACCGCCAGGTAATAGGCCGTCCACAACCCGGTGTAGCCGGCACCCACGATGGCCACGTCGACATCGAGGTCGCCAGGCAGCGGCGGGCGTGGAGTGAGATCGTCCTCCACACTGGACATCCAGTAGGACAGGACCATCTCAGATGTGGCTGTACGCCTCGGTCAGCACCGAGCGCAGGATCTGCTCGATCTCGGCGAAGTGCGTCTCGTCACAGATCAGCGGCGGCGCCAGCTGGACGACCGGGTCGCCGCGGTCGTCCGCGCGACAGTAGAGTCCGGCGTCGAAGAGCGCCTTGGACAGGAAGCCACGCAACAGCCGCTCGCACTCGTCGTCGTCGAACGTCTCCCGGGTCGTCTTGTCCTTGACCAGCTCGATGCCGTAGAAGTAGCCGTCGCCGCGTATATCTCCGACGATCGGCAGGTCGTACAGACGCTCCAGATAGGACCGGAACGTCGCCTCGTTGGCGCGGACGTGGCCGTTGAGATCTTCACGCGCGAAGATGTCCAGGTTGGACAGTGCGACGGCGCTGGCGACCGGGTGGCCACCGAAGGTCACGCCGTGCGCGAACCAGTTCGCGTCCTGGAGGAACGGCGCCGCCAGCCGGTCTGACGCGATCATCGCACCGAGCGGCATGTAACCGCTGGTGAGTCCCTTGGCGACGGTGATGATGTCGGGCTGGTATCCGTATCGCAGCGCGCCGAAGTACTCGCCGAGCCGACCCCAGGCGCAGATCACCTCGTCCGAGACGAGCAGGACGTCGTAGGCGTCGCAGATCTCCCGTACCCGCTGGAAGTAGCCGGGCGGGGGCGGGAAACAGCCGCCGGAGTTCTGCACCGGCTCGAGGAAGACCGCGGCCACGGTGTCCGGCCCCTCGAACTCGATCGCCTCCTCGATCCGGTTGGCGGCCCAGCGGCCGAACGCCTCCGCGTCGGTCCTGTCGGGTCCCGCGGAGCCCTCCGGCGCACGGTAGAGGTTCGTGTTGGGAACCCGGATCCCCGATGGTACGAGCGGCTCGAAGTCGGCCTTGATCGTCGGCAGTCCGGTGATGGAGAGCGCGCCCATCGAGGTGCCGTGGTAGGCGATGTGACGCGAGATCACCTTGTGTTTGCCGGGCTTGCCGACCCGCTTGAAGTACGACCGGGCGAGCTTCCAGGCCGACTCGACCGCCTCCGATCCGCCGGTGGTGAAGAAGATCCGGTTGAGGTCGCCCGGGGTGAGGTCGGCGATCCTGTCCGCCAGCTCGACCGCCTTCGGGTGCGCGTACGACCACAGGGGAAAGTAGGCCAGCTCGGAGGCCTGCTTGCCCGCGGCGTCGGCAAGCTCATGCCGCCCATGCCCGGCCTGGACGACGAAGAGCCCGGAGAGGCCGTCGAGGTAGCGCTTGCCGTTGACGTCGTAGATGTACGGTCCGTCGCCCCGCACGATCATCGGCACCGGAGCGTTCGCATACGCCGAGAGCCGGGTGAAATGCATCCACAGGTGGTCGCGAGCGGCGGTGTTCAGATCATTCTCGTTCATCGTGTTCCCCATGCGTAGGTCTGCTTCTCGAGTTTGAGATAGACGAAGGTCTCCGTCCCGGTAACTCCTGGGACCGTACGGATCTTGTCGTTCAGCAGGGTGAGCAGGTGGTCGTCGTTGGTGCAGACGAGCTCCACGAGCAGGTCGTACGCGCCGGCACAGATGACGACGTAGTCGACCTCGGGAATGTCGGCCAGGGAAGCCGCCACCGAACGCAGGTCGCCCTCGACCTTCAGCCCGACCATGACCTGCCGGGCGAAGCCGAGCGTCAGCGGGTCGGTCACCGCCACGATCTGCATCACTCCATGGTCGAGCAGCCGCTGGACCCGCTGGCGCACCGCCGCCTCCGAGAGCCCGACGACCTTGGCCAGACCGGCGTACGACGTGCGACCGTCGCGCTGCAACAGCTCGATGATCTTCTTGTTCACGTCGTCCAGGAGCGCCTCGGTCACGCTAGGGATACTGTCTCATTGGCCGGCCTTTCGCAACAGAATCCGTCGATTTCGAGCCCATATACGCGGGATTCCGAACCTCCTCCATAGTCATGATCGCTGTTCTCGGACCCGGAACGACGCTGGCTGACGCTTTTCGTGCCAGAACACTGAATCTTCGTCGGGAATAAACCCGCCGCCGGTGGGGCTCGAACCCACCCCGCAGGCAAGATCCAGCGCGTCAGGCGATCTTGGATTCCCGTTGTCCGCCCAGGGTTCCACGACGCTTTCCATCGCTGTACGGTGGGCAACGCCAGGTTTCAGTGTACCCAAGCGGCCAGGGAGGGCGTCGCCGGATGCGCGTACTCATCGTCGGAGCCGGCGGTGTCGGCTCCGCCGCGGTCGGGATCGCCGCGCGCCGCCCCTTCTTCGAACACTGCGTGGTCGCCGATTACGACGCGACCCGGGCCCAGCGGGCCGTCGACGCGCTGGCGCCGGCCGAGCGGCGCCGCTTCACTCCGGCCACCGTGGACGCCTCGTCGGCGACGGCGATCACCGCGCTGTGTCGTGACCACCGGATCACGCACGTGCTCAACGCCGTCGATCCGCGGTTCGTGATGCCGATTTTCAACGGCGCGTACGCGGCCGGTGCGGACTATCTCGACATGGCCATGTCGCTCTCCGACCGCGACACGGGCGGGAAGCTCGGTGACGAACAATTTGCCGCCGCCGATCGCTGGGAGGCGGCCGGCCGGCTGGCGCTCGTCGGAATGGGTGTAGAGCCGGGACTCTCCGATGTCTTCGCGCGCTACGCGGCCGACGAACTGTTCACCAGCATCGATGAGATCGGCGTCCGCGACGGTGCCGATCTCGTCGTCGAGGGCTACGACTTTGCTCCCACGTTCAGCATCTGGACGACGATCGAGGAGTGCCTCAACCCGCCGGTGATATGGGAGAAGGGACGCGGCTGGTACACCACGCAGCCGTTCTCAGAGCCGGAGATCTTCGACTTTCCCGACGGCATCGGCCCGATCGAGTGTGTCAACGTCGAACACGAGGAGGTCCTGCTCATCCCGCGCTGGATCGACGCAGCTCGGGTCACCTTCAAGTACGGGCTGGGCGCGGACTTCATCCAGGTGCTCCAGACCCTGCATCGGCTCGGACTGGACAGCACGACGAAGGTCCGGGCGGGTGGCGTCGAGGTCGCCCCACGCGACGTGGTCGCCGCGTGCTTGCCCGACCCGGCCGGCCTCGGTGCCCGGATGCGGGGGAAGACCTGCGCCGGCACGTGGGTACGCGGGACCGGCACGAATGGCACTGCGCGCGAGGTGTATCTGTACCACGTCGTCGACAACGAATGGTCGATGTCGGAGTACGGCTCGCAGGCCGTGGTCTGGCAGACCGCGGTCAGCGCCGTGGTGGCCCTCGAACTGCTGGCCGGCGGAGTGTGGGCCGGGGCCGGTGTCCTTGGGCCGGAAGCGTTTCCGGCCCGTCCCTTCCTCGATACCCTGACCGTATACGGCTCGCCGTGGGGAATGAGGGACCAATGAGCCGCTACGGCGCCATGTACGGCCCCGACATCACGTTCCTCGGCGTTCAGCAGTGCGATCTGTCAGATGTGGACTCGTACGCGGGGGCGGACGTGGTCATCCTCGGTGCGCCCTTCGACGGCGGGACGTCGTACCGCCCCGGCACCCGGTTCGGACCCGTCGCCATCCGGCAGGCATGCTATCTCGATCATGACGGATCCAGACCGTCGCTGGCCATGCGCGTCGATGGACTGCAGGACCTCAAGGTGCTCGACGCCGGCGATGTCGAGATGTTCGGCGGCGATGTACTCGCCGCTATCTCGGCGCTCGAAGACGCGGTCAGCCTCATCGCCGCTGCCGGCGCGATACCGGTCGTACTCGGCGGAGACCACACGATCGCGCTGCCCGACGCGACCGGTGTTGCCCGGGAGCTGGGGTTCGGCCGGGTGTCGATGATTCACTTCGACGCCCACGCCGACACCGGCGATGTGACGCACGGTTCGCTCTACGGCCATGGGCAACCCATGCGCCGCCTGATCGAGTCGGGCGCGGTCCGCGGTGACCGCTTCCTGCAGATCGGCCTGCGCGGCTACTGGCCGGAACCGCCCACATTGGACTGGATGGCCGGGCAGCGGATGCGTTCGTACGAGATGACCGAGGTGGTGACGCGCGGACTGGACGAGTGCCTGACCGAGGCCTTCGCCATCGCGGTGGATGACTGTGACGGGGTCTTCCTCTCCGTCGACGTCGACGTGGTTGACCCCGGGATGGCCCCGGGAACGGGCACGCCCGAGCCCGGCGGCCTCACGGCGCGCCAGCTGCTTGACGCGGTCCGCCGCTGCGGGTATGAGCTGCCCATCGTCGGCGTCGACGTGGTCGAGGTCTCCCCGCCGTACGACCACGCGGAGATCACCGCGTTGCTCGGCAACCGCGTCGTGCTCGAGGTGCTGTCGGCGATCGCCCGCCGCCGGACAGATGGCGCCGAGGGCACCCGGTGGGATCCGCGCCGGCCGCTCCTCGACGGGCGGTGACGTGAGCGCGAGGAGCCGAGCGTTCAGCGAGGCACCGCAGCTTGCGAACGGTTCTTGGCGGTGACGTGAGCGCGAGGAGCCGAGCGTTCAGCGAGGCACCGCAGCTTGCGAACGGTTCTTGGCGGGCTGACGCCTACGCTACGTCCTTGATCGCATCGGCCAGGATGTCCAGACCCCGGTGAAGAGTCTCCGTCGGCATGACCAATGGAGGTAGGAACCGGATCACGTTGCCGTACGTGCCGCAGGTGAGCACGAGCAGACCGGCCTTGTGGCAGGCCTGTGCGATGGCCGACGCCGCGGCGGCATTCGGCGTCGGGCCGCCCGGCCTTGGCACGAACGGTACGGCCGCGCTCGGCTCCACCCACGCCGGGTCGACCAGCTCGATCGCGAGCATCGCTCCGCGTCCGCGAACCTCGCCGATGAACGGGTAGCGGGCCGCGAGCTCGGTCAGCCGCGGGATCATCACGGCCTCGATCTCGCGGGCGGCCGCGGCGAGATCCAGTTCCCGCATCATCTCGATGCTGGCGATCGCCGCGGCGCAGGCGACCGGGTTGCCGCCGTATGTGCCGCCGAGCCCGCTCGGATGGATGGCATCCATGATCTCGGTGCGCCCGGTGACGCCGGCGAGAGGGAGACCGCCGGCGATGGCCTTGGCCGTCGTCACGAGATCCGGCACCACCGACTCGTGGGTGGAGGCGAACCATTGACCCGTCCGGCAGAAACCGGTCTGGATCTCGTCGGCGATCAGAATGCAGCCATGGTGCGCGGCCCAGTCCGACAGCGCGGGCAGGAATCCGCTCGCCGGTACGACGAATCCACCCTCACCCTGGATCGGCTCGATCAGAATGGCGGCTACGTTGGCCGCGCCGACCTGCTTCTCCGCCATGTCGAGCGCGCGTGAAGCGGCCTGCTCGCCGGTGAGTCCGCCGTCGCGCAGGGGGTACGACATGGGTACACGGTAGATTTCGCCCGCGAACGGTCCGAACCGGTGCTTGTACGGCATGTTCTTGGCGGTCAGCGCCATCGTGAGGTTGGTCCGCCCGTGATAGGCGTGGTCGAACACCACGATGGCCGGGCGGCCCGTGGCGTGGCGGGCGATCTTCACAGCGTTCTCGACCGCCTCCGCCCCCGAGTTGAACAGGGCGGACCGCTTGTCGTGGTCTCCCGGCGTCAGCGCGTTGAGCTGTTCGCAGACGGCGATGTACGACTCGTACGGTGCGATCATGAAGCAGGTGTGGGTGAACCGCTCGACCTGGGCCCGCACCGCCTCCACCACCCTTGGAGCGGCGTTGCCGACCGAGGTGACCGCGATGCCGGACCCGAAGTCGATCCACTCTCGACCGTCCACATCGGTCAGTGTCCCGCCGGCGGCACGATCCACATAGGACGAAAGCAAGCTGCTGACGCCCTTCGAAACGGCGAGGTTACGGCGCTTGGCCAGGTCCTCGGATGACATCGCCCATCACACTCCGATGTTGTGCATGACGTGCTTGACGCGCGTGTAGTCCTCGAGGCCGTACATCGACAGGTCCTTGCCGTACCCGGAGTGCTTGAAGCCACCGTGCGGCATCTCGGCGACGAGGGGGATGTGTGTGTTGACCCAGACACAGCCGAAGTCGAGCCGGCGGGAGACGCGCATCGCCCGTCCGTGGTCCCGGGTCCACACCGACGAGGCGAGTCCATACTGGACATCGTTGGCCCAGCGCACGGCCTCGTCCTCATCGGTGAAATGCTGGACTGTGATCACCGGCCCGAAGACCTCTTCCTGGATGATTTCGTCGTGCTGAGCCAGTCCGGCGACAACGGTGGGGGCGTAGAAGTATCCCCGCGAGCCGACCCGGGCGCCACCGGTCACCAGACCGGCGTGGTCCGGAAGACGCTCGATGAAGCCGGTCACCCGGCTGAGCTGGTTCGCGTTGTTCAACGGCCCATACAGGACATCGCCGTCGTCCGGTCCGCCCGTCTTCGTATTGCGGGCCTGCTCGGCGAGGGCAGCGACGAAGTCCTCGTACGCGCGAGCCCCCGCGAGCACACGAGTGGCGGCGGTGCAGTCCTGACCGGCGTTGAAGTACCCGGCCACGGCGATAGCCTCCGCCGCCGCCGGGATATCGGCGTCATCGAAGACAATGACCGGGGCCTTGCCGCCAAGTTCGAGGTGGGCACGTTTGAGATCCGGCGCGATGGCGGCGGCGACCTCCTTGCCGGCCCGGGTCGAGCCGGTAATGGAGACCAGTCGCGGCGTGGGATGCCCAGCGACCGCCCGGCCGGTGTTCCGGTCGCCGGTCACCACGTTGAGCACGCCGGGCGGCAGGAACTCCGCGGCGATCTCCGCCAGCAACAGGGTCGACACCGGTGTCGTGTCAGAGGGCTTCACCACGATGGTGTTCCCGGCGGCGAGCGCCGGAGCGAACTTCCAGACGGCCATCATCATCGGGTAGTTCCACGGCGTGATACCCGCGCAGACGCCGATGGGTTCGCGCCGGACGTAGGAGGTGTGGCCGGCCATGTACTCGCCGGCCGAGCGGCCCTCCAGCACCCGGGCCGCGCCGGCGAAGAACCGGATCTGGTCGACCATGGGCGGGATCTCCTCCGTGGCCGTCAGTTCGCGCGGCTTGCCGGTGTTCCGGCACTCGGCGTCGAGCAGATCGTCGGCCCGGGCCTCGACCGCCTCAGCGATCTTCAACAGCGCGCGCTGGCGCTCGGCCGGTATCGTGTCGCGCCACGTCTCGAACGCGGCGGCGGCGGCCGCCATGGCCGCGTTCACGTCCTCGGGACCGGAGACCGGTGCGGAGGCGTACACCTCACCCGTGCTCGGGTCGAAAAGATCCGCATACCCGCCGGCCACCGGCTCCATGTACGAACCGTTCACGAAGTTGCGCAGCACCTGCTTGTCGGTCATCTCGTCCTCGCCTCCGCGCTCGTTCCGCTCCTCGGGCCTGCGGCCCTGCGATGCTCTCTCGCTGTCGGCTCGGCCATGTCGTTCTCCCGAGGTCCCCAGTGGCTATACGCCATCCTCGTGACTGATTCCGTCGCCGGCAAGCCCTTTGGCAACTGTTTCCGCATCGAACGGGTGGATCAGGAGGCCAACGCGGCGGCGACGATGTCTGCCGCCTCCGCCTGGATCCGCGCGAGGTGGGCGGGCCCCTGGAACGACTCCGCATAGATCTTGTAGACGTCCTCGGTCCCGGATGGCCGGGCGGCGAACCATCCGGTGGCCGTGATGACTTTCAGGCCAGCGATGGGCGCATCGTTGCCCGGCGCGCGGGTGAGGGTCAAGGCGATGGGCTCACCGGCCAGCTCCGTCGCACTGACCTGATCGGGGGACAGCTTGGCCAGCTTTCTCTTCTGTTCCCGGTCGGCCGGCGCGTCGATCCGCGCGTACGTGGGGTCACCGAACCGGCCCACCAGGTCGCCGTAGTGGCTGCTCGGCGACCGGCCGGTCGCGGCGGTGATCTCGGCCCCGAGCAGACACAGTGCAATCCCGTCCTTATCGGTCGTCCACACGGTCCCGTCCCGACGGAGCAGGGACGCCCCGGCGCTCTCCTCGCCGGCGAACCCGATCGAACCATCCGACAGTCCGTCGACGAACCATTTGAAGCCCACCGGCATCTCCAGCAGTCGCCGTCCCCGGTCCGCCGCGACGAGGTCGATCATCGACGACGACACGAGGGTCTTGCCGACGGCGGCCGTCGGTGACCAGCCGAGGCGATGGCGGAAAAGGTAGTCGACGGCGACCGCGAGGAAGTGGTTCGGGTTCATCAAGCCGGCGTCGGGCGTGACGATCCCGTGCCGGTCGGCGTCGGCGTCGTTGCCGGTGGCGATCTCGTAATCCTTGCGCCGGGAGATCAGCGAAGCCATCGCGTACCGGGAGGAGCAGTCCATCCGGATCCTGCCGTCCCAGTCGAGGGTCATGAACCGCCAGGTCGCGTCGACCAACGGATTGACCACGGCGAGGTCGAAACCGTACCGCGAACCGATCTCGCCCCAGTACGCCACGCTCGCGCCGCCCAATGGGTCGGCTCCGATGCGTACCCGGGCATCGCGAATGGCGTCCACGTCGATCACCGCCGGCAGGTCGCCGACGTACGAGTCGAGGTAGTCGTGACGACCGGTGGTGTCCGCGGTCAGGGCGCGGGCGATGGGTATCCGCGGTACCCCGGAGAGTCCGTCGGCGAGCAGCGCGTTGGCGCGCTCCTCGATCGCGGTCGTCACCTCGGCGCCGGCCGGGCCGCCGTTGGGCGGGTTGTACTTGAAGCCGCCATCGGCCGGGGGATTGTGCGAGGGTGAGCAGACCACGCCGTCGGCCAGGCCATCGGTCCGCCCACGGTTGTAGGTGAGAATTGCGTGCGACAACACCGGTGTCGGGGTGTAGCCGCTCCGGCTGTCGATGAGCACCCGGACGTCATTGGCGGCGAAGACCTCGAGTGCGCTGACCGTCGCCGGCTCCGAGAGCGCGTGGGTATCCCGGGCCAGGAAGAGAGGTCCCCGGATTCCGGCCGCCGTTCGGTACTCGCAGATGGCCTGACTGATGGCGACTACGTGATCGGCGTTGAAGCTGCCCCGCAAGCTCGAACCCCGGTGACCTGAGGTGCCGAAGGCGACCCGCTGATCGGCAAGCCGCGGGTCCGGATGCTCGGTGTAGTAGGCGGTGACGAGGTGACCGATGTCGACCAGGTCACCAGGCTCGGCGGGCAGTCCCGCGCGCGGGTGGAGACGCTCGGTCATCGCGCCTCGCCTCCGTTCTCGGCCACCACCCGACAGTAGTGGACCGGTCCGGTTGTGCACGACGAGTCGCCGGACGCCGGTCCGGTAGCCTTGCCGCGTTCGAACCTGCGCTGTTGGAGGTTGCCGGTGGCCGGCGTACGCGTGCTGACCTTCGATCTCGACGACACGCTTGCCGTCTCCAAGTCCCGTATCGAACCACGAATGGCTGATCTGCTGGCCCGCCTTCTCGGCCGGATCGACGTGTGCATCATCTCCGGCGGCCGCTTCGAACAGTTCGACAGCCAGGTTCTGCGGTACCTCACGGTGGACGGGACGGCCCGCGAGCGCCTGCATCTCATGCCGACCTGCGGCACGCGTTACTACCGGTGGCGCGACGACGACTGGCATGAGGAGTACGCCGAGAACATAGCCGAAGCCGACCGGCGTCGCGTCGTCGATGTGCTCACCGAGGGCGCCCGGGCACTCGGTCTCTGGGAGCCGCGGCCGTGGGGCGAGATCATTGAGGACCGTGGCAGCCAGGTCACCTTTTCGGCGCTGGGCCAGTCGGCGCCGCCGGCCGCCAAGTACGCCTGGGACCCGGATGGCTCGAAGAAGGCGGCGCTACGGGACTATGCGGCGGCCCGCCTTCCCGATCTCGAGGTGCGAAGCGGTGGCTCCACGTCGGTGGATGTCACCCGCAAGGGCATCGACAAGGCGTACGGCGTCGGCAAGCTGCTCGAGGTGCTCGGCCTGACCGTCGACGATGTCCTCTTTGTCGGTGACCGGCTGGACGAGGGTGGTAATGACTATCCCGTACGGGCAATGGGAGTGCCGTGTGTCGCGGTGGCCGGCTGGCAGGAGACGGCCGACTTCGTCGACCGGTTCCTCGCGGAGCCGCCGGGACGCTCGGCGCGGGAGCTCGCCAGCGCCAGGACCGGCTGACCCAAGGTCCTAGACTTTCTGGAATCAACTCACTGGAGGTGAACCGGTGTCGCTGGACCCGCAGCTGCTGGAACTGCTCGCGTGTCCGGACACGCATCACGCGCCGCTGACCTATGACGAGGCCGCCCGGACCCTCACCTGTACCGAGTGTGGGCGCGTCTTCGAGGTGCGCGACGGTCTGCCGGTCCTGCTGCTCGACGAAGCGCGCACGGCGCCGGGCAGCGAGGAGTGAACCCTTTGGACGGCATGGCCGGGCTCCGCGGACACCGCTACGTCGACGAGGCGCTCCTCGACGACGGCGAGCGTCTGCGGGCGGCGGATCCGTCGCGGATGTTGTTCGCCCTCGCCTCGGCCGGGGCTCAGGTTCGGGAGTCGGCGACGCTCGCGGCCGAGGCGAACCTGGCGAGCCTGACCGACGAGGGCCGACCCCGTGCGGTCGTCGTCGCCGGAGTCGGAACCGCGGCGCGGACCGGGGACCTGTTGGAGACCGTGGCTGGCCCTCGCTGCCCGGTCCCGGTGGTGGGACACCGCAGCGCCGGGATCCCTGGCTGGGTCGGCGCGGCCGACGCCGTCATCGCCGTCTCCGCGTCCGGACGCAGCCCCGAGGCGATCGCGGCAGCTGAGGCGGCCGGGCGGCGGGGAGCGAGGTTGGTGGCCATCGGCCCGCCGAACTCCGAGGTGGAAGGGCTGGCCGAGCGGTATCGGGCGCCGTTTGTGCCGGTACCGCGACGCGCTCCGGCCCGGGTGAGCCTGTGGGCGCTGACCGTTCCGGTGCTGTTGGCTGGTCGAGCCCTGGGTCTGCTGCGGATCGCCGAGGCGGATTTCGCCGAGACCGCCGTCCGACTGGACGAGGACGCCGAGCGGTGCCGCCCCGACGCCGACTCGTTCGTCAATCCGGGCAAGGCACTCGCGTTGGATCTGGCCAACTCGCTGCCGATCGTGTGGGGCTCATCGCCGTTGGCGACGGTCGCCGCCCGCCGCGTCGGTGACATGTTTTCGGCCAACGCGCGGTATCCGGTCGTCGCCGGTTCACTGGGTGAGGCCGGTCGCGGGCGGGTCGGACTCATCGACGGCGTCTACGGTGGACTCGCCGAGTCCGGTCGGGACATCTTCGCCGACCCCGATGAGAACGGTGGGACGACCCGGCTTCGGGTGGTTGTGCTCCGCGACGGCGGCCTCGCCGACGATGAGCCGCAGGCCGGTGAGCCGGCCGCGCTGGAGGAGCGACGGGCCGATGCGGTGCTCGAACTGGCGGCGCGTCGCGGCGTCCGCTGCACCGAGATCAGGGCCGAGGGCGGTTCGCCACTGGAGCGGCTGGCGTCGCTGATCTCCGTTCCCGACTTCGCGTCGGTCTACCTGGCCATGGCCCACGGTCTGGATCCGACCGCGGTGCCAGCGGTTGACGAGATGAAGGAGTTCACCCGCCGATGACCACAGTGGACAGTGTGGGACGTCGACCAGGGCCGGCCGGGTGAGCGCGGCCGGCGGAACGAGAGCGATCCTGGCCGCGCTGGCGGCCAACATCGGTATCGCGGTCACCAAGCTCGCCGCGTTCCTGCTGACCGGGTCGTCCGCCATGCTGGCGGAGTCGATCCACTCGGTGGCCGACTCGGGGAACCAGCTGCTCCTGCTGGTCGGGGCCAGACGGGCTCGGCGGGAGGCGGACGCCCGGCACCCCTTCGGGTACGGGCGGGAGCGGTACTTCTACGCCTTCGTGGTCTCGATCGTGCTGTTCGCGGTCGGTGGACTGTTCGCGGTGTACGAGGGCATGCACAAGATCCAGCATCCGGAGCCCATCGAGAGCTGGCAATGGGTTCCCATCGTGGTGCTGGTGATCGCTATCGGTCTGGAAGCGTACTCTTTCCGGACTGCGATGCACGAGACGGGGAAGATCCGCGGCGACCTGTCGTGGGCCGGGTTCATCCGCCACGCACGCGTGCCAGAACTCCCGGTCGTACTGCTCGAGGACGCGGCTGCGCTGGTCGGTCTGCTGCTCGCACTGGTCGGTATCGGGCTGACACTGCTCACCAGCGACGGGATCTACGACGGGATCGCCACGATCGCTATCGGTCTCCTGCTC